>NZ_JBMRBK010000040.1:0-198571 GCF_057351765.1 Trinickia sp. | reverse complement strand
GGAGGGTGCATCGAATGCGTGATCGCGATCGTCCGTGACGGTGAGTATTTTCGGGAGTATATCGGCCGCCTCTTAGGGTGAGGTTTTTCGGGAGCCGAGGAAGGGATCGCTTTCGCTCGGCCCCCATCGGTGAGCTTTTCCGGGACCTGCCGTAGAGGGGGCCTGTACGCGCGGCCCCCAAGATGCCAAAGGTGAGCGTTTTCGGGATTGCGGCGCCCGTAACGCCTTATCCCGCGGCGATCAAGGTGAGTGTTTTCGGGAGGCGTCAGCCAGACGCGCGGTGCACGATCATGCGCGACCGCGCTGCCTGCCTCGGCATAAGGTGAGCTTTTGCGGGACGCGATACGATGGATGCGCAGGCGTCATCGTCGACGGAAATCCCGCGACCCGCTAGACTACGCCGTTCCTTGCAACGACGGACAACGGCCTTGGCTCATCGCGATTCCCGCTCATTCGATCAAGCGCCAAAGCGCTGGTACATCGACGTGCGCGGCAACGGCGTCGGCCAATGTGTCGATCGACGCAAGCCTGCGCGCGTCGTGATCGATGCGCTGGGCATCATCGAGCCCCGCCCAGCGCAGCAATGCCGCGCAGGCATCGGGACCGTCGAAGAGGCCATGCAGATAAGTGGCGAAAATCTGGCCATCGTCGGATATGGCGCCGTCGGGCCGCGGCTCGTCGCCAGCGCCCTGGCGCAGCCACATGGCCGGCCGCGCGAGTGCCGTGCCCGTCGTCGTCCCCATGTGGATTTCATATCCATGCACCGGCGCATCGCCGAGTGTCAGCGAACCCTCGATGCGGACGAGTTGTTTTTCGGGCGCAAGCTCGGTCTCGAAATCGAGCAGCCCGAAGCCGCGGGTGCGTTCGGTAGAGCTCTCGATGCCAAGCGGATCGCGCATGCCGCGTCCGAGCATTTGCATTCCGCCGCATATGCCGATGACCTTCCCGTCATAACGCAGATGGCGACGCAGGTAGTCCTCCCACCCCTGTGCGCGAAGCCAGGCGAGATCGCGTTGAACGCTTTTACTGCCGGGCAGAATGACGAGATCCGCTGCGGGCAGCGGTTCGCCGGCCCGGACGTAACGGAAGTCGACTTGCGGGTGCGCGCGCAGCGGATCGAAATCGGTGTGATTGCTGATGCGCGGCAGCGCCGGCACGATCACGCGCAACACCGTGTCGTCCGAGGCGGGTGCGTGCCGTGCGGCCGGCAACATGTCCTCGGCATCGAGCCAGAGGCCTGGCACGAACGGCACCACGCCGAGCACGGGTGTGCCGGTGCGTGCTTCGACCCAATCGATGCCGGGTTGGAGAAGCGCCGGGTCGCCCCGAAATTTGTTGACGATCACGCCCTTGACGCGCGCGCGTTCAGCCTCCGAAAGACAGGCGAGCGTGCCGATGATTTGCGCGAACACGCCGCCTCGATCGATATCGGCAACGATGATGACGGGGCAATCGGCCGCTTCGGCGAAGCCCATGTTCGCGATATCGCCCTCGCGCAGGTTGATTTCGGCCGGACTGCCTGCGCCTTCCACAAGCACGAGATCGTAGGCGGCCCGCAGTCGATCGAACGATTCGAGCACGGCCTGCATGGCGATCGGCTTGTACGCATGATAGGCCCGCGCATCGAGGTTGCCGCGCGCCCGACCGTGGACGATGACTTGCGCGCCGATGTCGCTGTTCGGTTTGAGCAGCACCGGGTTCATATCCGTATGGGGGTCGACACCGGCCGCCAACGCTTGCCAGGCCTGGGCGCGGCCGATTTCGCCGCCATCGACGGTGACGGCGCTGTTGAGCGACATGTTTTGCGGCTTGAACGGCGCGACGCGGATGCCGGCTCGCGCGGCGATTCGGCACAGCGCGCCGACAAGCGTGCTTTTGCCCGAATCGGAGCTCGTTCCTTGAATCATCAGCGCACGTGGCATGGGGGGCGTCCTGAGCGGGTCGATTATGAAGCGCGCCTTTTGCGCGAGCATCGCGCGGCGGGCGCGTGCCGTGAAGCAGGGCTGCATTATGTCACCGCCGCTCGCGTCGGCGCATACGCATGCGTGCGGCAACTGGGCCGGACAACGGCCGCTTCGGCGGGAGCATTGCAATGATGGCGCTACCGTCCTTCGCGGCAATCGCCATGCTCGCTATCGTGGGCGTCGTACTCGACTGGTGGCTGGGCGAGCCGCAGCGCGCTCATCCGCTCGTCGCATTCGGACGATTCGCAAAGCGGCTCGAACGATCGCTCAACCCGGACCGCGATACGGTTGATACGCGAACCGAACGATGCGATTCGCGCACGCGGCTGGCCGCGCTGCGCGTTCGCGCGCTCGGCGTCGTCGGTTGGGCAGTGGCCGTCGTGCCGCCGGTCGCGCTATCGATCGTGCTCATGCGCGTGTTACCGGTCGCGTTTGGATGGATGCTCCATGCGTTGTTGCTGTGGTTCGCGCTCGGTGCGCGCAGCCTTTCCGATCACATCGCTCCGATCGAAGGCGCGCTCGCGAACGGCGATTTGCCGCGCGCGCGCGCGCTGGCATCGCGCATCGTCACGCGCGATCTTTCGGACGCGGAAGCATCGGCCGTCGCACGCGCTGCCGTGGAATCGGCCCTGGAAAACGGCAACGACGCGATTTTCGGGGCATTGTTCTGGTTCGCCATCGCAGGAGGGCCGGGCGCGCTGGCCTATCGGCTCGTCAACACGCTCGATGCGATGTGGGGCTATCGCACGCCGCGGTTCACCTCGTTCGGCTGGGCCGCCGCCCGCCTCGACGATGCGGCCAACTATCTGCCCGCGCGCCTGACCGCGCTGACTTATGCGCTGTGCGGCAATCCACGCAACGCATTGCGGTGTTGGTGGACCCAGGCAGCGGCGTGGGACAGCCCGAATGCGGGGCCCGTCATGGCAAGCGGTGCCGGCAGCCTCGACGTATCGTGCGGCGGAAGCGCCCGCTATCATGGCGTCGACGAA
Source organism: Trinickia sp. (assembly GCF_057351765.1). Classification (NCBI taxonomy): domain Bacteria; kingdom Pseudomonadati; phylum Pseudomonadota; class Betaproteobacteria; order Burkholderiales; family Burkholderiaceae; genus Trinickia; species Trinickia sp. The sequence continues at coordinate 195,618 of NZ_JBMRBK010000040.1, read as the reverse complement.
GCGCGTCCACCGCTCGGCAGCGGCGCCGCGCCGCATGCCCGCGATATCGGGCGGGCGCTGTCGCTCGTCCGGCGCGCGCTCTTGGCATGGCTGGCCGGCCTGATCCTGCTAGCCGCCGCGTCAATGGTGTTTTGAGCAGATCATGTCGACATCCGAGCGTCCCATCGTCTCCGTTGCCGTGCCTCATGGCGGCAACCTTTCCGAAGCCGTGCGCCGTTACGGTATGGCTCGCGAAGAGTGGATCGACCTTTCGACAGGCATCAATCCATGCGGTTATCCGGTGCCCGATATCGACGCGCAGGCGTGGCTGCGCTTGCCCGATGACGGCGACGATCTCGAAGCGATCGCGGCCGCCCATTATGGCGCGCCGCGCGCGCTGGCCGTGGCGGGCACGCAAGCGGCCATTCGCATGCTGCCGCAGGTCCTGCCCGTGGGGCGCATCGGTATCGGCCTGCTGACTTACGGCGAATATGCGCCGGCGTTCGCAGCCGCGGGTTTTACGGTGGAGCGCTTCGTCACGGAGCCGTTTGCCGATCGACGCGTCGCCGCCGATTTCCTTCTTGCTCCGGGCGTGCCGCTACCGGCGACGCTGACGCATCTGGTCGTCGTGAACCCCAACAACCCCGGCACCGAATCGTTCGATGCGGCCACGCTGCTCGACTGGCATCGTCAGCTCGTTTCGCGTGGCGGGGGCCTTATCGTCGACGAGGCGTACGTCGAGGCGACGCCTCATCTGAGCGTGGCCTCGCATATCGAGACCGACGGCCTTGTCGTATTGCGCTCGGTCGGCAAGTTCTATGGTCTCGCTGGCGCCCGGGCCGGGTTCGCGCTCGCTCCGGCCGCACTCGATGACGCGATGCGTGGACTGCGTGGGCCGTGGACCGTATCGGGCCCGGCGCGTAGCGTTGTGCGGGCCGCGTTGCTGGACGAACAGTGGCAGCGCTCGATGCGTACCCAGCTGCGCGACGCGTCGGCGCGCCTCGTGGCCTTGCTCGAGCGGCACGGATTGAAAGCGACGCATACGCCCCTCTTTGCCTGGGTACGCTGCGCCGATGCCGCTCGTCTGCAGGAGGGACTCGCACGTCGCGCCGTGTGGGTCCGCCGATTCGATGTCGTGCCCGGGCTGCGGTTTGGCTTGCCCGCCGACGAACGCGCGTGGGAGCGCCTCGATCGGGCGTTGCGCGAGGCATTGACGACGGACGATACGCTTTGAGCTGTTGATCGCGCAACTTTGTTTCCGATTCGTCGGATGGCGGATCGCCCGCTCAGTAATTCTTGCAGTCGTCGCGGTGCGCACGATTTGTGCCCGATTTTTATTCGCGCATTTACGGCGATTTGACCATACGGCATATTGGTTTTTGCGAGTGGCGGCGATATCTTTGCTGAATCGACGAGCAAGGAACTGCCACATGAACGAAGCATCGCATTCGTTGCGCCAGCCGCAGGGTTGGGACTTTCTTTCGGGCGGCGGCGAACTGGGCGGGCTCATCCGCGCATTCGATTGGAGCGGGACGCCGCTCGGTGCGCCTGATACGTGGCCGCAAAGCCTCAAAGTCGCGCTGCGCATCATGCTCAATTCGAGCCAGCCGATCTGGATCGGCTGGGGCAAGCAATTGATCTATTTTTATAACGATCCATACAAGTCGATTATCGGCGGCAAGCACGAATGGGCGCTGGGCCGGCCGATAAAGGACGTGTGGGGCGAAATATGGAGCGATATCGAGCCGATGCTCGATATGGCGATGAGCGGGGGCCGCGGCACTTATGTCGAGGAGCAACTGCTCGTCATGGAGCGTAACGGCTACCCCGAGGAAACGTATTACACGTTCTCGTTCAGCCCCATTCCAAACGACGACGGCGGCGCCGGCGGAATCATTTGCGCAAGTACGGACGATACGCCACGCGTCATCGGCGAACGGCAACTGGCGCTGTTGCGCGATCTGGCCGCCGATGCAACGCGTGCCCGAACCTGGCAGGAAGTGTGCGCACGCAGCGCGCAGGCACTCGGCACGAACGGCCGCGATCTGCCGTTCGCGATGATTTATATGGCGGACGATATGAGCGCACCGACGCTCGAGCTCGCGTGTGCGTCCGGGGTCGATCGCGCCCACCGGGCCGCGCCGCATTCGATCGCCGCGGACGATTCGTCGATCTGGCCGGTCGGCGAGGTATTGCGCACGCGCACACCCACGCTGGTCTCGGAATTCGACGAGCGCATTGGCGTACCGTTGCCGAGCGGTCCGTGGGACGAGTCCCCTGCGCAGGCGGCATTGCTGCCCATCGTGCCGGGCGCGGAAGCCGGGCGGGCTGGCGTGCTCGTGGTCGGGCTCAATCCGTATCGCCTGTACGACGGTAACTATCGAAGCTTTCTCGGGCTCGTTGCCGGACAGATTTCGGCGGCCATCGGCCATGCCCAGGCCTACGAGGACGAGCGGCGGCGTGCCGAAGTCCTGGCCGAAATCGACCGTGCCAAGACCGCGTTCTTTTCGAACGTGAGTCACGAGTTTCGGACGCCGCTCACGCTGATGCTGGGACCGCTCGAAGATGCCCTCAACGATTCGTCGGCAAATGCGCTGGTGCCGCCTCAACGGCGCCGCCTGCTGACCGCACATCGCAGCAGCGTGCGGTTGCTCAGGCTCGTCAATTCGCTGCTCGACTTCTCGCGCATCGAGGCGGGGCGTGCGACAGCGATGTTCGAGCCGACCGATGTGGCCAAGTTCACCGCGGAACTCGCGTCGAGTTTCGAGTCGGCCACCCAGCGGGCCGGCCTCGAATTGTCTATCGAGTGCGAGAGCCTGCCGCAGCCGGTCTACGTCGACCGCGATATGTGGGAGAAGATCGTCCTCAATCTCCTGTCCAATGCATTCAAGTTCACGTTCGAAGGGCGCATCGAGGTGCGCACGCAGGTGTCGCCCGACGGCGAAGCAGCGCAGATCGTCGTTCGCGATACGGGTGTCGGTATTCCCTCGAACGAGCTTGCGCGCTTGTTCGAGCGTTTTCACCGTGTCGAGGGGCAGCGCAGCCGCTCCTTCGAAGGGTCCGGTATCGGCCTCGCGCTCGTGCACGAACTCGTCAAGCTGCACGGCGGCACGATCTCCGTCGATAGCGAGGTGGGACGCGGTACCGCATTCACCCTGAGCCTTCCATTCGGCACCGCCCATCTGGCGCCCGATCGCATCGGTCCCGAACGCCTGCTTGCATGGACGCCCCACCGTGCCGGTGCGTACGTCGAAGAGGCCCTGCGCTGGCTGCCGCAGGCGGGCGCGGAGGACAGCGACGAAGCCCCGTCCGAGCGCGCCGACGATCTGCCGACGCTGCCGTTCGGCAGCCGGACGAGGGGGGCGCGCGTGCTTGTCGTCGACGATAACGAGGACATGCGCCGCTATATGAGCCGGTTGTTGCGGGGGCAATGGGAGGTCGACACTGCCGCCGATGGGCACGAAGCGCTCGCGGCGATCCGCGAGCGCAGGCCCGACGTCGTCTTGAGCGACGTCATGATGCCGGGTCTCGACGGCTTCGGCTTGCTGCGTGCAATTCGTTCGGACTCCGAACTACGTGATTTGCCGGTCGTGCTCGTTTCCGCGCGTGCGGGCGAAGAGGCGAGTGTCGAGGGGTTGGGCGCGGGCGCCGACGACTATCTGACGAAGCCGTTTTCGGCTCGCGAGCTTCTCGCGCGCGTCAATGCAAACCTCGAGATGGCGAGGCTGCGACGCGAGGCCACACGCGATCTACGCGAAAGCGAGGCGCGGTTCCGGAACATGGCCAATCACGCACCGGTGATGATGTGGATCAGCACGCCGGAGGCCGAATTCGATTATCTGAACCAGCCTTGGTGCGAGTTCACCGGACAGACGCTCGATGAGGCCATAGGCGCAGGCGCCTGGGCAGCACTGCACGACGAGGATCGCGAGAGCGCCCGCCAGGCCTTTCTCGATGCCCATGCCGAACGCAGGCCGTTTCGCGCCGAATACCGGGTACGGACCGCTGCCGGCGATTATCGCTGGGTGTTGGGCGCGGCGGTACCGCGCTTCGGCGACGACGGGAAGTTTCTCGGCTACATCGGCTCGATCATCGATATCTCGGATCGTAAGGAGGCCGAACAGATTTTGCGCGAGGCGAACGTCGTACTGGAAAGACGCGTCGCCGCGGCGATTGCGGAACGCCTGCATACCGAGGCGCAATTGCGCCAGGCGCAAAAAATGGAAGCGATCGGCAAGCTCACGGGCGGTGTCGCTCACGATTTCAACAACGTCTTGCAAGTCATTGCCGGCAATCTTCAACTGCTGAGCCGCGACGTATCGGGGAATCTGCGCGCCGAGCAGCGGCTGCAGACCGCCGTTGCCGCGACGGCACGCGGTTCGCGGCTCGCTTCGCAACTGCTGGCATTCGGACGTCGGCAACCGTTGTCGCCGAAGACGGTCAATCTTGGCAGGCTGATTCGCGGCATCGACGACATGCTGCGCCGCTCGCTTGGAGAAAGCGTCGAAATCGAAACGGTGATCACGGGCGGGCTGTGGAATACGTTCGTCGATACCGTGCAGGTCGAAAATGCCCTGCTCAATCTGGCTATCAATGCGCGCGACGCGATGCAGGGTCACGGCAAGCTCACGATCGAAGCGGGCAATGCTTTTCTCGACGACGTCTATGTCGCGCGTCATCCCGACGTGGCGCCCGGCCAATACGTCATGGTCGCCGTGACCGACACCGGTTGCGGTATACCGGCCGAGTTGCTCGAGCGTGTCTTCGAGCCGTTCTTTACGACGAAACCCGAAGGCCGCGGCACGGGCCTCGGGCTGAGCATGGTCTACGGTTTCGTCAAGCAATCGGGCGGACACATCAAGATCTACAGCGAGCTCGAGCAGGGTACGACCGTGCGGCTCTATTTGCCGCGCGCCCGCCAGCCCGAGGATGTCGAGACCGAAGTCGAGGCCGGGCCGATCACGGGCGGTACGGAAACCATTCTCGTCGTCGAGGACGACGAAGACGTGCGCGGAACGGTCGTCGATCTGCTCTCAGAACTCGGTTATCGCGTGCTGCGGGCGAAGGACGCGCAAAGCGCGCTCGCGATCGTCGAAAGCGGGGTGCCGATCGACCTCGTATTCACCGACGTCGTCATGCCGGGTCCCCTCGACAGTCCCGAGCTGGCCCGCCGCGCGCGGGAACGACTACCCAACATCGCGGTTCTGTTCACGTCGGGCTATACCGATAACGCGATCGTGCATGGCGGCCGGCTCGACGATGGCGTCGATCTGCTCAGCAAACCCTATAGCCGCGAAGCGCTGGCGCGCAAGATTCGCCACGTGTTGCGGCATCAGGTGCGTGGCAAGCCGGCATTGCCTTCGCCGCCGTTGCCTGGGACGGACGATGCTCAGGCCGTCAACGCCGTCCGCACGCCCGGCCGCTTGCGCGGGCGCGTGCTGCTGGTCGATGACGACCCTATGGTTCGCTTCACAACGGCGGACATGCTGTCCTATCTCGGCTATGCCGTGACTGAAGCCGCCGATGCGGCGCAAGCGCTGGTACTCCTCGGCAAGCACACGTTCGATGTGATCGTGACGGACATCGCACTGCCCGATCTGTCCGGCGACGAACTGGCGATGCGGGCTGTCGCATTGCAGCCGGGGTTGCGCGTGATCTTCGCATCGGGGTACGACGAGCTGCCCGACGGCCGCAAGCCGGAAGCGCTCGCCGGGGCCACAATGCTGCGCAAGCCGTATGACCGCCAGCAGATGGAAGCGTTGCTGGATGCAGCCATGATGGTACGCATGTCGACGGGTTCAGCCACCGCACCGGTGACCGGATACCGCGGCTAGGCCGCGCCGTCCGACAAGGCGGGCTCCCGCGTGGTGAGGTTTTTCGGGAGCCCCGGGGCGTGAGGTGAGGTTTTTCGGGATAAAGAGTGCTTGTTTGCCCCGTTGCGGTGTGTTGCAGGGTGCTTTGCGCGCGATTTTCTGCTTCGCGGGACGCTTTTCGGCGAGTTGGCGCCCGCCGTGCCGCGCGAAGTCCCGCATTTTCTCCCGTAAAGGCTCACCTTGTCGCGCGGCGGCGCCGATGGTGAGCTTTTACGGGATGGTGTTTCCTGCTTTGGGATACTCCGACGCAATATGCGGAGTAGACCTCGTTATTGGTTTTGACGTTTTGCTTTTTGGAAGTTTTGTATCGATAATTGACATCGACGGCCTGAAACACAATCTGGCGCGCGTCCATCCGGACCCGCCGTTGGGCGGTTGTAACCGCCTGCTGCCGCGAGTCGAGTATGATTCGGCTCGGGTCAAATAAGGGGCTCCACACCCCCGCATCAACTACAACCGGAATCATCGATGGAACAGCTTGAAGGCGAGGCTCGCGAACGATTGATTCGCTGGCTCCGGCGTCGCATGGACGAATACGGCATTACGGTCGAAGCTGTGGCGGAATCGATTTCCGCCGACAAGCAGGCTGAACGGCCCATCCTTTACCGCGATGCGATGGGCAATACGTGGGATGGCTACGGAGATCCGCCGGATTGGTTGCGTCGTGCCGTCGCCGCCGGACAGAACATGGATTTCTATCGCTGCGAGGGATAACCGGGCGCGAGGCCTGGGGCCTTCAGCGCTCGGAGTCCGTCGGCGGCCATTCGTTTTCGAAAACGCACTCGGATAGCGGCATTCGTTGGGCCCAGTGTTCGATTTCGAGCATCGGCCGAGGATAGAAGCGCTCGACGTGTCCGAGGCATAGTATGGCGACAGGCCGGGCGCCCATCGGCATCCGCAACAAGCGGCGAACGTCGTCCACCTCGAAGAGCGACACCCATCCCATGCCGAGCCCTTCCGCGCGTGCAGCGAGCCACATGTTCTGAATCGCGCAGGCAACCGACGCCAGATCCATATCGGGCATCGTGCGGCGACCGAATACGTGTTTTTCGCGGCCATCCATCAGTGCCATGACGAGCAGCTCGGCGCACTCGAGCATGCCTTCCACCTTGAGCTTCATGAATTCGTCGCTGCGCTCGCCGAGCGCAGCGGCTGTGCGTGCGCGCTCGCGCTCGACGGCATCGTGCAGCGCTTTGCGCCGTGCGTCGTCGGTCACCCTGACGATTCTCCATGGCTGCATATATCCGACGCTCGGTGCGTGATGCGCCGCATCGAACAGGCGGGCGAGCACGTGCGGGTCGACCGGCTTGCGCACGAAATGACGCATGTCCCGCCGTTCATGGATGGCGCGATATACGGCCGCGCGCTCCCCGTCGTCGAATTGCATTGCCATCGAAAAATTGGCCTTTGAGGCTCGCAAAGTCTGTGGATATATCCTGGCGCGCCGCTTGCGCCATTCGATGGCAGGCAGTGAGCGCCGGCGGGCCTAAAGATACCACGCGCATCGGCATGCGCCCCTTACATGGCGGATGCGATCGTGTGACCCGCTCGCGCGGGCCGGGAACGGCCGTTGCGACGCGATACAGGCGAGTCTCCGAGATTTTCTTCAGCCAACAGGAGGACCAGATGACATCGCGAAAACCCAGCCAGGCCGCGCCGACCAACCCGCGCGGGCATGATCGTGGCGATCACCGGCAGCCTCAGCAGCAACAGAATCAGCAAAAGATGCCGCGTCACCAAGGCGGCCAGCGTCAGCCGTAGCCGAGCGGCGCGTCGGACCGACCGGCGCGCTTCGTTCGAGTCATGTCATTTATGCAGCAGTTGCCGCAGCGCATGGACGTCGTTGCCGCTGATCGGCTGAGCGTTGTTGCCCCATGCGCTGCGGATGTAGGTCAGCACTTGTCCCATCTGTGCGTCGACCAGTGTGCCGGCAAACGCGGGCATCCGTTGGCGTGGCGGACCCGACTCCGTGGCGGGGCTGTTTCCACCCTCCACGAGCAGGCGGATCAGCGACGTCGTATCTTTCGCGAGCACCGATGGATTGCCCGCCAGCGCGGGGAACACATTGGGCACGCCCTTGCCGTCGAGCCCGTGGCAACGCGCGCAAAACGATCGGTAGACGATGTTTCCGAGCGACTGATCGTCGGCCACGCGATTGCCGTTCGCGCTCGGCTGCGTCGATGCGTCTTGCGGTGCGAACGTGCCGGAAGGTTCGCGCGCCGGCAGCGACTTCAGGTAGTGGGCGATTGCGAGCAGGTCGCCATCGCTGAGATATTGCGTACTGTCCTCGATCTGCTGAACCATGCTCCCGTAGGCCACGATGCCGGCGCCATGGCCCGTCTTCAGGAAGCGCGCGATATCGGTTTCGCTGAGGCGGCCTAAGCCGGAGCCCGCGTCGCCTGTCAGATTCGACGCGAACCAGTGGTCGTTGATACCACCGGTGAGGAAACGCGGCGCCGATTCGTCGTAGCCGCGCTCTTCGTAGGCGAAGCCGCGCGGCGTATGGCATGCGCCGCAGTGACCCAGCGATTGAACGAGATAGGCGCCACGATACCATTGCGCATCGCGTCCCGATGGCTGCCGAACGCCCTTGTGCGGCATAAACGCCCATTGCCAGAAACGCAACATCCAGCGCTGGTTGAACGGAAATGCGACGTCGGAGGGCGGCGTCGGCTTCGACACCGGTGGCACGCCCTGCATCATGAACGTGTAGAGCGCGTGCAGGTCGCCATCGCTCATTTTGGCGAACGCCGTGTACGGCATCGCCGGGTAGAGTCGCTTGCCGCCGCGCGCGACGCCTTCGCGCAGTGCTTTTGCGAAATCATCGTAGCTGTAGCGGCCGATGCCGTAGCGCACATCGGGTGTGATGTTGCTGGTTACGATGGTGCCGAACGGCGAGCCCATGCCGAGTCCGCCCGCATAAGGCGCCCCGCCTTCGGGTGCTGTATGGCAGCCTGCGCAGTCAGCGGCTTTTGCGATGTACGCGCCGCGTTCGAGCAGGGTGGCGTCCGCACCCGAGACAGCATCGGCCCGATGCGGTGCGGCGGCCTGCTTTGCGTCATCGGTGGAGGCCTGCGCTGTTTCCCGTCCGGCGTTGCCCATCGCTATGGCGACGATGGCAGGCAGCGTCAGCAGCAGCAATCGCAGGGCGAGCGAGGCCTTCATCGCGTGGGCTCCCGAAGCGACGCAGCGTTGGGCTCCGGAATCGGCTCTGCCGATGGCGCGTGCGATATGAGTGGAATGAGCGGAGAGTGAGCGCGAGTCAACCATCGTCCAGCGACAATCAGCGCGCCGATCAAATAGGCGAGCGAGGCGGGCACCCACATCACGAGCCCACCAAGTTGCTGATCGCCGAGCGGCTCCATGCCGAGTGCGCTCGTCGGCTCGACATAGGACGGATACCAGACGCCCGGCGAGAGCGTGATGAGCGCGCCGAGGGCGCCGGTATGGACCATCGTCGTAAAGAGTGAAAGCATCGCATGGCCCGAACCGCGCCGTGCCGCCCCCTCGCCGAGAATCGACCACCAGAAGATCAGGGCGGTCCCCAGGAAGCTTGCATGTTGCAGGGTATGAACGACGGAATGGGCGAGTGCGCTCTCGAAGAGCGGCGGCGCGTGCCAGGCCCAGAGCGCCACGGCATGGAGAAGCCAGGCCGGCAGCGGAGCGACCAGCGCGCGCCATGCGGCGGACCATGCGCGCGTGCGCAATACACGGCCGATCGCCATACGGGCACGTTGCGGCAGCGCCCATATCCAGATGCCGAGCGGCCGGCCCGCGACGAGAAGCGGCGCGGCGACGATCATCATCGCTTCATGCTGCACCATGTGCGCCGAAAAAAGTGCCGCGCTCAACGCGTCGAGCGGTGAGACGAGTACAGCGGCGAGTACGATCCACCCGGCTGCGAACGCCATCAGATGCGTCTGTCGCGCGCGACGTCCAAGACGGGAACGTCGCGTCAGTCGGACGAATCCCGCGAGATACGCGGCCAGGCTCAACGCGAGTAAGGCGATCACCCACGAGTCGAACGTCCAGCCAAACACGGGTGTACCCGAGGCCCCCGTGGTGGGCGTATGCGCCGAGGCGGGCGCGGCGAGGGCGGCAGCGAAGAGCGCCGGCGCACGCCGTACGGACGACCTCGCGCAGGCGCGCACGCTCATCGACAGGCGGAGAGCAGCCATTGCGGGAACCACATCATCAGTTGCACGAGCGTGCCCAGCGCGCCGACGATCGTCGCGGCAAACGCCAGAAAGGCCTCGCGCGCGTCGCGCGATTCATAAGTTGCCGAAAACGGCACGGACGTCTGGCGCCATCGACGATAGGCCAGCGCAGTCGCCGCAATCGAGACAGCGAACGCGATGCCGCTCACGGCATTCAGCGGCGCTCGGGTGTGCCACGCGCAGGCGTAGTGAACGAGAGCATAGTCGGCGCTTTGTGTCGCGAGCACGAGTGCAGGTACCGCCAGCAGCGCGAACCAGGTTTTCATTGTGTTCATGCGGTGCGTCCTCTCCTTCGACCGGTTCCACCGGCTCGGCCGGCGCGGCCGGCCATCAAAACAGTGCGCGCGGCGCCAGATAGACGACGGCGTATATCGGTATCCAACTGAGCACGACGAAATACCAATACAGCGCGTTCTCGCTGACATCGACGAATCGTCGACCCTCGATCGGTCCCGTAAACAGCAGCACGCCCAGAACGGCCGTATCGATCGTATCGGTGACCAGGTGCGTCGTGTGCAGGCCGAGCAGAAACCACACGATCGACCCGTAGGCGTTCGCGTACCACTTCACGTTGAGCGCCGCGAATTCGAGACCGCGCACCGCGAGAAAGGCGAGGGAAAACGCGAGGCATATCGTCAGCCAGAGTCTGCAGCGCGGTAGATCGAGGCGCTGCGCGGCCCGCTTCGCCAATTCGTTCGGCACGAGGCTCATGAGCAGAATCGCGAGGTTTGCCGTACCCCAGCGCATCTCGGGCGGCGGGGCATCGAGCGGCCACGCCGCGTTGATATCGCGCAGGTAGAAGTACATCGCGACGGCGATCGCGAAGACCGTCCCCTCGATCAGCATCAGTCCGGCCGTCGCCCACCACATCGCGCTGCGATGTCCGAAGCCGAAGCTCGGCAGATCGCGGACATCGACCGAAGCGCGTCCGTTGCGCGAGGAAGCATCGCCGCTGCTCATGGCTTGCGCTCCGGCGCCATGGCTTGCGCGTGATGACGTCGCGTCGGCCAGAACCATGCGGTCAGTGCGATGACGACCGGCACGGAACCCCACACGACAGCCCACGGCGTGAAGATCGAACCGATGAAGAGCACGGTCGTGGCAACGGCACTGACGAACGGCCAGATCGATGGCGTCGGGAACAGCGAGCGCAGGTCCGGGCGCGCGTCGAGCACCGTCGTGAGCAGTACCTCGCGGGCATCGGCCGCAAGTCCGCTGACATGGGCGGGATGCGTTGGCGGATCCCAGAGCGGATCGCGGCCGTGCACGACCGGCAGCGCATCGAAGTTGTGCGGCGGCGGCGGGCTCGGCGCGGCCCATTCGAGCGTGCCGGCGCCCCAGGGATTCGGGCCCGCGCTCGGCCCATGCCGCAGGCTGCGCCAGACGTTGAAGACGAACAGCAGCACGCTTGCCGCGATGGTCCACGCGCCGACGGTCGAGATCAGGTTCATCGCGGACCAGCCCATACCGGCCGGATAGGTCCAGACGCGCCGTGGCATGCCGTGGAGTCCCAGCCAGTGCATCGGGAAAAACGCGACGTTGAAGCCGATGAAGAAGAGCCAGAACTGCCAGCGTCCGAGCCGCTCGTCGAGCATGCGTCCCGTGACCTTCGGAAACCAGTAGTGAACGGCGGCGAAGAGCGGGAAGACGGCTCCGCCGATCAGCACGTAGTGCAGATGCGCGACGACGAAATAAGTGTCGTGCAACTGCAGATCGAGCGATACCGAGCCGAGCATGACGCCGGTCATCCCGCCCAGCACGAGGATGAAGAAGAATGCGAGGACGAACAGCAGCGGCGTTTTGAGGTTCAGGCGGCCTGTGAGGAGCGTGGCGATCCAGCAATAGATTTGCAGGCCGGAGGGAAGGGCGATCATCACGCTCGCGGCGGTGAAAAAACTTTTGCCGAGCTGCGGAACGCTGGTGGCGAACATGTGGTGAACCCATAGCCCGAAGGCCAGGAAAGCGGTCGCGATCAGCGCGAGGACGATCGCGGTGTAGCCGAATATCGGTCGCCGCGCAAAGGTTGGCAGGATCGACGAGATGAAACCGAGTGCCGGGATGAAGATCAGATAGACCTCCGGGTGGCCGAAGAACCAGAAGAGGTGTTGCCAGAGCAGGACGTCGCCGCCGAGCGACGGATTGAAGAACTGCGTCCCGACGAGCCGGTCGAGAATCAGTGCGGTACTGGCGAGCATCACGGCCGGCATGGCGAAGATGACCATGAACTGCGTGACGAGCGTGGCCCATGCGAAAAGCGGTATTCGGTTGAGCGACATGCCCGGTGCCCGCATCTTGAGGATCGTCGTGATCAGCACGATGGCTTCGAGCAGCGAGGCAAGCTCGGTGAACGTGATCATCTGCGCCCAGATGTCGGTGCCCTTGCCGGTGGCGTAGTCGGGGCCCGCAAGCGGAACATAGCTGAACCAACCCGCGCGCGGGCCGGCGCCGAGCACGAAGGCGACGTACAGCGTGAGTCCGCCGAACAGGAACACCCAGTAGGCATAGGCGTTCATGCGCGGAAAGGCGATGCTGCGCGCGCCGACCATCAATGGGATCAGATAAATCGCCACGGCCTGCATGACCGGGACGCCGAAGAGAAACATCATCGTCGTGCCGTGAATCGTGAACAGCGTGTCGTACAGGTCGGGGCCGACGAGGTGCAGGCCCGGCCGTGCCAACTGCAGGCGCATCGTGAGCGCGAGCATGCCTGCCAGCGCAAAAAATGCGAACGTGGTCACGACGAAGCGGCGCGCGATGGTCTTGTGGTTGACCGCGGCGAGCATCCCGACGATGCCCGGCGGGTCGTCCCATGTGCGGGCGAGCAGGCGCCGCGTGGTATCGGTGGCGGTCGGGCCGTCGACTCGATGTTCGTCGCGGCTCGAGAACTCGGGGCCGGTGTGCGCCATCGTCATTTGAGCGTGGTGAGCCAGGCGACGAGCGCCTGAATGTCGGCGGCCGGCAACGCGCTCGCAGGCATGGTCGCGCCGGGCTTGGCTGCCTGCGGATTACGGATCCATGCGGCGAGGTTGGCCGGATTGTTTTCCAGCGCGCCCGCGGCCAGCGTGCGGCGGCTCATCAGATGCGTGAGGTCGGGCGCGAGCATGCCGAGCGCATGCGTGCCACGTACGGTATGGCAATTCGCGCATGCCGACGCCTCGAAGAGCGCCCGGCCGCGCGCGGCCAGTGCGTTGTCCGGCGGCGCGGCCGGCAGGCGTTGCGCGGCTGCCCAGGCGGCATAGCGCTCGGGCGGGTCGGCCATGACAGTCATGGCCATCAGCGCATGTTCGGTGCCGCAGAACTCCGCGCATTGGCCGCGGTAAGCGCCGGGCCGGTCCGCGCGGAATTCGATCGTCGAACCGATGCCCGGCAACAAGTCCTTCTTGCCATGGAGATTCGGCACCCAGAAACTATGAATGACATCGCCGGCCGCCAGCGACACGATCACGGGCCGGCCTACGGGTACGTGCAGTTCGTTGGCGACGGCGAAACCGGGGGCGCCGTCTTCGGGTGCGTAGTTTGCCTGCCACCACCACTGCCACCCGGTAACCTGGATGTGCAGCGCGTGGGCGGCCGGCAGTTTCGAAAGCGCCCGATCCGTCAGTGCGTCGGCCACTGTCAGCCCGACGAGCAGCACGACGGAAACGGTGGTTGCCGCGATGACGGCCCGTCGCGGGCCGCGCTCCGGGCGGGTATTGGCCGACAGATCGGGTGCGGCCGGCGTATCGGCGCGGCGGCGCGCCAGCCCCACGAGTACGGCCAGAAGCACTGCGGCGAAGACCGCGCCTGTCACGATGAGCGTGAAGTGCCAAAGGCGTGCGATATGGGCCGCTTGCACTCCTGCAGGCGCGAGCGCATCGTGCTGTGGAGTGGCTTGTGCGAGGACGGTGATCCAACCGGCGGCGAACATGACAGACCTTCCGAACATGACAGACCGTCCGACGTGCGGTGTAGGACCGCAGCGGTTGGCATGCGAAGTGCGGGGTGGTTTCATGCGGCGGCGACGATGGGTGGGACGTCAGCCGAAGAGCACGTTCTGTTCCCGCAGAAATTCGATCGGACGCATGAACACTCAAGAGACCGCGCGATGAACGAGGTGCCCATGTCAGATCGTCGGCGAGGCTTGAGCGCTCGTACGGCCGGGCAGCTTCGCGAAGTGCTCGAAGGCCGGCGCCGCGGCGCGCGCATGCTACTGCCCTTCGCCGGGCCGGCCGTAGTCGTTTCGGTCGCTTACATGGACCCCGGGAATATTGCAACGAATCTGCAGGCAGGCGCGGGATACGGATATGCGTTGCTGTGGGTCGTGCTGTTTGCGAATGTCGTCGCGATGCTGTTCCAGTCGATTTCGGCGCGCGTCGGGGTGGTGACGGGCGAGAGCCTGGCCCGCGTTTGTGCACGCGCTGCGCCCAAGCCGGTGACGTTGGCGATGTGGTTCGTCGCCGAGATCGCGGCGATGGCCACCGACTTAGCGGAGTTTCTCGGGGCAGCTATCGGTTTTTCGCTGCTTGCGCATCTGCCGCTCATCGTCGGCATGGGCGTCACGGCTGTGCTGACCTGGGGGCTGCTGCTGATGCAGGGGCGCGGTTTTCGTCCGCTCGAGCTGGCGATCGGCGCGCTGGTCGGCGTCATTGTGATCGCCTATCTCGCGCAATTGCTGTTCGTGCCGCTCGAGTGGAGCGCAGTTGCGCGCGGAACGTTCGTGCCGACGGTCGCCGATCGCGAGGCGCTCTTCGTGGCCGTGGGCATCGTGGGCGCCACGGTGATGCCGCATGCACTGTTTCTTCATTCGGGACTGACGGGCGAGCGCGTCGCGCCGCTCACCGATGGCGAACGGCGCACGCTGCTGCGCTATTCCAACGCGGAAGTCGTCATCGCACTCGGCGTGGCGGGGCTCGTCAACATGACGATGGTGGCCATGGCCGCGGGTGCGTTTCACCAAGGATTCCCGCGGATGGCACAGATCGACGTCGCCTATCGGACGCTGATGCCGCTCTTCGGTTCGATGGCAGGTGGGCTGTTTCTGACCGCCTTGATGGCATCGGGCATATCGAGTTCGGTCGTCGGCACGATGGCGGGGCAGATGATCATGCGGGATTTTCTGGGCTTTACCGTGCCGCTCTGGTTGCGCCGGCTCGTCACGATGCTCCCGGGATTCATCGTCGTCGGAATGGGCGTGGATGCCACGCGTGCGCTCGTGCTGAGCCAGGTCGTACTGAGCATCGCCGTGCCCGTACCCATGATTGCGTTGTTGGCGGTTGCCTGCCGGCGACGGGTCATGGGCGGCTATCGACTGGGGCCGCTCGCAATGTCGCTCGCCATCGTGTTTGCCGCGGCGGTGTTGCTGATGAACGGAGTGCTCGTCGCGCGCATTGTCGGGTAGCGGAGATCGCGCTCGGCGTGAACTCGACCTGCGTCGCGGCTAGCGGTGGTGGACCGCCGCGGTCGCTGGCTTCGCGCCGGCCAGAATTCGTCGGATCTGCGCCAAATGCTGCTCCGCCAGCACGCAGTCTTGCGCGGCGCGAACCGGCCGACGCGGTGCAGGCGGGCAAATCCCCAGATAGCGGCACAGTGCCGAGACAAACACGGGACGACCCGAGTGCGCCAAGTGCCGCGCCGCTTCGGTCACGCGCACGTTCCCCGCGTGGGTCATGAGCCAAGCCAGCGCCTGCCGGTCGTCGTCATTCGCAATTCGGATCAGCCGTTCCATACAGAGCCTATACTGTATAAATGAACAAGTATATATATACAGTACTTTTGGGAAACGCGCAAATCGCTGGCCGTTGACGTCAACATGAGTTCCTGATGTATGAGAGATACGAAGCGGTCAGGCTTGCCGAGCCGCGGGGTAACCGATCGCATAGGAGGGCGGATACCCGATCGCATAGCCGGCATGCCCAAAATAATCCTGCGGCTGAACGTAATGGCCCGCGTAAGGCGCGGTATGCGCGCCGTAGCCAGCGTAGTAGCTGCCCGACGGCGGCGCGTGATAAACGACGGGGTTGAACAAGCCGCTGCGCAGTCCGCTCAAGAACCCGCTCGTCAAACCCGGCAACCCGAAGCGCACCGTATGTCGACGGCCGAAATAATGAAAGCCGACGTGTGCATGGACGCGGCCGTACGCGTCCTCTCCGTGACCGTATGAAAAGCCGATCGGCCGATGCGCGCCCACCACGTGCGTGCGATATCCGGGCACGCTCCAATGCGGCGAATAAACCGGGTAACCGTACGCGGGTGCGGGCGCCACGGTTGCCGCATGAGCGCCATGAGCCCCCTGAGCCCCCTGAGCCCCCTGAGCCCCTTGAGCGCCCGGCGTCGATTGATTCGCGTTCTGCGCAGCGGGCTTCGGCTTGTCGGCACCCGGCTTGAGCGTCGGCCGCGGCGGATTCGCCCCCGATGCCGACGCGGGCTCGCTTTCCGCCGGCCGGGAAGGTTCTCGCGCGACAAGCAGGCTTGCCGCTGCGTCCGATCGCTCTCTCGCGGTCGCCGGCAGCGTACGTTGACGTTCGAGCGCGACGCGCGAAAAATCGGCCAGCCGGCTCATGGATTGCGTGCGTCGCAGCGACCCATTGCCGTCAGCGGGACGCTCGCCGCCGGCGCTCGCGCGTTGCGTGAGCGCCCCCAGCACGGCGTCGCCGCGGCTCAACCCCGGGCGTGCCGCGCCGGCGGGGAGCCCGCCGGGGGCTTTGCCATCTTTCGTCGACGCGGGGGGGTGATCGCCGAGCTGTGCAGCGGACGATCCGATCCGTAGGGGCATGGTTCACTCCTGCCGCCCGCGCCGGTCATCGGCCGGCACGGCCGTGGATTAACGTTGATCTGCACGGCAGAGTAGTCCCTCCTCATGAGGTTTCTTGCATCGAGCGGCGAGGGCTAGCGCCACTGAGCGAAACGTTCCGGATCGATCGGGACATCGAGCGCGGCAGACCCGGCAACAGGGGCGCAAGGCGGAGGTGAGCTTTTACGGGAGCGCCTGCTTCCACGTCGCTTGTGCTGACAAGGGTGAGCTTTTACGGGACTCACAATTCGGCCTCCGCCAATCCGACGTCCGTCACGAAAATCGGAAACGTGCGAAGATCGTGGGTTTCGACGTCGCGTATGCGCGTCGTGGCGACCCTAACCGGGGCAAGTCGGCCCCGGCATCCCTGAGTTGAGGAGAGATTGACGATGGAGATCACCGGACACATGCTGATCGGCGCAGAGGCAGTGCGCGGCACGGCTGGCACGCTGCGCGCGTTCGACCCCGCGCGCAACGCGGAAATCGAGCCGGCGTTCGGCGCGGGCGATGCGAACGACGTCGATCGTGCCTGTCGGCTCGCGCGTGAGGCATTCGACCCGTTTCGCCAGGCCCCGCTCGAGCAGCGCGCCCGGTTCCTGGAGGCGATCGCCGAGCAGATCATCGCGTTGGGCGATGCGCTGATCGAGCGCGCGCATATCGAATCCGCCTTGCCGAAGGCGCGGCTCGAAGGCGAACGCGGTCGCACTGTCGGCCAATTGAAACTGTTCGCCGCGCTCGTGCGCGATGGCCGCTGGCTGGGCGCCACGCTCGACTCGGCGCAACCCGAGCGCAAGCCGCTGCCGCGCTCCGACTTGCGGTTGCAGAAGATTCCAGTGGGACCGGTGGCCGTCTTCGGTGCGAGCAACTTCCCGCTGGCGTTCTCGGTGGCGGGTGGCGACACCGCGTCGGCTTTCGCCGCCGGTTGTCCCGTCGTCGTCAAGGCGCACCCGGCGCATCTGGGCACTTCCGAACTCGTCGGCCGCGCCATCGCGCAGGCGGTCAAGGAGTGCGGCTTGCCGGCCGGCGTCTTCTCGCTCGTGATCGGTGCGGGTAATGCAGTCGGCGAAGCGCTTGTCGCGCACCCCGCCATCAAGGCCGTTGGCTTCACCGGTTCGCGCGGCGGCGGTATCGCACTGATGAAGATTGCGGCGCAGCGCCGCGAGCCGATTCCGGTCTACGCCGAAATGAGCAGTATCAATCCGACGTTCGTAATGCCAGGCGTGCTCGCGTCGCGTGCAGCGGAAACGGCGAACGGTTTCGTCGAATCGCTGACGCTCGGCGTCGGTCAGTTCTGTACGAACCCCGGTCTCGTCGTCGTACTCGAAGGGCCGAATACGCAAGCGTTCATCGACGCGGCCGTGAAAGCGCTCGAAAAGAAGGGTGCGCAGACGATGCTGACGGCCGGAATCGCCTCGGCGTATCGCGACGGCGTGACGCGCCGCAGTGGGGTCGAAGGCGTGAAGCGCGTTGCTGTCGGCGCGGCCAGCGATGCGCCGAATTCGGCACTGCCGGCGCTGTTCGCGACGACGCAATCGCAGTTCCTGCAACAACCGCCGCTCGAAGATGAAATCTTCGGTCCGACGTCGCTGATCGTGACTTGTCGCGACATCGACGAAATGGTCGAACTCGCGGAACATCTCGAAGGCCAACTGACGGCCACGCTGCACCTCGAGCGCGACGACCACGAGCTTGCGCGCAAACTGCTGCCGGTTCTCGAACGCAAGGCCGGCCGCATTCTCGCGAACGGCTATCCGACAGGTGTGGAGGTCTCGCACGCGATGGTCCACGGCGGCCCGTTCCCGGCGACATCGGATCCACGTTCGACTTCTGTCGGCACGCTTGCGATCGATCGTTTCCTGCGTCCGGTTTGCTATCAGGATCTGCCGCCCGCATTGTTGCCGCAAGCAGTGCAGGATGAGAATCCGCTCGGGCTTTGGCGCCTGCGGGACGGCACGTTCGAGCGTCGTTGAACTGCGATGCGCGTAGCAGGCAGCCGGCCCGATCACGGGGCCGGCTGCCTGCGTGAGCCGGTGTGAACGGCGATCGGCTCAGCCACCGACGCGATAAACGCGCCCGGTCTGAGCGCCTTCGACACTGCGGCTGTAGGCAATCGCCACGCGCTTCGCGCTGACGGTTTCGAAGCCTCTGAAGTACGCTCCGTATGCCTCCACCGATTCGTCGAGCAGAGTCGGGCTGACGATATTGATCCGGATGCCGCGCGGCAACTCGATTGCCGCGCCGCGCACGAAACCCTCGAGCGCGAGATTCGCGGTGGTGGCGTTGACGCCGCCCCGGATCGGTTCGTCGGAGAGAATGCCGCTCGTCAACGTAAACGAGCCGCCGTCGTTGACGTGATGCTGAGCCGCCAATACGACGTTGACTTGTCCCATCAGTTTGTTGCGCAGACCGATCCAGAACTGATCGGCCGTCATTTCGGCGAGCGGGCCGAAATGCACTTCTCCCATCGTCGTCACGACGGCATCGACGCGGCCGATGTCATGAAAGAGCCGCTCGACGCTGTGCAGATCGGTTGCGTCCACGTGGTGGTCGCCGCGCGTCGCACCGACTTCGACGATCTCGTGACGTTGTTTCAGTTCCGCACAGACAGCCCGGCCAATGGTGCCGGACGCGCCGATCACAACGATCTTCATGTCGATCTCCTTGGAAAGATACGGCCGAATCACGCCACGTTGCAGCGTTCGCGCATCGGCAGCGCGAGCAGTATCGCAGCTGCGAGCCGGCATAGCACGCCCAGACCGGTAACGAGCGATGCGGCTGGCAAGATCTGCCACTCCCCTGGCAACATCGGCGTAACAAAAATTGCCGAGAAAAACCCGAGCGTTACGGTGAGCCAGCGAGCCCAGCGATGACGGAGTGCAACGAATAGATAAAGCGCACCGAGCAGCACGCGCGCCAGCACGGCGGCGAGCAGCGGCGGTACGCCGCCCGCGGCATTCTCCGGGGCGGGAAGCACGAGGAACTCCAGCAGAACCTCGATCCACGCGAGCGCGTAGCCAAGCGCAAGGCAAGCGAGCGCCGCCTTCAAGCGCCCGACCGAGGCCGAATCGAGCGGATGCCGATTGGCACGCAGTGCGCGCGGTGCGCGCCGCGGCGGCCTGCCGGGAAAGGGGTGGCTCGCAATCATGGTCTGCTCGCTGGAGGACGGCGTGAGCGGTGCTGCGCGGCCAAGCGCGCCGGTGCCGGATGCGCTCGCGCCAGCGTGTGTGTTTTGTCCATCGTAGCTTAGCGGCGCCGAACTTCAAGCAGCGTGAGCATGGCGGCATGTAGGCAGGTCAGTCTTGGCGTCGGCGATCGAGAGCAAGGCTCGTTCCGGGGCTCGGCTCGTGCAGTCGCTTGAATGCTGTCGCCGCATGTCGCTGTCACTGACCGCACTGGACCGATTTATTTCCGATAGAAGAGGCGTTTTCGAGGGAGTATGATTCCTATCCTGCGAGCGGACGGCCAGGCGAAAAGCGTGGTTGCCCGCTTGCTTCGCCGCCGCGCTGTGGACCTACGCGCCCGGCGGACGAGCAGTATGTAGCAGTACATAAAAAGGGTATCGGAGGCAGGCGAGTCATGCATTCTGACGCTGCATTCACGCATCGCGGATATTTGCTGAACTGCGCTCCCGCGCGGACCGGGGATGGCGCATACCAGCCATATGTCGTGATTTCACGGTCGAGCGATGGGGAGCTCGTGGCCAATCGTTTTTTTCCGGCCGAACTGCGCTTTTGCGACGAAGCCGCGGCGATCGCGCATGCGCGCGATTGGGCCGTGCGATGGATCGATGCCAGCAGCTTGACCGTTTGACGGGGCATCGCGGGTGACCCCGCCGCTGGCGGCGTTCTCGCAAAACGCGGTAATCTCTGCGGAAGTGTCACTACCCGGCCGCATCGCAAGCGGCGTTCCTTCATATCATGTCCACTCCGTCCTCCCGTCATTGGGGACTCGAGCAGATCGTCGCCGAGCTTCGTGCTTCGCGCGAAGAGCTGCATCGCACGCGTCATCCTCGCGGCATTCGCGAACTGCCTTCGCGCGAGGCGATCGTCGGCATCGTCAACGGTCTGCGCGCGGCGATGTTCCCCACGCATTACGGCGCGCCCGACCTCACTGACGAAACGGTCGACTACTACGTCGGCCATACGCTGGAAACCACGTTGCGTTTGCTATGCGAGCAGGTACGGCGGGCGTTGCGATTCTTGCCCGAGCATGCGCAGACTCCGGAGTTGGAGTTGATCGAGCGCGCGTTCGAGATCACGCGTGCGCTGGGCACGGAGTTGCCGCGCATTCGCGCGCTGCTCGTCAGCGATATTCAAGCCGCGTTCGCGGGGGACCCCGCCGCGCAGCATATTACGGAAATCCTGCTTTGCTACCCGGGCGTGCTGGCCGTCATGCATCATCGGCTGGCGCACGCGCTGCATCGGCTCGGTGTGCCGCTGCTTGCGCGTTTCATCAACGAGATCGCCCACTCGGCGACCGGCATCGATATTCACCCCGGCGCGCAGATCGGCGCGAGCTTTTTCATCGATCACGGCACGGGCGTCGTGATTGGGGAAACCGCTGTGATCGGGGAGCGCGTGCGGCTTTATCAGGCCGTGACGCTCGGTGCGAAGAGTTTCCCGTCCGGTAGCGACGGTGCGCTCGTGAAAGGCCATGCGCGGCATCCGATCGTCGAGGACGATGTCGTGATCTATGCAGGCGCAACGATACTGGGGCGTGTGACGATCGGCCGCGGCGCTGTCATTGGCGGAAATGTCTGGCTCACGCATAGCGTGGCGCCCGGCGCCAGTATTTCGCAGGGCAATGTGCGCGAGGGCGGCCGCAACGACGAGCCCGAAACGGGCAAGCGTGGACGTAAATGAAAACGAAAAGGGGCGGACGCGTTTTGATGCATCGCTCCTCGATCGATGGAGTCGAAGCCACGTCGGCGGACACGACGCAAACGTTTGCGCGTCATTCGCATGAGCGCTTCGGTATCGGTCTCGTAGTGCGCGGCGGACAGCGTTCGTCGAGCGGGCGCGGGCCGGTGGAGGCGCGTGCCGGCGATGCGATCACGGTCAATCCCGGCGAGGTCCATGACGGCAGCCCGCTCGATGAGCAGGGGCGTGTCTGGCACATGCTCTATGTTTCCCCCGCCCTCATGGACGACGTGGCCCGCGATCTGGAAGTGCGCGCAGGCTCGTCGTTGGAAATCGAGCGCCCCGTCCTACGCGATGCGCGTTTTGCCGCGCTATTCGAACGCGCGTATTGCGGCGCGCTCGCGGGTGACGCGAGCATTGGACGGCTCGCGGGCGAGGAGGCGGTGTTCGCTTTGCTTGCCGATGTCGTTTCGCGGCATACGACCGTATGCGTGCCTGCCCGATCCGGCGTGCGCGGACATGCGGCTGCCCGTGCTGTGGCGCGTGCGCGCATGCGCATTGACGACGATCCGGCCAATACGGTGACGCTCGCCACGCTGGCGGCCGATGCGGGATTGAGCCGCTTTCAATTGTTGCGTGAGTTTGCCCGCGAGACGGGGCTGCCCCCGCATGCCTATCTGATTCAGCGGCGTGTCGCGCTCGCACGTCGATTGATCGCGACGGGCTGCGCGCTGGCCGACGCCGCGGCCGGTGCGGGGTTTGCCGATCAGAGCCATATGACTCGCGCGTTCGTTCGCCTCTATGGGATCACGCCGGCGAATTTTGCCGCAGCTATTGGCTAGGCTAATCGGCCATCGCCCGAGCCGCTGCAATTTCGTTCAAGACCGGCGCCCCCGTGAGCATCTAATCTGCGTTCCATTCATTGGAAGAACGGAGTGGCGCAGATGGCTTCGCGTTGGATGGGATACCTCTTTTGTACGCTGGCGATGATCGGCGTCGGCAGCACGGTAGTCGTCAGCAAGTTGATCGCGCATGGCCTGCCGCCTTTCACGGCAACGGCGCTGCGTTTTGCGATCGCTTTTCCGATATTCGTCGTGGCGATGCGCTTGACCGGCGAGCGGTGGCCGCGGCTCGACGCACGGGAGAGGGTGCTGCTTGCCGTCCAGGCTGCCTCGGGCAGTGTGGGCTATACCGTTCTTCTGCTGAGCGGAATGCGACTGACGTCCGCGACGGATGCGGGTGTCATCGCCGGCGCCATGCCGGTGGTCGCGGCACTCGTGGCCGTGTTCGCGTTGCGGGAACGGCCTGGGCCGATGACGTTCGCGGCCGTTGCGCTTGCAACGATGGGGGTGTTCGTTTGCACGATCGGTGCCCCGGGTACGCCTGGTACGGCGGAGGTGGCGGGATCGCTCGCCCCGAGAGGCGCGGTCGCTTCGTTGGTCGGCGATCTTTTCGTCGTTGCGGCCGTGTTCTGCGAGGGCTTCTTTATCCTGCTCAATAAGCGCTTGCGCACGCCGGTGTCGCCGCTGCAATTATCGACGCTGATGTCGGGTGGCGGCCTCGCGCTATCGATCGTTCCCGCGCTGCTCGAACCGCATTCGGTGGGCCCTGTCGATACCGTGGCACTTGCCGGTGTGGCGTATTACGCGCTCGTGCCGACGGTCGCGGGCTTCATGCTGTGGTTCGCGGGCGTCCAGCGCATCGAAGGCGCGCAAGCGAGCGCGTTGACGGCTCTTGTGCCCGTGTCGGCGGCCGGCCTTGCCGCTGTCGTACTGCACGAGTCGATCGGCGCGGCCCAGTGGTGGGGCATGGGATGTGTGCTGGGCGCCGTAGCGCTCATCGCGCGCGATGGCGGGCGACGCGTCCGGATTTCGGAGGCGCAGCACGCTGTCTAGGCAGGTGCAGCGTATAGCGACCGACCCTTCCCGGCACGGTGGGAAGGCATGGCGACGATCGGTGCCCCACGCGAGCGCGCAAAGCGCGCCGCGTGGGACCACCATGACGGCTACAGCCCGTCGTGATCGCTAATCCCTAATCCCGATTCGCATCGAAGAAGCGGCGAACTTCCAATTCCGCTTCGTCGCGCGTCTTGCCATATCGCTCTTGGATCAACCCCGCCAGCCGTTCGGCATTCCCGTCGGCCTGCGTCAGCTCGTCATCCGTCAACTCGCCCCACGCAGCCTTCGCCTTCCCGACCATCTGTTTCCATTTTCCTGCAGCGATATCGTTGTTCATCGCGCCCTCCCTTTCGTAAAGGATTCAAATAGGAGCCATTGAAAGGCTCGCGTTTGACTCCAGCAGGGAATGTGCCACGCAGTATGCGCCGCAACGACCGCGACTAGCCGCGCAGCGCCGCCTTGAGCGCGTCAGCGAACGATAACGCCACGGGCGGCAACGTTCTCGCCCGCTTCTTGATCAATGCGATGGGTCGGACGAATCGACGATCGTCGATGGGCCTGCCCACCAGCTCGCGCTCGGCGCGAATCTCCGGCGCCGAGCCGGGCAGAATCGTAATGCCGAGCCCCGCCCGCACCATCGCCACGGCAGTCATCATGTAGGTCGGCTCGCACGCAATGTCAGGCGTGCATTCGGCTTCGTCGAACGCGGCATCGACGATCGCGCGCACACTGGTCCCCGCAGCCGTCAATACCAGCGAGTAACCGGCAAGATCGGAAGCGCCAACACGTCGTTTTTTCGCAAGCGGATGCCCGCGCGGGCAGACCACCATGAGTCGGTCTTCCGCACGGTGCAGGATTTCGAGCTCCGGATCCACGATTTCACCGCCTGTCACCCCAAGATCGAATTCGCCGGCCTTCACGAGCTGATTGACCATGCTCGCCACGACATCGCGAATTTCGAACGTGACGTGCGGCGCATCGGTCCGGAAGTCCCGAATCAGAGCCGGCAGCCGCCCTGCGGCAAACGATGGCAGGCACGCGATACGAACCGCACCGCGAGAGCCGTCGCCCAACGCACGCGCATCGTCGAGTACGCGCTGCATGTCCGCCAGCGACTTATGCAAAACCGGCAACAGCTCCCGTCCCACCGACGTCAACGTCACCGTCCGGGAGTTTCGATCGAAAAGCCGTGCGCCCAGCGTTTCCTCGAGGCGACGAATCTGTACCGTCAATGCCGGCTGCGACAAATTGAGCCTGGCCGCCGCGCGCGTGAAGCTGCCCGTCTGTGCCACGGCTACGAACGCACGTATCTCCCGCAGATTCAGATCCATTTCATTTGTTGATTGCTGCAATCAAATCATTTCAATTGTTTTATCGATGTACCGACACTACGCTCTAGCCCATTAAAAGACAAGATTGGAGACAAACCCGTGCTGGCCTTACTTGGCGTTGCCACCATCGTCGTATTGCTCGTCGCGATCCTGTCGCGACGCATGTCCGCGCTCGTCGCGCTGATCGCAGTGCCTGTCGCCGCCTCATTGATCGGGGGATTCGGCCTGCAAACCTCGCATTTCGTCATCGCCGGGATAAAAGGGCTCGCACCTGTCGTCGGCATGTTCGTCTTCGCCATTCTTTACTTCGGCACGATCACTGACGCGGGCACGCTCGATCCGATCATCGACCGCATTCTTCGCACGGTCGGCACGCGCCCGACCCGCATCGTCGTCGGAACGGCGTTGCTGGCACTGCTCATTCATCTGGACGGCTCGGGCGCCGTTTGCTTTTTGATCGCGATACCCGCCATGTTGCCGCTCTATGACCGGCTGAACATGGACCGGCGCGTGTTGGCCGCGGCGGTGTCGCTCGCGGCCGGCGTGAACTTCCTGCCGTGGACCGGGCCGATGATCCGCGCCTCGGCGTCCCTCCATCTGCCGGTGTCGGCGATTTTCAACCCGCTGATTCCGGTGCAGATCGTCGGTCTCGTGTTCGTTTTCGGCACGGCGTGGCTGCTCGGCAAGCGCGAGGAGCGGCGGCTCGGCGCGAACCTGGCGACCACCGACGTACTGCTTGCGCGCCACGATCTGACCGATGAGGAAAAGGCCCTGCGTCGCCCACGCAATTTCTGGTTCAACATACTGCTGACGGTGGCGGTGCTGGGCACGATGGTCGCCATGGGCGAAAAAATTCCGCCCGCCCTCATGTTCATGATCGGGTTGTGCATCGCCTTGCTCGTCAACTACCCGAACGTGGAAATGCAGCGCAAGCGCATCGACGCGCATGCGCGCGCGGCGCTGATGATGGCCGCCATCCTGCTGGCGGCGGGGGTGTTCACCGGCATCATGCAGGGCAGCGGCATGCTCAAGGCGATGGCGCAGGCCGCGGTCGGTTTCGTGCCGGCCTCGATGGCGGGGCACATCCCGGTCATTCTCGGCTTCGTCTCGATGCCGCTCAGCCTGCTGTTCGATCCGGACTCGTTTTACTTCGGTGTGCTGCCCGTGATTGCGGAGGTCTCGGCGCAACTCGGCGTGCCGGCAGTCAAGATCGGCCAGGCCGCGATACTCGGCCAGATGACGACCGGCTTTCCCATCAGCCCGTTGACGCCGGCAACGTTCCTCGTGATCGGCCTGACCGGTATCGATCTGGCGGAACACCAGCGCTTCAGCTTTCCGCTGTTGTTCGGCGCATCGGCCGTGATGACGCTCGCGTGCGTCGTCTTCGGCATCTTTCCTCTTTGATCCCCGCAAGTCATGTCGACAGTCACGCCTTCTCGCACGATACGAATCGGTGCGGGCGCCGGGTACTCCGGCGACCGCATCGAACCGGCGGTGGAACTCGTCGAGCACGGTTCGCTCGACTATCTCGTCTTCGAATGCCTGGCCGAGCGAACGATCGCGCTGGCCCAGCAAGCGCGCCGCCGCGATGCGTCACTCGGCTACGACCCGCTGCTCGAGGCGCGTTGGCGTGCGGTACTGCCGCTCGCCGCGAAACGCGCCGTGCGTATCGTGACGAACATGGGTGCGGCCAATCCTGTCGCTGCCGCGCGCAAGACGCTGGAGCTCGCGCGGGAACTCGGTATCGACCGGTTGAAGATCGCGGCCGTCACGGGCGACGACGTGCTCGACGCGGTACTGGCCGGGCACTACCGCTTCGAGGAATCGGGCGAACTGGTCGCGGCCTTCAAGGACAGGATCGTCGCGGCGAATGCGTATCTCGGCGCGCAACCGATCGTCGATGCGTTGCGCGCGGGCGCCGACGTCGTGCTGACCGGGCGCGTCGCCGACCCCGCGCTGTTTCTTGCGCCGCTGATCCACGCGTTCGGTTGGTCGATGGACGATTGGGAACGGCTGGGCCAGGGTACCGTCGTCGGCCATCTGCTCGAATGCGCTGGGCAGATCACCGGCGGGTATTTCGCGGATCCGGGGCTCAAGGATGTCCCGAACCTCGCGCGCCTCGGCTTTCCGATCGGCGAAGTCCGCGAGGACGGCACCGTCGTCGTGACGAAGGTGCCGCATGCGGGCGGATGCGTGACCGAGGCGACTTGCAAGGAACAACTGCTCTACGAGATCCACGATCCGCAACGTTACCTTCAACCCGACGTCGTCGCGGACTTCACGGAGGTCAGCGTGACGCGGCTCGGTGCGGACCGTGTCGCCGTGAGCGGGGGGCGCGGTATGCCGCGCACCGGCACATTGAAGGCATCGGTCGCGTACTTCGACGGCTTTGTCGGCGAAGGGCAGATCTCGTACGGGGGGCCGGGCGCGCTGGCACGCGCGCGTCTTGCGCTCGATGTGGTGCGCGAGCGATTTGCGATGACCGGGGTGGCGGTACGCGAGCTGCGCTGCGATCTCATCGGCGTCGATTCGCTTTATGGACACACGGCGGCTGCGCACGAGATGCAGCCATACGAAGTGCGCGTGCGCGTCGTGGCGCGCTGTGATTCGTTCGATGAAGCTTCGCGGGTCGGCAACGAGATCGAAACGCTCTATACCAATGGCCCGGCCGCCGGAGGCGGCGTCACGAAGTCCGTGCGAGAGGTCATTGCCGTTCAATCGGTGCTGCTGCCGCGCGAGACAGTTGCGCCATCGGTCCAGATATTCGAAACCTGAAATGAAACTACGCGAGTTGGCGCACGGGCGAACCGGCGATAAGGGCGACACGCTCAACGTATCGGTCATTTGCTTCGATGCGCGGGATTATCCGCATCTCGTGCGCCATTTGAGCGCCGAGCGTGTGAAGGCGCATTTACAGAGCATCGTGCGCGGCCCGGTGCGGCGCTACGAGTTGCCCCGAATAGGCGCGCTCAACTTCGTGCTCGAGCACGCGCTCGGTGGCGGCGTGACGCGTTCCCTCGCGCTCGATGCGCACGGGAAATCGGTCAGCGCCGCCTTGCTCGATATGGACATCGACATCGACGTCGATATCGAGCCGCCCGCTTGATCCGAGCTGCCGCGACGAACGAATCGCACGAGGAGACGGCACGACTTACCTGTGAGGAGGTGTGATGATGGATTGCGATCTTTCGAACCGATATGGCGGCGAATATGGGAGCGGCCCGAATCGATGCGGGAACCGCCGCATGACTGTGAGGCGCTCGATAGCCGCGCGGTGGCTGTTTGCCGTCGCGCTATGCGCGGCGGCGACGCTCGAGGCCGGTGCGGCGCGCGCGGCGCAAGCCGCCGGATACGATGGACAAACGCGCGCATGCAGCGCGCTCGAGCGCGCGACGATCGAGAACACACGCATTTCATCGGCTGAGGCCGTGCCGGCAGGCACGACATTCAACGATCCGGGCGGCGCGCCCGTCCAAACGACGACGCCCGTGTGCCGCGTGGTCGCGACGGTCAGCACGCAAAGCGCCGAGCAGATCGGCATCGAAGTGTGGCTGCCGCTCGGTGGCTGGAACGGCCGGTTGCTGGGCGTGGGCTCGGGCGGCTTCGGCGGCGCAATCGTTTATAGCGCGCTCGTGCCGGCGGTGGCACGTGGCTTCGTCGCCGCGAACACGGATACGGGGCATCGGGGCGGTGCCCAGGGCGCGATCGGTCAGCCGTTGTCATGGGCACAGAATCCGGTCCAGCTTCGGGATTGGGGACACACGTCGATTCACTGGATGACCGTTGCGGCGAAAGCGATCACTCGCGCGTATTACGGGCAGGCCCCCGCACGCTCTTACTACAGCGGGTGCTCGACGGGCGGCGCCGAAGCGATGGAGGAGGCGGAGTTCTTTCCCGAGGACTACGACGGAGTGCATGCCGGCTCGCCGGGCATGCATTACAGCCACCTCATGGAGAGCTTTCTCTGGGGCGCGTTGCTGCCCGCGAAGCAGCCGGCGGCGCGACTGACGCCGAGCGCGCTGGCCACGCTCAATCAGGCGGTGCTGCAGCACTGCGGAGGCACCGATGCGGCCAGCGACGGGTTTCTTGCGAATCCGCTCACGTGCCACTTCGACCCGGCCCGCCTGCAGTGCAAGGCGGGCGAGGACCCCGCACACTGCCTGAGTGCCGCGCAGGTGCAGCAAGCGCAGCGGCTGTATTCCCCGGTGCTGGACCCGCGCACGGGCCGCGCGCTCTATCCCGGGTTCGCGCGCGGCAGCGAAAGCCAGTGGGCGCTGATTCAAGGCGCGCTCGTACCGAATTATGCGCAACCGTTGCTGGCCAATACCGTCTTCGACAATCCCGATTGGGACTGGACGACGTTCGATTTCGCCGCCGACGCCGATCGTGTCGATGCGGTCTTGTCGCCGAACATCGATGCGATGAGTCCCGATCTCTCGCGCTTTCGTCGGCGCGGCGGCAAGCTGATCATGACGCAGGGCTGGGCGGACGCGTTGAACGCCCAGACGTTGCCGATCGAATATTTCGAGGAAGTGGCGAATGAAGCGGGCGGCGTCCGAGCGGCGCAGTCGTTTTATCGGCTCGTCATGGCGCCGGGAATGAGCCACTGCGGCGGTGGCCCGGGACCCAACACGGTCGGCGGCAACTTACCGCCTGTCCATCTCGACCCGCAGCGGGACGTCGTCAGCGCGCTGCAGGCGTGGGTCGAGCAAGGGCGAGCGCCCGAGTCGTTCGTTTCGACGAAGTATGTCAACGACGACCCGGCGTCGGGCGTCCAGTTCGAACGGCCTGTGTGCGTCTACCCGGATGTGCCGCGCTACAAGGGGCATGGCGATCGACGCTTCGCGAGCAGCTTCGCCTGTGTTCCCGGTCCGCGATTGACGAGCCACTGAACGCGCGGCCCAGCGTGCGGCAATTCGGCGAAACCGGGCACCGGGCGTTAGACGTTGGGCAACGCGAGCGCCCCCGGATTGCCGACGATGGCGAGAAACTCGCGGCGTGTCGACGGATCGGTCCTGAACGAGCCCAGCATGCGCGAAGTCACCATTGCCACGCCGGGCTTGTGCACGCCGCGCGTGGTGATGCACTGATGCGCGGCTTCGAGGATGACACCCACACCGCGCGGCTGGAGAATCTCGTTGAGCGTGTCGGCGATTTGGACCGTCATTTTTTCCTGAATCTGGAGCCGTTTGGCGAAGGCATCGACGAGCCTCGCGAGCTTCGAGATGCCGACGACGCGGTGTTTCGGCAGATAGGCGACATGCGCGCGGCCGACGATGGGCACCATGTGATGCTCGCAATAGCTTTCGAAGCGGATGTCCTTGAGCACGACCATCTCGTCGTAGCCGTCGACCTCCGAAAACGTTCGGGCGAGTATTTCGCGCGGATCGAGGCGATAACCGGCAAAGAACTCCTCATAGGAGCGCGTGACGCGTCCTGGCGTGTCGCGCAGTCCTTCGCGATCGGGATCGTCTCCGGCCCAGCGCAGCAACACGCGCACCGCTTCCTCGGCTTGTTCGCGCGTCGGACGCGCGATAGCGTGCTCGACGAGATCGACGGCAGCGCTCGTCTTCGACCGGCTTCCCGACGCGCTCTTCTTGCCGGCTCGCGATTTAGTGCTGCTCATGACTGACTCCTCCCCATTCCCGGTTGGTCGTTGTAGGACATCCTGTGCGGCATTGTGCAAGTCGCGCACCCATGCGCGGCATTGTTCCATGTTTTCGCGAGAATCGGGGGGAGGGGTTTTACGGGCGGCCGCGTGCGCTGCGACCGCCATGGGAGCTGTAGCACAATAGGGCTTTCGCCATGGAGGCCTCACGCTCATGCCCTTTGCCACTGTCAATGGAGTCAGCCTCTGCTATCGGATCGACGGCCCGGCCGACGCACGAGCGCCGTGGCTGGTGTTGTCGAACGCCCTGGGCACCGACGTTTCGTTATGGTCGCCGCAGATCGGCGCGTTCGCGAGGCATTTCCGGGTGCTGCGCTACGACGCGCGCGGGCATGGCCGTTCGAGTGTGCCGCCGGGCCCGTACACGATCGAGCAGCTGAGCGCGGATGTCCTGGCGCTCATGGATGCGCTTGCGATCGATCAGGCACATGTATGCGGGATATCGCTGGGCGGCGTGACGGCCATGGCACTGGCGGCGCGCCATGGACAACGCGTCGGACGGCTCGTCGATATCAGCGCACTGCCTCGCAATCTGGCGCCTCGGGAGACCTGGCTCGAGCGCATGGAGCAGGCGCAAGGCGGCGGAATGCCCGCGCTGGCGAGTGCGTCGGTCGAACGTTGGCTCAGCGCGGCGTTTCGTGCGCGCGAGCCCCTCGTTGCGGAGGCGATTCGCGATGTCGTGCGGCACACGGACACGCAAGGGTACATCGCGAGTTGCGCGGCGGTCGCGGATACGGATTTATCGCAGGAAGTGGGGCGCATCGCGGCGCCGACGCTCATCGTGAGCGGTACGCACGACGCTGGCTTTCCGGTCGATGAAGGCAGGGCGTTGGCGGCGCGCATTCCCGGTGCACGCCACGTCGCATTCGAGGCGCTGCATTTGCCCAACGTGGAACAGGCATCCGCTTTGACGCAGACGGTACTCGACTTTCTGCGCTTACCGTCGCCGTGAGCGCTGGTTGGGCCAGGGCCGCGCGGCGGGCTTACTCCTCGGCGTCGTGGTCCGCAATGAAGCGCATCAGATAGGCGCGCAACGCGGCGTCCAGGGCGCGATGATCTGCCACGCTCTTCGAGCCCGCATCGGCTTCTTCGCCGAACAGCGTGGGCGGCGCATCGTAGACACCGACTTCGGCGCCTTCACGGAAGACGCGGATTTCATGCGTCGTTTCCAGGTATTCGGCGGTCCAGTGAATGCCTTCGATATGCACGCCGGTCCGGACGATCGTCTTCATGAGTACCCTCCCTCGCAAGCCGGCGGGGCGTGGAATGCCACGCTGGCACCTGGCGATAAGGGTACGCCTGTCGGGCAGCGCGCGCATCGGCCGCGCGTGTTTTGTTTCAGTGGCTGATCGATTCGAGCGAGCGTCCCTTGGTGGACGGCCCAAGCAGGATCATGCAGATGCCCACGACCATCGACGCACCGATGAACGTCGCCACGCCGGGCACGCCATAGTTGTGAAGCAAAACGCCGATGGCCAGGCCTGCAAACGCCGCGGCGATTCGGCTCCACGAATAGACGAAGCCGACGGCGCGCGCTCGGATGCGAGTCGGGAAGAGTTCCGCCTGATAGCCGTGGTAGGCATACGACATGACGTTCGCGGCGAGCGTGAATACCACGCCGAGCACGATGAGGACGGCCGGTTCCGAGGCTTGCGAAAAGAGCGCGATGACGATGCCCATGATGAGCAGGCCGCCGCAGATTTGCGTCTTGCGTTCGAGCTTATCGGCGAAGAACGTGCCGAGCAGGGGGCCGAACGGATTGGCGATGGCGATCACGAAGGCGTAGCCGAGGCTGGCGGTCACGTGCACGCCGCGATGGATCAGTAGCGTCGGCACCCAGGCGGCGAAGCCGTAAAAGCCGATGACCTGCGCCATGTTGAAGATCGACAGGATGAGCGTGCGCTTCCGATAGAGCGGACCGAAAATTTCGGCGATCGAGCCGCGGCCTTCCATTTCGGCCGAGATCGATTGCGGAGCCGGCAGCGCGATGCCCTTTTCCGCGGCGACGCGGCGTTCGATATCGGCGACGATGCGCTCGGCCTCGTCCAGACGGCCTTGGCGCGCGAGCCAGCGCGGGCTTTCGGGAACGTTGCGGCGGATGATCCAGACGGCGATCGCGCCGAGCGTGCCGATCAGGATGACGACGCGCCAGTACTCGAGCCCCAGTGGGTGCGTGTCTTTGAGGATGAAGGCGAGAAATGCCACGACGGGCACCGCGCAAAAGGTGATGAACTGATTGACCGCATAGGCGCGGCCGCGCTCGCCGCTGGGGATGAGCTCGGAGATGTAGGAGTCGATGGTTACGAGTTCCACGCCGATACCGATGCCCGCGGCGAAGCGCCAGAGATTGATGGCAAGGCCGGAATGCTGGAATGCCATGATCGCCGTGCAGATCACGTACCAGATGAGCGACCACGTAAAGATGAACCGGCGCCCGAGGCGATCGGCGACGAAGCCGAACACGAGCGCGCCGATCCAGAGTCCTGCGAACGTAGCGAAGACGAATGTGCCGAAGCCGGCCACGGCGATGGGCGCGAGCGCCGCGAAAAAGCCGAGCGATTCGGGCTTGAAGAGACCGGCCTGGACCATCCCTGGCGCGACGTAGCCGGTGAAGAACAGATCGTAGAACTCGAAGATGCCGCCGAGCGAGATCAGAATGACCATCGTCCAGACGGTCCGCGACGGCGGCAGGCGATCGAAGCGTGCTGCTATTTCAGCCGATTTCTGATTGGACATTTGCGCCTCTTTGTTTATTTTGCAGTTCGTTTTCGAATGTCTTGCTTTGCCGACTTGTCGCTGCGGCGGCAATCGAAACAACCCGCAACTGTCGCACGTCGACTTGCACGTCGCAATGGGTGCGATTACGGACGGGTCGAGCGGGGGCATGAGCGTTGCCACCACTTCCTTCGAAGCGTTGACGAGATCATCCTCGGTGAGGAAGCGCTGGTAATTCGTCGGGACGGGTGGTGGGAGAGCCGTGAATTCGATACATCGAGTATCGAGTCAGGCGACTTGTGGTGGTCTTATCGAAACTCTTGAGCAGCACTAAAGTGGGATACTTTGGCGCCGACTCTAATGGCGGCCATCGAATCCAGGACACGGGAGACACGGGAATGAAGCGGCAACGCAACGCAAAGATCATCGCCACGCTCGGGCCGTCGAGTTCCGATCCGCAGGTCATCCGGCAACTGTTCGACGCCGGCGTCGACGTTTTCCGCTTGAACTTCAGCCACGGAACCCAAAGCGACCATTTGCAGCGGCTCACGGCCATCCGCGCGCTCGAGCGCGAAAGCGGGCGCCCGATCGGCGTGCTGCTCGATCTGCAAGGACCGAAGCTGCGGCTCGGCACGTTCGAAGGAGGGAGCGCCGAGCTCCTGGCGGGAGAGCCGTTTCGCCTCGACATGAATCCGGCCGCCGGCACGAACCGCCGCGCGCCGCTCATGCACCGGGAGATTTTCGAAGCGATCGAGCCCGGTTCCGAACTGCTGCTCGACGACGGCAAGATCCGTCTTTCGGTCGAATCGAAAGGCCCGGATTACGCCGAAACCCGCGTGGTGGTGGGCGGACGCATCTCCGATCGCAAAGGCGTGAACGTGCCGGCCGTCATGCTGCCCATTTCCGCGCTGACCGCAAAGGACCGCGAGGATCTGGCGTTCGGCCTCGAGCATGGCGTCGATTGGGTGGCATTGTCGTTCGTGCAGCGGCCCGAGGATATCGACGAAGCGCGCGCGCTGATCGGCGATCGCGCGTGGATCATGGCCAAGCTCGAAAAACCGCTTGCGATCGATCATCTCGAGGCCATCGTCGCGCGCTGCGACGGCATCATGGTCGCCCGCGGCGATCTCGGTGTCGAATTGCCGGCCGAGCAGATTCCCGAACTGCAGCGGCGCATCGTCGGCGCGTGCCGGGCGGCGGGAAAGGCGGTCGTCGTGGCCACGCAAATGCTCGAATCGATGACGAATTCGCCCGTGCCGACGCGCGCCGAGACGTCGGATGTCGCCGGCGCGATCTACGAAGGCAGCGATGCCGTCATGCTGTCCGCCGAATCCGCGAGCGGCAAGTTCCCGCTCGAAGCCGTCGCGATGATGAATCGCATCATCGAGCGGGTGGAGCGCGATCCCGGCTACCGGCTGGGCATCGACGCGTCGCATACGCCCGCGCAATCGACGACGGCCGACGCCATTTGCTGCGCGTTGCGCACGATCGTGCAACTGATCGGGCCGGCGGTGACGGTGACCTATACGCTTTCGGGTTTCACGAGCGTTCGTGCCGCGCGCGAGCGCGCCCCGAGCGCGATCATCGCACTCACACCTTCGTTGCAGGTGGCGCGCCGGCTTGCGCTCGTTTGGGGCATTCACTCGATGCCTTACCGCAACGCGCACGATGTGGACGACATGATCGCGTTGGCTTGCGAGGCGGCGCGCGGCGCCGGCTTCGCGCGCGACGGCGATTCGATCGCCATTGCCGCCGGTTTGCCGTTCGGCGAATCGGGCACGGCAAATCTGCTTCATATCGCGAAGGTGGGGCGATAGCGAAAAAAATGCAGGTCGATGTCGATTTCGGTTCGCGTCGTTCGTCGTGCGGATAGAGCCGGCGAAAACGAAGCCTTCCTGGCCGCGCTCACTTTTACGAACAACTTATAGGAGCAAGCCGTCATGTCGACCTCTTCCGTCAAACCCATTCCCGAAGGCATGCATTCGCTGACGCCGCAGATCGTTTGCGCAGGCGCTGCCGACGCGATCGATTTCTACAAGCGGGCTTTCGGCGCCGTTGAACTGTTTCGCATGCTGACCACCGACGGCCACATCGGCCATGCGCAAATCAAGATCGGCAATTCCGTGGTCATGCTGACGGACGAGTCCGCGGAGTGCGGCTCGCTCGGCCCGAAAGCGCTCAAGGGCACGCCGGTGAGTCTCTATTTGTATGTCGAAAACGCCGACGCGGCCTTCGAGCGCGCGGTGGCGGCCGGTGCGACCGTCGTCATGCCGTTGGCCGACATGTTCTGGGGCGACCGTTGGGGCTTCGTCGAGGACCCGTTCGGTCACCGTTGGCATATCGCATCGCACGTACGCGATCTCGACCCCGAGGCGATACAGCGTGGGATGCAAGCGGCCATGCAGGAACGGCAGCACACCAGCTGAGGCGCCGCCGGCGCTCGTCGGTTATCCCATAGTCGAACCTGCCGTGCCCCGACGAGGGGCCGATCGGCGCGCTTGGTGTTCGCGCTAGTGCACGTTGTTGCACGTTTACATTCTCGTTTATGCACGTTATGATTTCGCGCATGAACGAAGAACTCCCACTCGCGCGCCGCGATTCGATTGCCGGCCGGCTGGCCGATGGCCAGTCCGTCGTCGCCGCCGTACTGGCAGCCGAATTCGGCGTTTCCGAAGATGCCATACGCCGCGACCTGCGGGCGCTTGCGGCGCAAGGCCTTTGCCGCCGCGTCTATGGCGGCGCGTTGCCGGTCACGCCGGCGTCCCGGCCAATGGCCGCGCGCATCGATGAGGCGAGCGAGCGCAAGCAGGCATTGGCGCGGGCCGCGGTACCGTCGATTCAAAGAGGGGAGTTCCTGTTCCTCGACAGCAGCAGCACCAATCTCGCACTGGTCGGCTACCTGCCCGAAGACTTCGGGCTCACTGTCGCAACGAATTCCATCGATATCGCCGCTGCCGCGCTGCGGCGATCCGATTTGCAGCTCGTGATGATCGGCGGAACGGTCGATCCGGTCGTGGGCGGATGTGTCGATGCAAGCGCGTTGCAAAGCGTCGCCCGCATGAATATCGACCGCTGTTTTCTCGGGGCCTGCGCGGTCTCCCCGAAGGGCGGCATCAGCGTATTCGACATGGCCGATGCCGCATTCAAGCGCGCTGTCCTTGCGGTAAGCGAACACAGCGCAGTCCTTTCAACGAACGAGAAACTCGACACCCGCTCGCCATACCGGGTCGCGGCAATCGAGGAAATCGACTGTTTCATCGTCGAGCACGAATTGCCCCGCACGCATCGCTTGGCGTTGGCGGAGGCGGGCGCCTCCATCGTCGCGGCGGCAGCGCCCGTACTCGGCCACGCATGCACCGAGGGCCCGCTTTGAAAATCGAAGACATCTCGTCGGACCGGCCCGCCACCCGGCTCGCCACGCGCCTTGCGTTTTTTGTGGCCGGCTTCGGCGTAGCGTGCTGGGCGCCGCTCGTGCCGTTTGCGAAGCTGAGGCTGGGCGTCGACGACGCCGTGCTCGGCGTGTTGTTGCTGTGTATCGGCTTGGGATCGGTCGTCGCGATGATTGCCACAGGTGCGATCAGCGCGCGGTACGGCAGCCGGCCGGTGATCGTCGCGGGGGGAATCGGGCTGGTTCTGCTCTTGCCGGTCCTGACGCTCGTCAACACGCCGCTTGCGCTTGGCATCGCCCTATTCGCGTTCGGTGCCTCCCTCGGCTCGTTGGATGTCGCGATGAACATTCATGCCGTGGAAGTCGAGCGTGCGGCGGC
Source organism: Trinickia sp. (assembly GCF_057351765.1). Taxonomy (NCBI): domain Bacteria; kingdom Pseudomonadati; phylum Pseudomonadota; class Betaproteobacteria; order Burkholderiales; family Burkholderiaceae; genus Trinickia; species Trinickia sp. The sequence continues at coordinate 158,542 of NZ_JBMRBK010000040.1, read as the reverse complement.
CCGGCCATTGATGTCGGGGTTTCACGCGCTGTTCAGCGTAGGTGGATTCGCGGGCTCGATGGTCATGACGTTCTTGCTGTCGATTCGCCTCGGTGCGCTCGCCAGTACGCTGCTGTGCTCGGCAGCGATGCTGGGTGCCGTCCTTCTTGCCAGGCCCAGACTGCTGAATGCCGCTCCGAGCGCCGAGGGACCGCTCTTCGCCATGCCGCGCGGTATCGTGCTGCTGCTCGCCGCGCTCGCCGCTGTGACGTTCCTTGCCGAAGGCGCACTGCTCGATTGGAGCGCCCTGCTGATCACGAGCAAGGGGCTCGTCAGCGCAGCGCAGGGCGGGCTGGGCTACATGCTGTTCTCCATCGCGATGACGGCCGGACGTTTCGGCGGCGATGCCGTCACCGCACGCGTCGGCGATCGATCGACGATGTTCTGGGGAGGATTGCTCGCGATTGCCGGGTTTGCTGTTTTGTTGACGGCTCCGATCGCGGTGGTGGCGATGGGCGGCTTTTTACTGATCGGGCTCGGTGCCTCGAACATCGTTCCGGTGTTGTTTCGCCGAGCGGGCTCGCAGCGCTCGATGCCGACGGCGTTGGCTGTTGCCGCGATCACGACCACGGGCTACGCCGGCATTCTTGCCGGCCCCGCCGGCATGGGCTTCATCGCGAAGAGCATCGGACTGCCGAGCGCGTTCTGGTGGTTGGTTGGATTGCTCGTTCTGGTTCCATGTTGCGCAAGCTTCGTTACGGCCAATCGCGCCGAGGCATGACGAGGGGCGCAAACTGCGATTCGCCGCAAGGATGGCTCCCGCCAGGTGCATGTGTTAGCATTACATGCTTAATTTCGAGATAAAGCTGGATGCGCATGCCGCCAGGCACCTCAATGTACGCGGCGGGTGTGCGGCTGGTTACGCGGCGGGTGATGCGGATTTAGCGCGCATCGGCAGCCATCGCCAGCACAACAAAACGAATAACGATAACTACGACCAGAAGACCTCTCGCGGCAATACCAACAACATAGCCGCTCACCTAAAACAACTCCCCGCTTTTTCAAAGGAGCCTTAGTGAGTCGCCTAGTCATAGTTTCGAATCGTGTTGCGGATCCGCGTAAGGCCGCGGCCGGCGGACTTGCTGTTGCGATCAAGGACGGCTTGCAGCAAACGGGTGGCGTGTGGTTCGGATGGAGCGGCAAGACGTTCACCGATGCACCGGGCGTCGCCAGCCACAGCGGCGTGCATACGCAGACTGTCGGCAAAGTACAGCTCGCAACGGTCGATCTCAGTCAGCAGGACTACGAAACGTATTACCTCGGCTACTCGAACAACGTGCTGTGGCCGGTCTTCCATAACCGGCTCGACCTCGCGCAGTTCGACGTCCGCTTTGGAACCGGCTATCGCCGCGTCAATCAGCTCTTCGCTCAGCGCATCTTTCCGCTGCTCAAGCCGAGCGACGTCATCTGGGTCCACGATTACCACCTGATCCCGCTTGCCGCGGAGTTACGCGCAATGGGATGCACGAATCCGATCGGCTTTTTCCTGCATATCCCCGTGCCGCCGCCGCTCATCATGGCGGCCATTCCGGAGCACGAATGGCTGATGCGCTCGCTGTTCGCCTACGATCTCGTCGGTCTGCAAACGGAATCGGACATGATGCACCTCGTGCGTTATGCCGAAACGGAAGCGGGCGCGAAGTGGCGGCCCGACGGCTATTTGCGCGCTTTCAATCGCACGTTGCGGGTCGGTGCATTCCCGATCGGCATGGACGTCGGCGAGTTCGCATCGCTCGCGGATGCGCGTGAAGGCCTCGATATGTTCGCCCGCATGCGGGAGGAGTACTCGCGCCGCCAGTTGCTGATCGGCGTCGACCGTCTCGACTACTCGAAGGGGTTGCCGCAACGCATCCAGGCATTTCGTTATCTTCTCGAGCACTATCCGGAGAACCGTAAGCGTGCGACGCTGATTCAGATCGCCGCACCGAGCCGCGAAGATCTCGGCGCCTATGACCACCTGCGTCGCGAGATGGACAGCCTGTGCGGCGCCATCAACGGCGACTATGGCGAGCTCGATTGGATGCCGGTGCGCTACATTCACCGCAACGTTGCGCGCAGGCGGCTGCCGGGCGTTTATCGCGCCGCGCACGTGGCGCTCGTCACGCCGCTGCGCGACGGCATGAATCTCGTCGCGAAGGAGTTCCTTGCCGCGCAAGACCCCGCCGACCCGGGCGTGCTCGTGCTTTCGCGCTTTGCCGGGGCGGCCGAGCAACTGAAAGAGGCGCTGCTCGTGAATCCCTACGATTCGCAAGGTACCGCGCAGGCGATCGAACGCGCGCTCACGATGCCGCTCGGCGAGCGCATCGAGCGGCATTCGGCGCTGATGACGACGATCCGTCAATACGACGTGCATTGGTGGCGCACGTCGTTTCTCGACGCGCTCAAGGAAGCGGTGGCGCAGGCGCCGGAGACGGTGGCCGATACCCATTAGGCCCGCCGATCGGGCAATCCCCAGACGAAGCGCCGGTTGGATCCGAGCCGGTTGCCGCGCGTGCCGCGGCGGTCGCGCTTTGCTGACGACCGCGATGCGGCAACGCCTATCGCCCGCATAGAAAATGCCAATTGGGGGATGGGCCCGTCCAGCGCCTAGATTTAAAGAGCGGCGTCCGGCTCGCGGGCGTCGTGGTGCGCGCCGTTTCCCTACCTACAGTACAAGACTTCGGCAACGCCCGGCTGCGCCGCGTTTGCCGGTCCACCAGGAGATTCAGATGGGACAGTTGAAAGGCTCCAAAACGGAAGAGAATCTGAAGGCCGCATTCGCGGGCGAGTCGCAGGCGAACCGCCGGTATCTGTATTTCGCGGCCAAAGCGGATGTGGAAGGCCAAAACGATGTTGCTGCGCTGTTCCGCTCGACGGCGGAGGGCGAGACGGGCCACGCGCACGGCCACCTCGAATACCTGGAGGCGGTCGGCGATCCGGCCACGGGCCTGCCGTTCGGCACTTCGCGGCAAAACCTGCAAGCGGCGATTGCCGGCGAAACCCACGAGTACACCGACATGTATCCGGGCATGGCGAAGATGGCCCGCGACGAAGGCTTCGACGAAATCGCCAATTGGTTCGAAACGCTGGCCAAGGCTGAACGCAGCCACGCCAATCGCTACACGAAGGCGCTCGAAGCGCTCACCGACTGAACCGGGCCGCAGCGATGCGCGCGCCGCGAACGCCGCGGCGCGGCGCACAAGCCTCCGGCGGCGCGCGGCTCGAGCCGGTACGTCGCGCCTTGCACTGCGCGTGTGCCGGAGACCGTCAGCAGAACTGGGGAGCATGCCCTCATGCCGCATAAAGAAGGCAGTCTGGAGGCGCCGATTCGACACCCGCTCGATTGGCAATCGGAAGCGTTCTACGATCCGGATGCGATCGACAAGGAGTTGGCGCGGGTTTTCGATATCTGCGCGGGATGTCGCCGCTGTGTGTCGTTGTGCGGCGCCTTTCCGACGCTGTTCGATCTCGTGGACGAAACCGACTCGGGCGAAGCCCACGACGTCGATCGTCAGTCCTACTCGAAAGTGGTCGATCAGTGCTATCTGTGCGACCTCTGCTACATGACGAAGTGTCCGTACGTGCCGCCCCATCCGTGGAACGTGGATTTCCCGCATCTGATGCTGCGTGCGAAAGCAGCCAAGTTCAAAAAGGGAGAAGTGCCGTTGCGCGACAAAGTGCTCTCGAGCACGGACGCGCTCGGCCACTTCGCGGGTATTCCCGTGGTGACCCAGACAGTGAACGCCGTGAACCGGTCGAAGCCCGCGCGCGGCCTGCTCGAATCAGCGCTCGGCGTCGACAAGAACGCCTGGCTGCCTGAATTCGCCCCGCGCAAGTTTCGCGGCGCGGCCAAGCCTTCGCCCAGCACCGCGGTGCGTGACGGAGAACGCACGCCCGGCAAGGTGGCGATCTATGCAACCTGCTATGTGAACTTCAACGAGCCGGGGATCGGCCACGATCTGTTGGCGCTGCTTGCGCACAACGACATTCCCTATGTGCTGGTGGCAAGCGAAGCGTGCTGCGGCATGCCGTTACTGGAGCAAGGCAACCTCGAAGGCGTGGCCGCGAAGAAGGCGAAGAACATTCCCGTGCTCACGCGATATGCGCGCGACGGCTATGCCATCATGGCCGCGATTCCGAGCTGCGTGCTCATGTACAAGCACGAGTTGCCGCTGATGTTTCCGGAGGACGAAGACGTTCGCGCGGTCAGCGATGCATTTTGGGATCCATTCGAGTACTTCGTGTCGCGCCACCGCGACGGTTTGCTGAAGACCGACTTCAAGCGCGCGCTCGGTAAGATTTCCTACCACGTGCCCTGTCACGGACGCGTACAGAACTTGGGACGTAAAACTTACGACACCCTCTCGCTCGTGCCCGACACGGAGGTCAAGATCGTCGAACGCTGCTCGGGGCATGCCGGCACGTTCGGCGTCAAAAAGGAATTCCATCGCATGGCCATGAAAATCGGCGCCCCGGTGTTCAAGGCGATGGCGGAGCCTCAACCGGCCTTCATTGCCTCGGACTGCCAACTGGCGGGGCACCATATCGCGCAGGGCATCGAGGAGGCGGGACTGGGCAGCGCGCCGCTGGCCCATCCGCTCACGCTGCTGCGTAAGGCATATGACATTTAAACGACTGTGCTTTCTTTTCTTGCAAGGAATTGGCCGATGACTATTTCCAGAGAATCGCTGATGACGCTCGAAGCCTACGCAAAAGCACGCAAGTCGATGCGCGACGAAGTGATCGAACATAAAAAGCAGCGAATGGTTCGCATCGGCAATCATTTGACCTTGATATTCGAGGACGAATTAACAATTCGCTACCAGATTCATGAAATGTTACACATCGAGAAGATTTTCGATGAGGAGGGAATTCGAGGGGAATTGGAAGCCTATTTACCTCTTGTTCCAGATGGAAGTAATTTGAAAGCTACAATGCAGATCGAATACGAGAACGAGGTGGAGCGGCGGGCCGCGTTGAAGCGGCTCATGGGCATCGAAACACACGTGTTTCTGGAGGTCGACGGGGAACCGCGCGTCTATGCCATAGCGGACGAAGACATGGATCGAGCCAATGATGAAAAGACCTCGGCGGTCCATTTTCTGCGATTCGAGTTCACCGCATCGATGAAGGAGCGCCTGCGCAACGGTGCGGGACTATCGGCCGGATGCGACCATCCCGCGTATCCCAGCCCTGTTGCCCGCATCGAATCACGCGTCGCCGCTTCCCTGGCGGGCGATCTGACCTGAATCAAGACGGCTCGCCGGCGCCAGCCGCGGGCCACGTCTGCTCGGCAATCCGCAAATAATGCCGACTCGAATGATGAAATTTATTCCGATTGGGTAGATGACGAATTTGCGTATGGAGGCTAAGCAAATTGCATGAGATGCGACAATTGGTTTTTTTTGTAATCGCCATGCATTATGCGTTTGCGCAGTCGCAAAAATATTCTAAGATAGCGACTCTTTGATGAGTTGCGGGCTGGCAGCAGCGTGCCCGGTATGGATCATCGAAACCCGGAATAGCATCGATTCAGCTTTGCATTCAAGTGAGGGTGCAGGCATCGATGGTACGCTTTCTGCACTCCTTTCCCACGCACGAGCGAGACCCCCTCTTGCGCTTCACCGGAGGGCAAATTCGCACTTTACCAGTGCGGATTTGGTCGTTATAGCCAAAATAACAATCATTTTGTGCAACCCGCGGCTCTTGTGAATGATCGTTCGCATGAGCCGAGCGTCGCAGCCGGGCCAGGCTGCGTGGAGAAGAATATGTATTTTGAAGAGTTGAACGACGACGAGTGGGCGCGTATTTCCGCGCTGGCGGCCGACGAACCTGTTCACCCGCATCGACGCGGCAGGCCTCGCGCCGAGACCCGCGTAGTGGCGAACGCGGTATTGTGGATTCTTACGACGGGGGAGCGCTGGTCGAAGCTGCCGGCACGCTATCCGTCAGGGCCGACGTGCCGGCGCCGCTTCGATGAGTGGCTCGCCGACGGCACTTTGTTCGAGATGGTCTCGATTCTCTCCGAAGGGGGGCGCGCATTCGCCTATGTGCCGCAGCCGCAGGCGACTGTCTTGCCCGAGCCCAAGCCTGAGCCGGCGCAGGAGTCGCCTCGCTTGCGCGGCGTGTTCTGGACCAACCCCGAATCGTGGCAGAACGCAGGCAGTTGCACGCAGCGCGCGGGCGATCTGCCGGTCGCCGCTTCGCGGCCCTTGCAGACAGCCGGCGATGCCTTGCGTGCCATGCATGAGCGCAGGTCGCTGGGCCTACCCTCGTTCAGCGCGAGCGAAGTGCATGAGCGCACGCACGACTACTGCGGCTATACCATCCGCGCGATGGCACAGCCTGTGACGCGACAAACGCCGCCCGCCTATCGTGCCTCGGCCGAAATCGCCAAGGACGGCAAGCGGATCGAGCGCTCGGGGCTGATCGGCCCTCGCTTCGAGGATCACGAGCGCGCGGAACGTCATGCGCTCGAATGGGCGCGCGACTGGATCGATCGCCAATCGAGCGCCTCCGTGGCGGCCAGCGCTGCCGAGGCGGCCGCATCGAGCGAGGATGCACTCGATCCCTCACCGTGCGGCGATCCCGATCAGCGTGGCGAAGCCAAGGACGCCGCCGCAAGACCTCTGCCCGCGCCGCTGTCGGCCATCGCTCCATCCATTGCACGCAGGCTCGACTCGGCCGTCGGGCGCCGCGCGCTCGACTGGCTGCCTTACCCTGAAGGGCATTTGGACCTGCTGACGCCTGTCGTCAACTATCGGGGATAAGTGCGAGCGAATGCAGCCCGGGACGCGCCGGGCTGAAGGCAGCGCGGTGGGAGCCGTCAGGAGGCCGTCAAAAGGAAAGCGGGCCATCGCTGGCCCGCCTTTTTGTGCGGGTTTGCCGCCCGCCGCGGGTGACGTTATTGGCGTCCGTACGTATCGTCGAAACGGACGATGTCGTCTTCGCCGAGGTAAGCGCCCGATTGTACTTCGATGATCTCGAGCGGTACCTTCCCGGGATTTTCGAGGCGGTGCGTCGTGCCGAGCGGGATATACGTCGATTCGTTCTCCGAAAGCAGGAACGATTCGCCGTCGCGCGTGACGCGGGCGGTCCCGCGTACGACGATCCAGTGCTCGGCGCGATGGTGATGCATCTGCAGCGACAGTTGCGCGCCGGGCTTCACGACGATGCGCTTGACCTGGAAGCGTTCGCCCGCATCGATGGAATCGTAGTAACCCCAGGGGCGATGCACTTTGCGGTGGACGGACGCTTCTGTGCCGCTTTCGGCGCGAAGCCGCGAAACGACTTTTTTGACGTCCTGCACATGCGATTTGTCCGCGACGAGCACCGCATCCGCGGTCTCGACGACGATGAGGTCGCGCGTGCCGACGCACGCGACGAGTCTGCCTTCGGAGTGAGCGAGCGTTTCTTGCGAGTCTTCGAAAAGGACGCGGCCGCGGCTCACGTTGCCGCTGTCGTCCTTGGGCAGGATCTGCCAGAGTGCGCTCCAGGAGCCGACGTCCGACCATCCGGCTGCAAGCGGCACGGCTACGCCGCGCGGCAACGTCGCGTCGGCGGCGAGGCGCTCCATGACGGCATAGTCGATGGAATTGGAAGGCGACGCGGCGAACGCGTCGCGATCGAGGCGGAAGAACTCCCCGTCCAGGCGGCCGCGCGCATGCGCATGCGCGCACGCTTCGTAGATGGCAGGCTCGAACCGGGCCAGTGCGTGCAGCCAGGTGGAGGCGCGCACGACGAAGATCCCGCTGTTCCACCAATACTCGCCCGAGGCGACGTACCGTTCGGCGAGCTCGAGATCGGGCTTCTCGACGAAGCGGGCGAGCGTGCGCGCGGCAAGGCCTTGCGTATTTGCCTCGGCGTCGTCTTCGATCGGCTCGCCGAGTCGCAGGTAGCCGTAGCCGGTCTCCGCGGCAGTCGGCACGATGCCGAGCGTCGCAACCATGCCCCTGGCCGCATAGCGCACGGCGCTTGCGATGGCACGGCGAAAGCTCTCGGGATCGGCAATGGCATGGTCGGCCGGCATGGCGACGATCAACGCATCGGCATTTTCGTCGGCTTGCGCGAGGGCATCGAGTGCCGCGATGGTCAGTGCGGGTGCGGTGTCGCGGCCGAGCGGTTCGAGCACGATACGCGCATTGACGCCGCGCGCGCTTAGTTGATCGGCGGTGGTGAAGCGATGATCGTCACCGCACACGACCATGATCCGATCGGAAAGGGCGAAGTCCGATTCGAGGCCGTCGAGGCGGTGCGCCGTCGATTGCAGCAGCGATTCGTCTCCAAGCAGCTCGATCAATTGCTTGGGATATTGCTCGCGCGACATGGGCCACAAACGGGTGCCCGAGCCCCCGGCCAGAATGACGGGTTGAATCTTGAACCGCGTATGCGCCATCGGCGATGGCGGCACAGCTCGTATCACCGGGGCGGCCGCTGTATCTGCATCGACGGTGGCGATCGGCGTGGTCATTTGAGCCTCCACTTGAGGTGAATTCGATGAGTCAAGTGTGGCAGCAAGAAATCGACAATAAAACGCGGGCGTGGGCCGGCGGGTCGGCGGAAAACGAGCGGTAGCCGGTGATAAAAAGGGAGGGAGGCGCACGTTCTGACGGCGTCGCAGGGCGGTTGGCCATCGAAATATGACGACTGCCGCAGTGCGATCAATAAAAAAATCAAAAAATAATCCGGAAAACCCCTCTGAAATATTTTTGAATATTCGTCTGCTTGCCCAGTTCTTTTTGATAGCGCTTGATGGATGCCCATGAATACACGGCTGAAATCGAGGTGTTGCGATGCTGGGCCTTCTCTCCCGGATGATCGATGTGGCGTTGGCGAGCCTGGGCGCGTTCGCCGCCGCCGCGCTGCATGCAGGGCACCCGGTGTGGCTCAGCGACACGCAGAGCATCGCCATGGCGTTCGACGACATGCTCGTCGTCGTCTTGTTTCCGGCGCTCGGAATTTATCGTTCGTGGCGCGGCAAGCCGCTCAACGATCTGTTGTGGCGCACGGCGCTCGCGTGGCTGATCGTGGAAGCGACCGGCGTGCTGATGAGCTTCAGCGTGCATCGTGTGGACGCGCTGTCGCGTTCGTGGCTTGCCTTTTGGGCATGCACGACGGTCGCTTTGCTGTTGGCGATGAAAGCGCTGGTTTATACGACGCTGAAGCGTCTGCGCCGGCAGGGGTTCAACCTGAAGTCCGTTGCGATCGTCGGCAAGGGGCCTTACGCGACGTTTCTCATCGAGCGTATGAAGGCCCGGCCCGAGGCGGGTTTCGCACCCGTTTGCGTTTTCGACGACGAGCCCGATGAGCTGCATCGCGCGCAAGCCGGGCGCACCATGGCCGGCGTGCCGCTCAAGTACGACTTCGACGAGCTCATCGAGCTCGTGAAGCGCAAAGAGGTGCGTGAGCTTTGGCTGGCGTTGCCGATGTCGCGGGAGCCGACCATCCATCGAATCGTCACGGCGTTGAAGCACGAGTTCGTGAACATCCGGTTCATTCCCGACGTGAGCAGCCTCACGTTGCTGAACCAGGAGGTCGTCGATTTGCTCGGCGTGCCGGCCATCAACCTGGCGGCCTCGCCGCTCGGCGATGTGCGTGCGTGGCCGAAGCTCGTCTTCGACCGGATGTTCGCGCTGGCTGCGCTGATCGTTCTCGCGCCGCTCATGCTCGTGATCGCGATGTTCGTGAAACTGTCCTCGCCGGGGCCGGTCTTCTTTCGGCAGCGGCGTTTAGGCGCCGACGGCGATACGTTCGAGATCTACAAGTTCCGGACGATGAAGGTGCACAAGGAGGTGCAAGGCAAGGTGACGCAGGCGACGCGGCACGATCCGCGCATCACGCGCGTCGGGCGCTTCTTGCGGCGTACGAGCCTCGATGAGCTGCCCCAGTTCATCAACGTGCTCAAGGGCGAGATGTCCGTGGTCGGTCCGCGTCCTCATGCACTCGAGCACGACGATCTCTACAAGGATCTCGTCAACGGTTACATGTTCCGGTATCGCATCAAGCCCGGCATCACGGGCTGGGCGCAGATTCACGGTTTTCGCGGCGAGACGGACCGCATCGAAAAGATGAGCGGGCGCGTCAAGCTAGATCTGTACTACATCCAGAACTGGACGTTCTGGTTCGACATCAAGATCGTGGTGCTCACGCTATGGAAGGGTTTTGCCGGCAGCAACGCATATTGATCCGAATCGGGCCATGCCGAGTTGCGGCGTGGCGTCCAACGTTTTCTTCGTTTTTTCTTGAGGCCATCGAAACATGAACGTGACCATCATCGGCTGCGGATACGTCGGTCTTGTGACAGGCGCATGTCTTGCCGACATCGGTAACGACGTCTGCTGCTTCGACGTCGACAAGAACCGTATCGACGTCCTCGAATCGGGCGGCATGCCGATTCACGAGCCGGGCCTGCGCGAGGTCGTCGCGCGCAATCGCGCGGCGGGCAGGCTGTCGTTTACGACCGAGGTGCGTCCCGCGATCGAGCACGGCGACGCGATTTTCATCGCCGTCGGCACGCCGAGCGACGAAGACGGCTCGGCCGATCTGCAATACGTGCTCGCAGCCGCTCGCGACATCGGCCGATACATGAAGGGGTTCACCGTCGTCGTCGACAAATCGACGGTGCCCGTGGGCACGGCCGAGCGCGTGCGCGAGACGATCGCCGAGCAACTGAAGCTGCGCAACGAGGACGTGCTGTTTTCGGTGGTCTCCAATCCCGAGTTTCTCAAGGAAGGCGCGGCCATCGAGGACTTTACGCGGCCGGATCGCATCGTCATCGGCTGCGATGACGATATGCCCGGCGAACGCGCGCGCGAGTTGATGAAGCGCCTGTATGCGCCTTTCAACCGCAATCACGAGCGCACGCTCAGCATGGACGTGCGCTCCGCCGAGTTCACGAAGTACGCCGCCAATGCGATGCTGGCCACGCGCATTTCGTTCATGAACGAGCTGGCCAACCTCGCCGAGCGCGTCGGCGCCGACATCGATGCCGTGCGCCGCGGCATCGGTTCCGATCCGCGCATCGGCTATCACTTCCTGTATGCCGGCTGCGGCTACGGCGGCTCCTGTTTTCCGAAAGATGTGCACGCGCTCGTTCGCACGGCGCACGAAAGCGGGCAGTCGCTGCAGATCCTGCAAGCCGTATCGGCCGTCAATGCCGCGCAAAAGCAGGTGCTCGCGCGCAAGATCGTGGCTCGTTTCGGGGAAGACCTGACCGGTCACACATTCGGTGTGTGGGGGCTCGCGTTCAAGCCGGAGACCGACGACATGCGCGAAGCGCCGAGCCGCGTGTTGATCGCGGCGTTGCTCGCGCGCGGTGCGCGCATCGTGGCTTACGATCCGGTCGCGATGACCGAAGCGAAGCGCGCGTTCGCGTCCGATCTGCGCGACGACGCCGGGGCGCTTGGCCGCCTGTCGCTCGTCGACGACCAGATGGCCGCGGTAAGCGGCTCCGATGCGCTGGTCGTCCTGACGGAGTGGAAGGCATTCAAGAGCCCGGACTTCGATGCATTCAAGCGTCTGCTCAAGCAAGCCGTCGTCTTCGACGGGCGCAACCTTTACGACCCGCTCGCCCTGGCCGAAGCAGGCATCGAATACCACTCCATCGGACGCCCCGATGCCACAGCGGCAGCGGCGCGTTCGAAACGACCCGGCGGCTCGGTCGCCGCCTATTCCGCTTGAGCTTGAGCCCGCGCATCTATGAATCGTAGCCTTCTTTCCCTGACCGCCATTGCACTTGTCGCGTCGCTCGTCGCCGGCTGCGCCGTCGCGCCGGGCAACGCGCTCGACACCTCGCACCTGCACGAAGAGGAGCCCACCGGCGCTGCACCGACATACGAAGTCCACCGTGTCACGGCGCAGACGATTGCCGAGCTCGTCGCGGCGCAGCAGGCCACGCCGCGGCCGCTGCCCCAATCGCACTTCCCGAGCCTCAAGCAGTACAGCTATCACATCGGGCCGCAGGACATTCTCGGCATTACGGTCTGGGATCACCCCGAGCTGACGACGCCGCAAGGCACGTCGTTCTCCTCGGGCGGCAACACGACGCAGACGGTTGCGGGCGCACTCGCTCAGCCTTACACGACAGCGCTGCCAGGACAGGCCGACCCTTACGGCCAGACCGTCGCCTCGGATGGTTCGATCTTCTTCCCGTTCGTGGGTCGCATTCACGTGGCCGGGCAAACGCCACAGCAAGTGCGCGATCGCCTTTCCGCCGCGCTCGCGCCGTATATCCATAATCCGCAGCTCGATCTGCGCGTGCTTGCCTACCGCTCGCAGCGCGTGCAGGTCACGGGCGACGTGCATTCGCCGGGGCCGCTGGCCATTACCGACGTGCCGCTCACGCTCGTCGACGCGATCACGCGCTCGGGCGGCGCGACCGATAACGCCGACTTGCAGCGCGTGCGCCTGACGCGCGGCGGGAAGTCATACTCGCTCGATGCCAACGGCCTGCTGGACCGCGGCGAGATTTCGCAAAACGTCATGCTGCAGGACGGCGATATCGTCAACATTCCCGATCGCACCGACAGCCGGGTCTTCGTGATGGGCGAAGTGAAGCAGCCCACCGCGGTGCAGTTGATCCGCGGCTCGCTGACGGTGGCCGATTCGCTGACGACGGCGGGCGGCATTCTCGATACCGACGCGAATCCGCGCCAGATCTATGTGATCCGCGGCATGCGCGCGCATCCGAACTCACCCGAGATCTATCGGCTCGATATGACGCAGCCCGATGCGTTGTTGCTGTCGACGCAGTTCCCGTTGCAACCCTTCGATGTCGTCTACGTCGGCACGTCCGCCGCGGTGCAGTTCAACCGCGTGATGCAGCAAATCCTGCCGACACTCCAGACGATCTTTTTCACGAAGCAGCTGACGAAGTGACGCTATGAAGACGAGCTCAAGCATTCTGGCCCAATCGATCGCACCGCCCCTACCGACGGCTTTTCAATCCGACGAGGACGATGTTGTGCTCGGGCAGCTGCTGCATGTCGTGCTCGACGATATCGGCTGGCTGATCGGCGTTGCCGCAACCATCATCGGCTTGGCGGCGCTTTACTGTTTTCTCGCCAAACCGATCTATTCGGCCGATGCGCACGTGCGTGTCGAGGCACCGAGCAGCGTCACGCAGGGGCTCACGCAGAGCTCGAACGGCGGGGCCGCGGGCGGCGGCGCATCGACATCGCTGCCGACCGACGCCGAGATCGAAATCATCAAAAGCCGTGGCGTGGTCGCGCCGGTGGTCGAGCAGTTCAAGCTCAACTATTCGGTGACCCCGAAGACGTTTCCCGTGCTCGGCGCAATTGCCGAGCGTCTCGCTTCGCCCGGGGAGCCGGGCAAGCCCTGGTTCGGCCTGTCTTCCTATGCCTGGGGCGGCGAGATCGCGGACGTGGATTCGCTTCAAGTCACGCCCGCGCTCGAGGGCAAAAAACTGACGATGACGGTGACGGGCGGCGATCACTACACGCTGCGCGACGAGCAGGGCAATCTGCTGCTCGATGGCGAAGTGGGCCGCATGGCCTCGGGCGGCGGTGTGACGATGCTCGTCAAGCAGCTCGTGGCGCTGCCCGGCACGCGCTTTACCGTCGTACGCTCGAACGACCTCGATGCGATCAGCGGCTTTCAGCTGGCGCTCGACGTGCAGGAGCAGGGCAAGCAGACCGGCGTGATCCAGATCTCGACGCAGAACCAGAACCCGGAGCGCGCGGCACAGCTCGCCAACGCCGTGGCGCAGTCGTATCTGCACGAATACACGAGCGCGCGGCAAGCCGACGCGGTGAAGATGCTGGACTTTCTGGAAAGCGAAGCGCCGCGCCTGAAAGCGGATCTCGAAAGTTCCGAGGCCGCACTGAGCGCCTATCAAGCGCAATCGGGCTCGATCAACCCGAGTGACGAGGCGAAGAGCTATCTCGAAGGCAGCCTCCAGTACGAGCAGCAGATTTCCGCGCTCCAATTGCAGCTGGATCAACTCCATCAGCGCTACGGCCCGAGCCATCCCGCCATCATCACGGCGCAGCAGCAGCTCGAGCGGCTCAAGGCCGATCGCGACAGTTTCTCCTCGCGGTTCCGCAATCTGCCTGCCAAGGAAGTGAAGGGCGTCACGTTGAAGCGTAATGCGAAGGTGGCGGAGGACATCTACGAGATGCTGCTCAACCGTGTACAGGAGTTGCAAGTTCAAAAAGTCGGTACCGGCGGCAACGTCCATCTGATCGATGCCGCATTGCGTCCGGGCGATCCCACGAAGCCGAAGAAGGCGCTGATCCTTTCCGCCGCGACGATGCTGGGCCTCATTGCCGGTACCGGTGTCGTCTTCATGCGCCGCAATCTGCTCAAGGGGATCGACGATCCCGAACGCGTGGAGCGCGCCTGCGGTCTGCCGTTGTATGGGCTCGTGCCGTCGAGCACCGAGGCCGAACGGCTCGATGCCGCGTATATGCGTCATCGCAAGGGTGCTCGGCCGATCCTCGCGCTCGCGAGACCGAACGACAGTTGTATCGAAAGTCTGCGCAGCCTGCGCACCTCGATGCAGTTCACGCTCGTCGAGTCGAAGAACAACGTGCTGTTGCTCACCGGGCCTTCGCCCGGTATCGGCAAGACGTTCATGACCGCCAATCTCGCCGTGCTGTTCGCCGATTCGGGCAAGCGCGTGCTGGCAATCGATGCCGACATGCGGCGCGGCACGCTGCACGAGTATTTTGGCGGGGGCCTGCAGGCAGGACTGTCCGAAATGCTGTCCGGTCAGATTTCGGTTGAAGAGGCGGTGCGCAAGACGCCCGTGCCGGGTCTCGATTTCATCCCGAGCGGCACGCGGCCGACCAATCCGTCCGAGCTGCTGATGTCGTCGAACCTGCACAGCTACCTCGACGCATTGGGCAAACGCTATGACGTCGTGCTGATCGATACCCCGCCGCTGCTGGCCGTGACCGATGCGTCGATCATCGCCGCGCATGCCGGCGCCTCTTTTGTCGTATTGCGCTCGGGCGTGCATGCCGAGTCCGATATCGCGGCGTCGCTCAAGCGGCTCGCGACGGCCGGCGTGCAGGTTCAGGGCGGTATCTTCAACGCAGTGTCGCCTCGCTCGCGCAGCTTCTCGCGCGCGGGCTATGCGGCGGTCCAGGAGTATCTGAACGCATGAAGCTGACTGTGCTCGTTCCCTCTTATCGCCGGCCCGACGATCTCGCGCGGTGTCTCAAGGCGCTGCAGCAACAGGTGCGGCCGGCCGATCAGGTCGTCGTCGTCGTGAGACCCGACGACTATGTCACGCATACCGTTCTGGCGGAGCCGGGGGTGACCGGCGCGCTCCCGCTCGAATGCGTGATCGTCGAAGCCAAGGGACTCGTCGCGGCGCTGAATCTCGGTCTCGAGAAGTCGGCGGGCGACGTCATCGCAATCACCGACGACGACGCCGCGCCGCACCGGGACTGGTTGCAGCGCATCGAGGCCGCATTCGCCGCCGAGCCCAAGCTTGGGGCGCTCGGCGGGCGCGACTGGGTGCACGAGCGCGGCCGCCTGCTCGACGGCAGGCGCGAGGATGTCGGCCGGATTTTGCTGACCGGCAAAATCATCGGCAATCATCATCTCGGCGTAGGCGGCGCGCGGGAAGTCGATCTGCTCAAGGGCGTCAATATGAGCTACCGGCGCGCGGCGATTCACGACATTCGCTTCGACGAGCGCTTGCGCGGCTCGGGCGCGCAGGTGCACAACGACATGGCGTTCAGCATGCGCGTGAAGCGGGCGGGATGGAAGGTGATGTACGACCCGCAAGTCGCCGTCGATCATTTCCCCGCGCCGCGCATCGGCGAGGATCAGCGCCATACGCAATCGGCGATCTCGATTTGCAACGCCGCGTACAACCTGCATCTGACATTGCGCGAGTATTTGCCGCCGATGCAGCGCATGCTCGCCTGGTGGTGGTGGACGCTCGTCGGCACGCGCGTCTACCCGGGTCTCGTGCATCCGTTGCTCGCACTCGTTTCGAAGAACGGCGCGACCGTGCGCGAGCGTTGGCGCGCGGCACGCCTCGGCGCGCACGAAGCGCGCAAGGTGACGCCGTGACGTTTGCCGCGGCCACTGCCCGGCCGGGCGTATCGGGGCGCTTTGTCAGTACGGACGCCAAGCACTGGCTGCCGCAGGCGCTGCTCGTGCTGGCTACGCTCGCGCTGTGCGCGGCGCACCAGGGCGCGTTGCTCACGCTTGCCTTTCCGGCGCTCTCGACCGCGGTCGGCCTCTGGCTGTATTTCAAGAGTCCGGCGCGCTACGTCGGCTTCGTCTGGTGGATGTGGTTTCTGAGCCCCGAGGTGCGGCGGCTTGCCGATTACTTCAAGGGCGCATTTACCCCCACGAGCATCGTGCAGGTTGCGCCCGTCGCGGTGACGATGATCTCCGGTTTCGTCTTGATCCGGCGCTATCGTCTGCTCGGAAGCTGGCGCGGTTTGCCGATGCTGCTGATCTTGCTCGGCATCGGCTATGCGTACATCGTCGGTATGACGTCGGTCGGGTTTTTCGCGGCGACGTACGACCTCGCGAACTGGATGTATCCGGTGCTGATCGGCATGCACATCATCGCCAACGCCCGCGATTTTCCGCAGTACCGGCAAGTCATCGTCTCGACGTTCGTTTGGGGCATGCTCGTCATGGGCGTCTACGGCATCGTTCAGTTCTTTCTGATGCCGCCGTGGGATGCGATGTGGATGATCGGCTCGCAGATGAACTCGGAGGGCGATCCCGTCCGCTACGGCGTGCGCGTGTTCAGCACGATGAACTCGTCGGGGCCTTTCGCGTTCGCGATGATGGGCGCGCTCGTGCTCGTACCGGCGGCGACGCAGCGCTTGCGCTGGGCTGCCGCCGCGGCGGGCTTCGCATCCTTCGGCTTGTGTCTCGTGCGTTCGACGTGGGGAGGCTGGGTGATCGCACTCATCATCCAGCTCGCCAAGTCGAGCAACCGGACGCGCGTTCGCACGATCCTCGGATTGGCCGTGCTGGCGGGTCTGTCCATGCCGCTGCTGGCGATCGGTCCGGTTGCCGACCGCTTGCAGGCGCGGCTGGAGACGATCACGAATCTGCACGACGACCACAGCTATGCCGAGCGTAACCAGTTCTATGCGACTTTCGCCGAGACGGCATTCACGAATATCGCCGGGATGGGGCTTGGCGCGACCGGTACTTCGACGAAGCTCACGCAGTCCGACAATCAACTCGGCAAATACGGCAATTTCGATAGCGGCGTCATGAACATTCCATTCGTGCTCGGCTGGCCCGGCACGCTGCTCTACTTGTCCGGCATCGGCTGGTTGCTGGCGCGTACCGTCCGGGCGTCGTTCGCGCTCAAGGACGACAAGTTCGGTGCCGCCTGTCTTGCACTTGCATGCTCGATGTTCGCGATGCTCGTGTTCACCAATTCTCTCGTCAGTACCGGCGGTTTGCTGCTCTATACGAGCATGGCGTCGCTGATCGCGGCTGCGCACTGGCGAAAGATGCAGCGTCAGCATGCGAGGATGCGGTTTGCCCCCTCCTTCGTCAGCGAGGCATTGACGCCATGAGATTAGCAATCGTCACGCATTCCGTCCGTCATAACGACGGCCAGGGACGCGTCAATTACGAAGTGGCGCGCGCGGCGCTCGCCGAAGGATGCGCCGTGACCCTCGTCGCCTCTCACGTGGCGCCTTCGCTGCTCGAACATCCGCGCGTGCGGTGGATACCGATCGAGATCGGCCGCATCTGGCCCGGTGCCTTGCTGCGGCACCAGCTCTTCGCGCTGAAAAGCGCCAAGTGGCTCGATGCGCATCGCGACGAATACGACGTGCTGCATGTGAACGGCTTCATCACCTGGGCGCAAGCGGACGTCAACACGTCGCATTTCGTGCACAGCGGTTGGCTGAAGAGTCCTTATTATCCGTTTCGGCTCGTGGGCGGCCCGCGCTCGGCCTATCAAGCCATCTATACCCGCTTGAACGCGCACCTCGAGCGGCGGGCGTACCGGCGTTCGAGCGTGGTCGCCGCCGTTTCCGAAAAAGTTGCCGACGAACTGCGCAATGCGGGCGTGGCCGACGAGAAGATCGAGGTCGTCCATAACGGTGTGGACAACGAAACGTTCGAGCATGCCTCGGGCTCACGGCAACGCTTCGGTTTGCCGGACGATGCGTTTTTGTTGCTGTTCGCCGGCGATTTGCGTACGCCGCGCAAGAACCTGGGCACCGTGCTGAGCGCGCTCGAGCAGTTGCCCGAGCGCGTTCAGGTGGTCGTTGCGGGGCGCGTGAAGGGCAGTCCGTATCCGGATGAAGCGCGCGCGCTCGGCGTGGCCGACCGTGTGCACTTTCTCGATTTCGTCGAGGACGTGCCCGGCCTCATGCGCTGCGTCGATGCGTACGTGTTTCCGTCGCGCTATGAGGCGATGAGCCTGTCGTTGCTCGAAGCGATGGCGGCCAGCTTGCCCGTGGTGACCGCGCGCACGGCGGGCGGTGCCGAGATCATCACGCCCGAGTGCGGCATCGTGCTCGACGATCCGGACGACAGCGCGGCGCTCGCTCGAGCGGTGGACCGGCTCGCGGGCGATGTGCGTCTGGCCTGTTCGATGGGCGTGGCGGCGGGCCGCGTGGCGCGGGACTTCGGATGGTCCCGCATGGGGGCGCGTTATATGGATATTTATCGCCGCGTATTGCGGGCGAAAGCTAGCGAGGCAGGCAACGGTGCCGGGCGCGGTATCGACGATGCGCATCCGGGTGCGCGTTGGGTGCCGAGCGAAGGGGGCGATTCGAAATGAGTCAAAGTGCCATCAAGTCGTTGCAGATCGGCATGCACTGGTTTCCCGAGCGGGAAGGGGGGCTGGATCGGATGTATTACTCGCTCGTGAACGCCTTGCCGGGCGCGGGCGTTTCGGTGCGCGGAATGGTGGCCGGCTCCCCGCGCGTCGAGCACGATACCGACGGCGCGATTCGCGGTTTCGGCTCGGCCGCGCTCGCGTTGCCGTTGCGCCTGATGGCCGCGCGCAAGGCGTTCGCACAGGCGATCAGCGTCGAGCGGCCCGATGTCATCTCGTCGCATTTCGCGCTTTATACGTGGCCTGGGCTCGATGTGGCGCGCGACATCGCGCGGGTTTCGCATTTTCAGGGGCCGTGGGCTGACGAAAGCGGCGTGGAAGGTGCCGCCACACTGGGGCAGCGCGCGAAGCATTGGCTCGAGCGCAGCGTCTATGCGCGTTCGACGCGCTTCATCGTGCTGTCCGAGGCATTCGGACAGATTCTGACCTCGCGCTACGGCGTGGCGCCCGAGCGCGTGCGTGTGGTGCCCGGCTGTGTCGATGTGGCCCGTTTCGACATCGATATCTCGCGCTCGCGGGCGCGGTCCCGATTGCAATTGCCCCAGGATCGGCCGATCGTCGTGGCGGTGCGCCGACTCGTGCGCCGCATGGGCCTGGAAGACCTCATCGATGCGATGGCGCGCATCAAGGCGCAGCGCGGGCCCGACGCCATGCTGCTGATCGCCGGCAAGGGCCGGCTCTCGGGCGAGCTGCAAGCCCGGATCGACGAACACGGCCTGGGCAACGACGTCAAGCTGCTGGGCTTCGTGCCTGATGACCGTTTAGCCGAGCTCTATCGGGCAGCGACGATCAGCGTCGTGCCCACCGTCGCGCTCGAGGGCTTCGGCCTCATCACGGTCGAATCGCTTGCCGCGGGCACGCCCGTGCTCGTTACGCCCGTTGGTGGACTGCCGGAAGTCGTGGCTGGCTTGTCGCGCGATCTCATCTTGCGTTCGACGGGACCCGAAGCCATCGCGGAGGGTCTGACCGACGCGCTCTCCGGCAAGCTGAAGTTGCCCGATGCGCGGCGTTGCCGTGACTTCGCCATGGCCAACTTCGACAATTCGGTGATTGCGCGGCGCGTGGCCGAGGTGTATCGCGAGGCCGTGAAGGAAGGACCGCTTTGAGCGACGAGAACAGCAGAGGCGACTCGCCTTTGCTGTCTTGGACGTTCATAAATAAATGTGAAAAATGCCGATAAAAAGAAAAATAGCATTAATGAACGTCAATTTCATTTTATTCGTCGTACTTCTGCAGCATTTCGACGCGGCGTCTGTCCAGACCATATGATTATTCGGCGCTTTCCCGCTCGGGGCGTTTCCGAGCTGGAAGGTCCCGATGCGCCAAAACCCTACGGCAAACGTTTGCGTGCTCCGCGCAGGTCAAGTTGCTGCGCTGCTCCACCGATAAAGCACCTGAGACTGGCTCTAGTCGCGCAAACCGCGAAGATGCCGGTGTCGCTAAAGACGATATATCGGGAGCAGGAAAATGGATTTCAAAAACATGACGGTGCGCGCCAAATTGACTACTGCGTTTGGCGTGCTTGCCGTGATGGTGCTGCTGGTATCGGGTTTTGCGTTGAATGCGCTCGGCACCATCGACGAACGCTTTTCTTCCTATGTCAATGGAATCAATGCGCGCGCGACCCTGGCCGCGGAGGTGCGTACGGCCGTGGATCGGCGCGCGATTGCGGCGCGCAACCTGGTCCTCGTCACGAAGCCCGAAGACATCGAGATCGAAAAGGCCGAGGTCGCAAGAGCGGACAACGATGTGACGCAGCGCATCGGCAAGCTCAAGGAAGCGATCGAGACCTCTGCCAGTGCGACGCCGGAAGCGAAAGCCTTGGTCGGCGAAATGGTGCGCATCGAGACGCAGTACGGCCCCGTTGCACGCGCCATTACCGATGCCGCGCTCGCGGGACGCCGCCCCGAAGCCGTCGAGATGATGAATACGCAGTGCCGTCCGTTGCTTGCCCAGTTGATCAAGGCGACGAATGCCTACACGGCTTATACGCGTGAACGCGGCCATCGGATGGCGGACGCGGCACACGAGCAGTATCTCGCTCAGCGCGTCATGATGTTCGTCATCTGTGCCGTATCCTTCGCGGCAGCGGTGCTCGCGGCTTTCCTGATCACGCGTAGCCTCACGCGTTCGCTCGGTGCAGAGCCGGGAGCGCTGTCGGGCATCACCCGCCGCGTGGCCGAAGGCGATTTGAGCCCGGTCGCGGGCGCGCCCTCCGCGCCCGCGGGCAGCGTGCTCGCGTCGATGGGGGAAATGCAGGCGAGCCTTGTGAAGCTGATCGGGCAGGTCCGTACCGCCGCCGACAGCATTGCCACCGGTTCGAGCCAGATCGCGTCCGGCAACCAGGATCTGTCCTCGCGCACGGAACAGCAGGCTGCGTCGTTGCAGGAGACGGCGGCGAGCATGGAAGAGCTGACTTCGACGGTGCGCCAGAATGCCGATAACGCGCAGCAAGCGAGCGCGCTTGCGGCCAACGCCTCGGAAGTCGCGGAAAAAGGCAGCGGCGTCGTGAGCCAGGTGGTCAATACGATGAACGAGATCAGCAGCAGCTCGACGAAGATCGCCGACATCACCGGCCTCATCGAGGGAATCGCGTTCCAGACCAATATCCTTGCGCTCAACGCGGCGGTGGAAGCGGCACGTGCGGGCGAGCAAGGTCGCGGCTTCGCTGTGGTGGCGAGCGAAGTGCGTTCGCTTGCGCAACGCTCGTCGAGCGCGGCCAAGGAGATCAAGGATCTCATCGGCGAATCGGTGCAGCGTGTGAAGGACGGCGCGGTCTACGCCAGCCAGGCCGGCGAAACGATGGCCGAGGTTACGCAGGCAGTTGCGCGCGTGACCGACATCATGGGTGAGATTGCGGCGGCATCGAACGAACAGAGCCGCGGCATCGAACAGGTCAATGTGGCGATAACGCAGATGGACGAGGTGACGCAACAAAACGCCGCGCTCGTCGAAGAAGCCGCGGCCGCGTCGAAATCGCTCGAGCACCAGGGGCAGCAACTCAACGAATCGGTGGCGTTCTTTAAAATCGATGGAAGCGAATCGCGGCGCGCCGGTTCTCCGCGCAGTGCCGTGCCCGCGCCAGCGACCGCTTTATTTAGTTAGCACTCCAGAGTTTCTAGTTGGCTTCAACGGCCACCGCCGATCGATCGGCGCGCCCGCCCGGCATACCCGGGCGGGCTTTTCCGTCCATGCGCCGCGCACCGGTTCGCTCGCGCTCGGCGCGACACGTGTATCATCGCCCCCGCGCCGCTCGAACTCGCGAGCTGGCCCTTTTTTGCCCATTCACGATGTCTGTCGCCGAACTCAAGCGCCGCCGCACGTTCGCGGTTATCTCCCACCCCGATGCGGGGAAGACCACGCTGACCGAAAAGCTCCTGTTGTTTTCGGGCGCGATTCAGATCGCGGGTACCGTCAAGGGCCGCAAGAGCAGCCGTTATGCGACCTCGGACTGGATGGAGATCGAAAAGCAGCGCGGCATTTCCGTGGCGAGTTCGGTCATGCAGTTCGAGTATGGCGACGCCGTCATCAATCTGCTCGACACGCCGGGCCACGAGGATTTCTCGGAAGATACTTATCGGGTGCTGACGGCCGTCGATGCCGCGGTGATGGTGATCGACGGCGCGAACGGCGTCGAGGCACAGACGCTCAAGCTGCTCGAAGTCTGCCGCGCGCGCCGTACCCCGATCGTCACGTTCATCAACAAGCTCGATCGCGAGGTACGCGAGCCGCTCGATCTGCTCGATGAAATCGAGCGGCACCTTGGTGTGGCCGCGGTGCCGTTCACCTGGCCGATCGGCATGGGTAAGGACTTCCAGGGCGTCTACGATATTCAACGCGATCAGGTCCGTGTGTTTCGCGCGGGGCAGGATACGGCGGGCGGTGCGGTGGAGACGCTGCATGCCGTCAGCGAGGAGCAGGGCGAAGCGCGCTTTGGTTTCGCCTGGAAGCGTGCGAAGGAAGAGATCGATCTGATCGGCGCGGCAACGCCGGCTTTCGATCGCGAGGCGTTTTTAGCGGGCGACCAATCGCCGGTGCTGTTCGGCTCGGCCATCAACAATTTCGGCGTCAAGGAAATTCTCGACGCGCTGGTGGATCTCGCGCCGCCGCCTTCGATGCGTATGGCGGTGCAGCGGGCCGTGCAGCCGGACGAGCCGAAATTCACCGGTGTCGTTTTCAAAGTCCAGGCGAATATGGACCTGGCGCATCGCGATCGGGTGGCCTTCATTCGCGTGTGCTCGGGGCGCTTCGAGCGCGGCATGGCGTTGAAGGTGACGCGCTCGGGCAAGACGTTCCGGGCCAATAACGTCGTGACGTTTCTTTCTCAGCGGCGCGAGACGGTCAGCGAGGCTTATCCCGGCGACATCATCGGGATTCCTAACCATGGCACGCTGAGCCTCGGAGATACGTTGACCGAGGGCGAGCAACTGCAGTTCGTCGGTTTGCCGTTCTTTGCGCCCGAGATCTTTCAGACCATCGAGGTGGTCGATCCGATGCGTGCGAAGCAGCTTGGCGAAGCGCTCAAGCAGCTTGGCGAAGAAGGGGCGATTCAGGTGTTTCGTCCCGCGCACGGCGGCTCGACGATTCTCGGGGCGGTGGGGCAACTGCAGTTCGAAGTGGTCTCGCATCGCCTCTCGGCGGAATACAAGGTCGATGTGCGCATTTTCCCGGCGCGTTATCGGATGTCACGTTGGGTGACATGCGACGATGCGGGCGAGTTGCGGCGGTTCACCGATGCGTACGCTGCGCGCATGGCGCTCGATGCTTCGAACGCGCCGACTTATCTTGCCTCGCATGTCTCCGAGATCGAGGTGGCGCAAAAGGCCTGGCCGAAGATCGTGTTCAACGAATTGCGTGAACAGTCGGGTGCGCCGTTTCGTAAGGCGATTTGATTCGTTTCGATGCAGATGGCGGCGACATGGGCCGCGAAATGAAATGCGGCCGTGAAGGCCGCATCGTCTGAAGGTCAATCGTCGTCGTCGCGGTGGTGATGACGCCAGCCCCGGTGCCGGCCGTTGTCGTGCCATTCCCGGCGATAGCCATCGCCATAATATGGACCGTAGTAGACGGGCGCGGGCTGTTCGTAGACCACCGGCGGCGGGGGCGCGTAATAGACGGGTGGGGGCGCTTCGTACACCGGCCCCGGTACGCCGAAATATACGCCGACATCGGTGTGCGCGAACGCACCGGCCGATGCGCATACACCTGCAACCCCGAGCGCAGCAGACAACAGAATTCGTTTCATTTTCCTTTCGCTTCGCCTGCAGCCAGTTGGCTCGCAGACGGTAGTTCACCTGCTTACATGGTACTTATTGCGGACAGGTCGGGTGATACCGGGCTGTCGCTTGTGTAACCGGCAGTAACGGGCGGCGCGCGAAGATTTCAATCGTTTCATCGATGCGGCCATCGCTGTACGATCCGTTAAACTTGGGCATTGCAAAACGAGAGAGCGAATTCGATGACCCTGCTCATATATCTAGTCGGATGGCTGATCTTGATCGGCGGCGTTTCCTGGGCGCTGATCGCGATGCACGTGTCGCAACACACGGTGATCATCGTCGCGGTCATTATGCTGGGCATCGGTGTCATTACGGCGGCGACTCGCACACGTAACCGCGATCGGTCGTAGCGCGCGCGATCGCCAGCCGATTTCGAGGAGCACGCGTCGTGCTGCGGCATATTCGCGTTGGGCTGACGGTGTTGTTGGCTCTCGGCATGGCGATGACCGTGAGAGCCGGCGAGAGTCCGCCCATCGTGCAGGCGGAGATTGCTTCCTTGCTGGGACGCCTCGAGACATCGGATTGCAAGTTCAATCGCAATGGCAGTTGGTATTCCGGGGAGAAAGCGAAGGCGCATATGCTCGCCAAGCTGCACTACCTCGAAGCGCGCACTACGCTGAGCAGCACGGAACAGTTCATTGAACTGGCCGCCACGAAAAGCAGCATCAGCGGAAAGCCATATCTGGTTCAGTGCGGCGATACGCCGGCACAGACGAGCGAGGCATGGCTCACGACGCAATTGAAATTGCTGCGTGCGGCTCGCGCTGGCGGTTCGAACGCCGCTTCCGTGCCGGCGGCCGGGCATCGGTGAAACCAGTTCCTGCTCGAAAACGGCGGCCCGGCGGCCGGGTTCACAGTTGAGCTTCGATCGCAGTCTTATCGATTACGGACCATACGTTCGCGATTCTGCCGCCGCGAAACGCGTAGAAGACATTCTCGGCGAAGACGACCCGTCTGCCTCCGACGTCCAATCCGAGGAACGTGGATCTGGGCGAGCAATTGAAGCGCAGACGGCTTGCAACAAAAGGCGGCTCGACCACCAGCAGGTCGATCTGAAAACGTAGGTCCGGTATATCCCGAACGTCTTTTTCCAACATCTCGCGATAGCCCGATAAACCGATCGGTCGACCGTTGTGACTGACGTCGTCGCCGACGAACTGGCCGAGCGACGCCCAATCCCGCCTATTCAGGCAATCGATGTAATCGCGATAAATCGTGTGGAGGTCCAATTCGCTCATGCCGAAGCCTCGTCCCCGATCGCTCTAGCGCCCGAAACGCATCACGATGCTCGTATTTGCCAGCACATGATTCTTGATCGCCGCATGCAGCGCATCGCGTGTCAATCCGGCCGGCAGCGAATCGGGCGCGAGGTCGAGCGCGTAAATCTGCACGACATAGTGATGTGCAATTTCCCCGGCGGGCGGGCACGGTCCGCGATATGCTGCCTGCCCACTGACGTTCAGTCCCATGAGCGCGCCCGTTGGCGGTTCGCCGCCCGCTGTGAGCGAGGTCGTCGAAGCGGGAATGCGGTACATCACCCAGTGCACGACGCCGAGGCCCTTTGCCCCGTCCGGATCGAAAATCGTGATTGCGAAGCTGCGGGTACCGGTGGGCGCATTGCGCCATTGCAATGCCGGCGACACGTTGCGGCCACCGCAATCGTTTTGGCTTCCCGCGTGAATCGAGGCGAGCGTGCCGCCGTCGGACACGCCGGGCGAGGTCAACTCGAACGCCTCGGCAGCATAGGTCGTCACTCCGTGCAACATCAGCACGCACAAACCGGCTCCGAGCATGTGCCGGATCGCCTTAACGTTACCTTTCATCCCCGCCTCCGTCTCTCGAGTGAACGCGATCCGGCAGCCCGCAATGGGCAGCCGTGTGCTCCGGGAACAACGGATCATTACGTCGATTTATTCCCGATGCACCGCGCAATATTATTCGTCCAGCGGCCGCCACGCGCGGCCGTCCGGGGCAAGGAGCGCGTCGGCTTCGGCAGGACCGGCGCTGCCGGCGGCGTAGCCGTGCACGGGTACCGTACCGCGCTGCGGATGGAGTATGCGATCGACGGCAGCCCAACTCGCCTCGATGCTGTCCGCGCGCTGGAAGAGCGTCGCGTCGCCGAGCATGCAGTCATAGAGCAACGTTTCATACCCGACGTTCGGGCGCTGCGGGAAAAAATCGCCATAGTCGAATGACGAGCGCGCCGCGCCAATGAGCATCGTCGGTCCCGGTACCTTGACGTTGAAATCGAAGCTCGTTCCGTGCGAGGGGTCGATGCGCAGCGTCAGCACGTTGGGCGTGAGTGTTTCCACCGGGGTATCGCGAAACAGCAGGAATGGGACGCGCTTCAATTGCACTGCGATTTCGGTGCGGCGCGTCGCGAGCCGCTTTCCGGTGCGCAGATAAAACGGTACGCCGGCCCAGCGCCAGTTGTCGATTCGCAGGCGGGCCGCGACGTAGGTTTCCGTTGCGCTGTCGGGCGCCACGTTCGGCTCGTCGCGGTACGCTGTTCCAGAAGGTCCCGCTTCGTATTGACCGAGCACGACATCGTCGGGCATGAGCGGCTCGATCGCCTCGAACAACTCGGCTTTCTTGTCGCGTACCGCTTCCGCATCGAACGAATTGGGTGGTTCGAGTGCGACTACGGCGAGCAGTTGGAACAGGTGATTCGGCACCATGTCGCGCAGCGCGCCGGTGCGTTCGTAAAATTGTCCGCGCCCTTCAACGCCGAGCGTTTCGGCCGCTGTAATCTGCACGCTATCGATGTATTCGCGCCGCCAGATCGGCTCGAACATCGCGTTCGCGAAGCGAACGGCGAGGATGCTCTGCACGGTATCCTTACCGAGAAAATGGTCGATTCGGTACACCTGGGATTCCTGTGCGAACCGCAGGATGTGGGCGTTCAATTCACGCGCCGATGCGAGATCGCTGCCGAACGGCTTTTCGACGATCAGACGGCGAAAGCCTCCGTTCTGTTCCAGCAAGCATGCCTTGCCGAGCCGCTCGACGATGGGCTCGAAGAACTGCGCACCGACGGCCAGATAGAAGATCACATTGCCATGCTGGGCCTGATCGATTTGTTGTTTGAGTTGCGCATAGGTGGCATCGTCTTCGAATTCGCCCGCTTGGTATTGCATGCGTTGCGCGAGCCAGTCCCATGGCTTGCGGTCCAGCTTGTCCGTATGCGCTTCGCTGGATTTGTCCGCAATCGCCTGCTGCAGCGACTCGAGTAACGCGTCGCGCCAGGTGGCTGTTTCGCGCTCGCCGTGACTGACGCCGATGATCCGCAGACTGTCGTCGAGCAATGCTTCGTGCGCAAGATGGTACAAGGCCGGTATCAGCAGGCGCCGGGTCAGGTCGCCGCCCGCACCGAAGATCACAATTGTGCAAGGGGGCGCTGGCCGCTTGGCAGCCCGAGTCGGAAGAGCGCCCTGCGCGCCCGCTTCGCGCCCCGGATGACCGGAGCCGATGGAATTCAAATCGCTTGGCATGGCGCGCATTGCTCCATAAGGCCGTGGACGGAGCACGGCGAAGGCTCGAAGAACGAACGCGCGATTGCGCGGTCATCGCCGGGAGCGCACGGGTCGTGCACCCATTGTGTCAACTTAGCAGGCAGCGTGCCAGATGCTGGCGTAACCGGCACGCGAATGATGTCCCAATGCGGCAAGTGCAGCCGCGTCGGTTCCGATGCCGGCTCCCACATCGAGAACGGACGACGGACGCGCTGGGATCAAATGCAAGACGGGTTCATGGCGATCGGCGAACGAGACGCCCCGCCATTGCTCGAAGAGAACCTGCGCATTCTCGGCGTAGCCTGCTGCGCCGCTTACGTCGTTGGACAACGATGCCTCCGGGTCTAGCAACACGTTCGACACGACTCTGGCCTGGTAAAAACGTTCACGATTGGACCTGCAGGACGAGTCCATTTTCAGGCAAACTCGGTTTTGTCGAGACGCAATGGGCGAGCAGGCACACTTACTCCGCTACGGGACCCGATATGTACATACCAGCCGCTTTCAACGAATCCCGGATCGAAAACCTGCACGCCTGCATCGTGCAACATCCGTTTGGCACGCTGATTACGCACGGCAAGAGCGGATTGGACGCCAATCATATTCCGTTCGAGCTGGCGGCCGGCGAAGGCGAACACGGCGTTTTGCACGCCCATGTCGCGCGAGCCAATCCTGTATGGCAGGACATCGCGGACGGCGACGAGGTGCTCGTGGTCTTCCGCGCCGCGGACGCCTACATTTCGCCCAACTGGTACCCAAGCAAGCACGAGCTCCACAAACAGGTGCCGACCTGGAATTACATCGTCGTCCACGCACACGGCCGGATCCGCGTCCACGACGACGAGCGATACGTACGCGGCGTGGTGGCCAGACTGACCCGAACGCACGAGGCGTCTCTGCCGGAGCCGTGGAAGATGTCGGATGCGCCGAAGGACTATATCGATACGATGCTCAAATCGATCGTCGGCTTGGAAATCGACATCACGCGATTGATCGGCAAGACCAAGCTCGGTCAGAACAAGGAGGCGCGCGATATTCGCGGGGCAGCTGTCGCACTGAAGGCGCGCGGCGAGACCGCAATTAGCGAGGCGATGTTGGCCGAGGCCGAGAAAAAGGCCTGACATGTCCGCGAACTCATTGCTTTCCGCAGACCTGTTGCTCGCCTATACCGCCTATTTCATCGGCACCGCCAGCCCGGGACCGAGCAACCTGGCGATCATGTCCATCGCGGCCAGCCAAGGAAGAAAGGCGGCGCTGGCGTTCGCGTTCGGCGTCGTTTCCGGATCGATGTTCTGGGCGACGGTCGCGAAACTCGGCATCTCGGCGGCGTTGGTCGCCTATTCGCAATTCATCGTCGCGGTCAAACTCTTTGGCGGGCTGTACCTTCTCTGGTTGGCTTTCAAATCGGGACGCAGCGCGCTCGTACCCGCTGCCGCGACGCTGCGGCAAACGGGGCGGCCGGATACTCCGAGAGGCTTATACATCCGAGGGGCATTACTGCATTTGACGAATCCCAAGGCGGTCCTTGTGTGGGTTTCGATCGTCGCGCTTTCGTCCAGCCGCTCCGGGTCGGCTCATGACGCGGTCATCCCCGGGTGCGCCGTCATCGGATCGCTCGTGTTCAGCGGTTATGCATTGCTCTTTTCCATGGATTCGGCGCGCCGGCTCTACATACGAACGCGCCGCGTATTGGAAGGGTGCCTTGCCGTCGCATTCGGCGCGGCAGGTATCAAGCTGCTGGCATGGCCCTCGAGGTGACCGCGATTCTCCCGAGCACGATTGACCGCCAATACATCGAGTGCCCGGGATGCGGCAACATACCCTAACGCGAAGCGTCGCACCCGGAAAGTCGTAAACTGACGCAACCCGAGCTGCGGTGAAGCTCGGTCCGCGATGCTTCAGCCTCAACGCAGGTCCCGTGCCTTTTCCCGAACGAGGGATCGCTCATGACCATCCGCAATCTCGATGCGCTTTTCAAGCCCCGATCGGTCGCGGTGATCGGCGCGTCCTCTCGGCCGGGCAGCCTCGGCGCCATCGTCTGGCAGCGCCTGCTGGCCGGCGGTTTCGCCGGCCCCGTGTGGCCCGTCAATCCGAAATACGACGAGCTCGACGGCCACCCCGTTTTCGGCGATGTGGCCGATCTCCCTGAAGCGCCAAGCGTGGCATTGCTCTGCACCCCGAGCGCGGTATGGCCGGACATCGTGCACAAGCTCGGCAGCATGGGGGCGCGCGCGGCGATCGTGATCGGCGACGCACGCAGTATCGAAGCATCGGCCGCCGTCGACGATGTGCTCGTCGCCGCCCGCCCGCACTTGCTGCGCATCGTAGGGCCGGGCAGTCTTGGCGTCATCACGCCCGCGCTGGGGGCGCAACTGGATGCCGCATCGTGCATCGTCAAGCCGGGCGGCGTGGCCTGGGTGTCGCAATCGAACGCGCTGACGAATGCGGTGCTTGGCTGGGCCGATGCTCGAGGTCTGGGCTTTTCGCATGCGATCGCGCTCGGCGGCGAGGCCGATGTCGATGCGGGCGATGTGCTCGACTACCTGGCCAGCGACGGTGCGACGCGCGCCATCCTGCTGGAGCTTTCGACCGTGCGGGCCGCGCGCAAGTTCATGTCGGCCGCGCGCGCCGCGGCCCGCGGCAAGCCAGTGCTCGTGCTGCGCACAGGCTGCGCCGATTCCGACGATGCACTTTATGCCGCGGCGTTTCGCCGTGCGGGGATGGTGCGCGTCGAAACACTCGACGATCTGCTCGACGAAATCGAAACCCTCGGACTCGGGCGCATTGCGGCAAGTTCGACCGCAACACTGATCGCGGCGGACCGCGGGGTGGCCGCGCTCGCATCCGATGCATTCGCTTCGGCCGGCGCTCAGCTCGCGCGATGGTCCGACGGCGCGAAGCAGGCGCTCGCGTCGGCCTTGCCGCATGTGACGCCGAGCAACCCGGTGCTGCTGGGCGACGATGCGCATGCCGCGGATTTCGGCCGCGCGCTCGATGCGCTTGCGCCGCACGACGATACGGGTGCGGCGTTTATCGTGCACGCCTCGACACATCGCGCACCGGCCGAGGCGGTCGCGCGCGTGCTCATCGAGCGCCAGCGCTTTGCCCATCGCGGCATGCTCGCCTGCTTTTTCGGGGGGCTCGATGCGCCTGCGCGCGATGCGTTGCGCGCGCATGGCATCGCCGTGCATTCGACGCCGCATCGCCTCGCACGCGCGTTTGCAAGACTCGTCGATTACCGGCTCGCCCGCGAGTTGCTGATGCAGACTCCGCAGGGCTTGCCGGCGCACGTGCCGGTAGCGCTTGCGGCGATCCAGGCGCGCGTGCGAGACGCCGTGGCGGCGGGCACGATGACGCTCGACGGCGACGAGGCGGCGCATCTCGTCGCGTGCTTCGGCCTGCGTGTAGCGGCGCATGTCGCGAGCCGGCCGGAATCCGAAGCGACCGCAACGACGGCACGATTGGCACAGGGTGGCGATGCGAAGGAAGGCACGGGCGAGGGCGGGACCTCCAGCTTCGACGAACGGTTCGAAGACGAAGCGATCGTCGACGTGACGGTCGAACTCGACGACGATGCCGATTTCGGCCCCGTGTTTCGCTTTACGGCGCCTCCGGCGAATGGTGTGCCTGCGCCGTTTTGCACCTATGGTCTGCCGCCGCTCAACCCCGTTCTTGCACGCGAGATCGTCGCGCGCTCGCCGTACGCGGATCGTGTGCCCGTCGAGCCGCTTTTGCAGGCGCTTACCGCGCTCTCGGAGATGGTGTGCGCGGTCGAGCAGATCGCGGGTATGAGTGCGGTGCTGCGTGTCATGCCGGACCGCGTCGTGCTTGTCGCCCCGCGATTGCGGATTGCGAGCTCGCGCGGACGTCTTGCAATCGTGCCCTACCCACGCCATCTGGAAGAGACGCTGGACTGGCAGGGCAAGCGTTTGACGATCCGCCCGATCCGTCCCGAGGATGAAGCGGCACATCGTGCATTGATTGCCGCGATGTCGCCCGACGATTTGCGGCTGCGATTCTTCGGCGCCGTGCGCGGCTTCGATCACTCGCAACTCGCGCGTATGACGCAAATCGACTATGACCGCGAAATGGCCCTCATCGCGGTGGAAATCGATCTAAATGGAGTCGCGCAAACGTTTGGCGTGGCGCGTATTGTCGCCGATCCCGATAACGAATGCGCCGAATTTGCCGTGGCCGTCCGCTCGGATATTAAGGGCAAAGGGCTCGGAACATTACTGCTCGCCCGGATCATCGACTATGCGCGCACTCGCGGCACGCGCTTCGTGACGGGAGAAATCCTGCGCGAAAACGCGCCGATGCTGGCGCTTGCGAGAGCGAACGGCTTCGAGATGCACGCCTCGGACGATCCCTCGGTGATCGCCGTCCGACTCCCGCTTCAGTAGGCATCCGGTTCGTCAGCCGCCGGCAATCGCCTCCGCGGCAATCGGTTCGCACCTGATTCGGCGCAATTCAAGCGCCGCCAAAAAGCCGAAATAACCGACCAGGTAAAGGCTTTACGATCCTTTGCAATTCTTTAAAAACGGTTCCGCTATAGTGCCGAGCGTCAAATACAAACGATGAGAGGACGGGCATATGCGGAATTCAGATTTATATCGGCACGCAACGATTGATCATACGAAATCGCGTGCAATTCGGTCTCCAATCTCCAATGACGCATCGCGCCTGCGCCCTAAGGCGACGACGCTTGCCGTTCTCGGCTACGTCGCGCTGATTCCGGCACTGGCTCACGCGAACTGCACGACTTCGGGCGCGACGACGACGTGCGACACCTCGGCGCCGTCGCCTTGGACGACGACGATCGGAACGGGGCCGACAACCGCGTCCGGCGCTCAGGTGACCGTGGGGCCGAACGCGCAGATCGTCGTGGGCAACACCAGCGCGATCGCGCTGTCGGACAACTCGAATATCGTCGTGCAGTCCGGCGCGCTGGTGCAGAATGCCTCGACGAATACCACCGGCACGTACGGCACGGGCGGCAATACGATCGATCTGCGCAATAACAACACGCTGACCGTCCAACAGGGCGCGACCGTATTGTCCAACGGCACCCAAACGACTGCCGAGGCCGTCAATCCGGAAGGCACCGGCAATACGATCGTCAACAACGGGACGATCCGGGGCATCAATTCCGCGGCTATCTGGTTTCAGAACACCTCGGGTACGAACACGGTCATCAATAACGCGACCGGCGTCATCCAGGCACCCAACAACGTGATGGGAGCGTCCGGCAACGGCGCCGTGGTGTTCACCAATCTCGGCAAGGTGATCGGCAACCTGGTTTTCGCAGGCGGCAACGACACATTGAACCTGTTCTCCGGCTCGAGCGTATCGGGCACGATCAATGGCGGCGGCGGCAGCAACCTGCTGACGCTCAATGGCACCGGCAGCGACACGTTGCCGGCGACGATCACCGGCTTCCAGACGCTGCAGAAAAAGGACAGCGGCACCTGGACGATCACGAATTCGATCGGCGGCATGGGCGTGACATCGGCCGAGGTTCAGCAAGGCACGCTGGTGCTGACGGGCACGAACACGAGCTATACGGGCGCGATGCAAGTCGACGCGGCCGGCACGCTGCGGGCCAGTGCGCAAAGCTTGCCGTTGGCCGTGACGGACAACGGTCTCGTCCAATTCCAGCAAGATACGGCGGGCACGTATACGGGCCTCGTGAGTGGCTCGGGTGCCGTCGAGAAAGACGGCGTTGGCACGCTGACGCTCGCTCCGTCCGCAGCCGGCGGCAATACCTACACGGGCGGGACGGTGCTCAAGCAGGGCGTGCTCTCGGTCTCGGCCGACAGCGCGCTCGGCGGAACCCCGGGCGGTGTGACGTTCGACGGCGGTACGCTGCAGTTGGGCAGCAGCTTCGATCTGGCCAATACGCGAGCGATCTCGGTCACCTCGAACGGCGGCACGATCGATACGCAGGGCTTCCAATCGACGATCGATCAAACCATCAACGGAACGGGCGCGCTCGACAAAACGGGCTCGGGAACGCTGACGGTCAACGGCGCAGTGATCGGCTCGATCGCCGCCGAGGTTCAGCAAGGCACGCTCGTGCTCAATGGCGACGGTTCGCAGTTCACGGGGAGCGTGACGGTCGATCAGCCCGCCGTGCTGCGGGCGAGCGCACAGAGCCTGCCCCCGACGGTGACCGACAACGGCCTCGTGCAGTTCGAGCAAGGTGTCGACGGCGTTTATAACGGAACGATCGGCGGTACGGGTGTCGTCGAAAAAGACGGGGCGGGTACGCTGACGCTGGCGCCTTCCGCAGCCGGGGGCAACACCTACACGGGCGGTACGCTGCTGAAGGCGGGCACGCTGTCGGTGTCGGCCGATAGCGCGCTCGGCGGTGCGTCGGGCGGCATGACGTTCGACGGCGGCACGCTGCAGTTGGGCAGCAGCTTCGATCAGAGCAGCACGCGTGCGGTGACGATCACGTCGAATGGCGGCACGATCGATACGCAGGCATTCCAGTCGACCATCGCGCAAGGCATTACGGGTGCCGGCGCCTTGACCAAGACCGGCACGGGTACGCTCGTGCTCGATGGCGTCAACACCTATGCGGGTGCGACGTCGGTGGTGGCCGGCACGCTCGTCGTCGGCGATGCGTCGCACACCGGTGCGTCGGTGGCCGGGCCGGCGAGCGTCGCATCGGGTGCCACGCTCGGCGGTTATGGCTCGGTCAACGGCAACGTCACGAACAATGGGACGATCGCGGTGGCGAATGCGTTGTCGGGGGCCGCGACGAGCGCCAACGCAGAAGTTGCGCGAGGCGGCGCGATCGCGGTGGGCCATGCGCAATCGTCCGTCGCAGCCGGCACGCAGGGCAGTTTTACGATCAACGGTCAATTGACGAACGCGGGATTGGTTCAACTCGGCGGCGGCGCTCAGGCCGGCAACACGCTGAACGTCAACAGCTATGTTGGACAAAACGGCACGATTGCGCTCAATACCGTACTCGCCGGGGACAACGCGGCATCGGACAAGCTCGTCGTCAACGGCGGCACGGCGACGGGTTCGACGACGCTGAGGGTGACGAACGTGGGCGGCCAGGGTGCGCCGATCGTATCTAACGGCATCCAGGTCGTCGCGGCGGCCAACGGCGCAACCACCGATGCCGGTGCGTTCGCGTTGGCCGGCGGCGTGGTCAAGGCCGGTGCGTACGAGTACTACCTCGTGAAGGGCGGCGTGACCGCGGGGACCTCGCAGGACTGGTACCTCCGCAATACGGTGCCGGCCGCGAACGTCGCGTCATCGGCCAATATCGTCGCAGCCCCCGGCACGCCCGTGCTGCCGGCCGCCGGCGCCACTCCGGTCACGCTGTACCGGCCCGAGGTCGCGCTGTACGCGCAGATTCCGAGCGTCATGCGTCAGCTCGACTGGATGCAAATCGACGAGTTCCATCAGCGGCAGGGCGATCAGTCGCTGCTCGGCGAGAAGGGCGCGGTGCCCGCGGCATGGGGCCGTGTCTGGGGTGCGCATAGCGTGCTGTCGGAGGGCGGCGACGTGAGCCCGCAATTCGACGGTTCGATGGGCGGGCTGCAGGTCGGCCACGACGTGTATGCGGACGGGGCGGAGGGGGGGCACCGGAACCACTACGGCTTCTATCTCGGCATGGCCCGCGCGACGGGCGGCGTGAGTGGTTCGGCAGTGGGCGTCCAGGGTGCCGACGTCGGGCATCTTTCCGTCAACGCATATAGCCTCGCCGGTTATTGGACGCATATCGGGCCCAGCGGCTGGTACACGGATACCGTCGTTTCGGGCAGCGCGCTCACGGCGGATGCGACGTCGAGCGGGAACGTCCATGCCAGCACGCACGGTACTGCCGTCACGGCTTCGGTCGAAGGCGGTCTGCCGCTGTCGATCGGACATGGATTGACGATGGAGCCGCAGCTCCAGTTGGTCTACCAGCACCTGTCGATCCGGGATCTCAACGACGGTGCGGCCAATGTGTCGTTCGGCAGCGGGAATTCGGTGCTGGCGAGGTTCGGCGTCCGGTTTTCCGGGACATGGGACGCGCTGGGTGCCGCCTGGCAGCCTTTTGTGGCGTTCAATGTGCTGCACGCGTTTGCCAACGGCGATCGCCAGACCTATGACAGCGTTACGTCGATCGGAACGCCGGTCAACCAGACGACGGGCCGGATCGACGCGGGCCTGGTCACGCGCTTCTCGAAGCACGGCAGTGCCTACGCTGCCGTCAACTGGGGCGCGAACCTCGACGGGGAGCACGTGCGGACGATTGGCGGGAACGCCGGCGTGCGTTGGTCGTGGTGAGTTGCGGCGGCCATGAGAGCGGTGGCCGCCGGCGCGCGTGCCGCAGGGCGCTGCCGCCGCGGCACCGGCTCAGGCCTCGCCCGCTTCGAGCTTTTCGAGCCGATACCCGTAACCGTAGACCGGGTAGATGCAGTACCCGCTCTGCGGACGCAGGTCGAGCTTGATGCGGATCGACGAGACGTGCGTATCGAGCGTACGCGACGGGATGTCGGACGTTTGCTTCCAGACCGTCTCGACGATGTGGCTGCGCGAGAGCGGGCGCCCGAGATTGCGGAAGAGCAGCAGCGCGACCTGGAATTCCTTTTGCGACAGCGTGACGGGCACCGTTTGACGATAGACGATGCTCTCGCGCAGATCGAACAGGTAGTCGCCGAATTCCTGCGACGCGATGCTTTGGTCGCGGCGATAGCTTCTGCGCAGGAGCGTGGACACACGTGCGAGCAGCACCGGGGCCGCGACCGGCTTCACGATGTAGTCGTCGGCGCCGGCATTGAGCGCGGAGACGATGTCGGATTCACGCGACCGGCTGGTCATGAAGAGCACGGGCAGCGTCTCGTTGCAGTGTTTGCGCACCCAGGCGAGCACCTCGTCGCCCTGCATGTCGGTGACGTTCCAGTCGAGCACGATCAGATCGAAGCTTTCGCGCCGCAGCTCGCGGATGAGCGCGGCGCCCTCGCTGAACGTGTGACAGGTATGCCCTGCCGGGCTTAGCGATTGAGTGGCAAACTCCAACTGACTTGGGTCATCGTCAAGGATGGCGATTCGCATGGTTTGACCGATGGAAACGTTGTGCCGAAGAAAAGGGGGTTGAACCGATTCCCCGATTGGGTGCTTTCCGCGCGAACCTGCGTTTTCGCGGCAGCGAGAATAGTAAACGATAAGTATTGGGGCTCCTGTGAAAATGGTTCGCGCGAAGCTTGACGTGCACGCCCGCCATGGCGCCCGTCTGGCGCCGATGCACGGTTTCGGTTATCGTCTCGATCGCATCGAAAACGAGAAACCATGAGGCGAGACGACGACAACCGGCAGGTGCCCGGCCACCTGCGCCGATACGAACACAATCGCCCCATCGCGCGTGCGTGGCCGTCGCAATGACACTGCTCGCCCGGATCATTCGTTCGCGGCTCGGCCGATCGATAGGGCGGCGGTTTTTGCTCGAATGGATCGCGACGGGCTGTCTCGCCATTGCGTTCGTCGCGCTGAGCTCGAGCTGGCGCCTGACGGCGAGCCTGGACCACTTCGTCTACGACGATTTTCTTGCGATGTCCGCAAAGACGGTATCGAACGATATCGTCGTCGTCGAGATCGACGATGACAGCATCGAAGCGCTGGGCCGGTGGCCGTGGCCGCGCAGCGTGCATGCTCGCCTGATCGATGCGCTCGCACGGAGCGGCGCGGCCGCGATCGTCTACGACGTACTATTCACGGAGCCCGGCGCCGACGATCCAGCGCTTGCCCGGGCGATCGCCGCCAGTAAAACTTATCTGCCGATTCTGCTTGCGCCGGCCGACGCCGAGGGCCATCGCGAAGCGGTGCTGCCCGTTGCCGCATTGGCTGGCGCCGCCGCGGGGCTCGGCCATATCAACTTCGAGGTGGACAGCGACGGCGTCGTGCGCAGCGTCGCGCTATACGAGGGCGACGCGCGCACGCGTTGGCCGCAGCTGACCGTTCCGGTCCGGCGCGCCGTCGAACGAGGCGCGATACGGCTTGCCGGCATGGTTGACGGTAACGGCCGTCCGGCGCGCGAGTCCGTGCCGCTCGCCGAGTCCGGCGGGCCGGGCGCAGAGCAGCGTGTGTTGGTTCCTTTCGTTCCCGACGAGTCCTTCCGGAAGGTCTCGGTTGCGCAGGTGCTGGCGGGGACCGTGCCGCCCGAGTTGCTGCGGGGCCGCATCGTGCTCGTCGGCTCGACGGCATCCGGCCTCTACGATCACTTCGCCACGCCGATGTCGGGTCGGTTTGGCGTCACGCCCGGCGTCTATGCGCATGCGAGCGTGCTCGAGATGTTGCTGCGCGGCAGCGCCATCAGACCCGCATCGTCATCGGAGTTGCTCGCCGCATCGCTCCTGCCGCTGGCGGTGCTGCTCGTTGGATTTCTCGTGCTGTCGCCGATGTACTCGCTGGCGCTCGCCATTGCGCTCGCCGTGCTCGCGCTCGCGGGCGACGCGGTACTGATGCATGGGCTGCGGCTTTGGGTATCGCCCGTCCCGGCGATCCTCGGACTGATCGTCGTCTATCCGCTGTGGAGCTGGCGCCGTCTGGAAATGACGATGGCCTACCTGCGCAAGGAACTGCGGCAGCTCGCGGCCGAGCCCTATCTCCTGCCCGAAGCGGCGAAGCGGCCGAGCGAATTCATGGGGGACGTACTCGAACAGCAGATGTCGCTGATGGCTCAGGCGGCGCAACGCGCGAGAGACATGAAGCGTTTCGTCTGGGACAGTCTCGACAGCGGGCCCGAGCCGATACTCGTTGCCGATCTGAACGGCGTCGTGTTGATCGCGAACCGCGCGGCAAGAGCGTATTGCGCGCGGCTCGCGGCGCCGAGCCCGGAAGGGCGGCCATTGCACGCCGTGCTGGCCGACTGTTCGTTCGTGAAGACGATCGACGCGGACGTGGAAAACGAGCGGATTGCCCGAAGGGACTGGCCGGCCGTCATGAACCCGGCGCGGCCCGAGCACGCGCGCATGATGACGACCGGCATCGAAGTGCGCGGCCGCGACGAGCGCGATTACTTGCTGCGTTATTCGGAGTGCCGCAATGCGTTCGGCGAAGCCGCCGGGTGGATCGCCGGCTTGGTCGACATCACGGCGCTGCACGAAGCCGAACGGCAGCGCGAGGACGCCTTGCAACTGCTATCGCATGACATGCGCTCGCCGCACGCATCGATCCTCGCGCTCGTCGAGATCGAGCGCGCACGCATCGAGTCCGAGCCCGCGCGCAATGTCATGGACCGCATCGCACGCTATGCCAGGAGCGCGCTGACGCTTGCGGACGATTTCGTCCAGCTTGCACGCGCCGAATCGCAGGCCTATGAGTTCGAGCCCGTGAATCTCGCCGATCTCGTGCTGGACGCGAGCGATCAAGTGTGGCCGCAGGCACATGCCAAGGGCATACGCCTCGATGCCGTCTACGAAGACAGGGAAGCATGCTGGATCTTCGCCGAGCGGTCGCTGCTGACGCGCTCGCTCGTGAACATCCTGCAAAACGGCATCAAGTACAGCCCGAACGGCACGCAAATCACCTGTTCGATCGAATCGTCGCAAGCGTCGCTGGGCGGCGCCCATGTGACCTGCTCGATTCGCGACCAGGGTTACGGGATTCCGCTCGACAAGCAGGGCCGCTTGTTCGAACGCTTCCGCCGCTTCCATGCGGGGCAGCGTCCCGAAGTAGGCGGTGCCGGGCTCGGCATGGCGTTCGTCAAGACCGTCATCGTGCGGCACGGCGGGGAAGTGGCCGTCCACAGCGAGGAGGGCAAGGGAACCGAATTCGTGATTTCGCTGCCCCGCTTGGCCGAGCAAGCCGACCAAGCCGGGCCCGCGCCAGCCGGCGAGCCGGCGCGAGCCTCCTGACGGGCCCGGGGGACGCGCCTCGTCTGCGTCGCCCACCGTGAGCCTGACACTTGTTTGCAGTTGCTCCGGACATGCCTTGGCATAATCGCCTCGTTGAACTCAATTGAGCTCGCCGCGCTGCTCGACGATCGGTCGTCGAGGCCTGAACCGGCCCTGCGCGTGCCGCTGCATCGTGAATTCCGAGGTACCGAAATGAGCTGGCAATCGATGAGTGATCTCTCCTGGAAGGGGGCTCGACCGACGCACGGACAGACGTGGCTGACGTTGTGCGCGGCATGGGCCCGCCGCATCGGGCGGAGTCTCGCTGCCGAAGGCGAGTTTCTCCTGCGGCTCTGGAAAGAAGGGATCGTTGAAGGCGACGAGGCGCAACAGGGACGCTTGCAAGCGAGAATCCGCCAACTGGAATCGGAAGTGGCAAGACTGTCGCGCCTTGCTGTCACGGATGAGCTGACCGGCGCGTTCAATCGCCGGCATATCGAGGAGACGTTCGGAGCGCGGGCGTCGTCGCGGCATGTCGATGGCGCGCTTGCGTTTTGCCTGTTCGATATCGACGGCTTCAAGGCTTACAACGACACGTATGGTCACAGCGCCGGCGACGATGCGCTGAAGCAGATCGCGCATGCCGTGCGCGCCCAGTTGCGGCACGCCGGCGACAGCTTGATCCGCCTTGGCGGCGACGAGTTCTGCATTCTGCTGAACGCCGAATCGCCGAGCGACGCGCTGGCTGCGATCGATCGTCTACGCCTGGCGGTGCGTGCGCTCGCGTTGCCGCATCCCACGAAGCGCGATGCGGTGCTGACGGCGAGCTTCGGCTTCGTATGGCGGGGTGCCCGCAGCGAGAATCGCCATCTGCCCCACGATCTTTATCGGCATGCCGATCGGATGCTTTACGAGGCCAAGCGTGCGGGCCGCGACACGGTGCGGCTCGCGGTGCTGTAACCGGCGCGCCCGCCGAGCGCTCGGGCGGCGGCCGCCGATCGTGCCTTAGGCGGCGAGCTTCGTGGCCGCTTCGTCGACTTGCCCGCGCGAGATCGAAAGTTCCTCCAGCCATGCCTCGGCATAGACGTTACCCGTTTCGCGCTCGAGGCGAGCGATCGTTGTCGCGTTTCGCGTCGTGTCCTTCGGGGTGGCGAGGAAACGCTTGATCGATTCGCCGGCCTTGAACGCATCGAAGAGCGGCAAGCGAATCTCGTCGGGCAACGTGCGCGTCCATTGATAGGGCTTGCCGTTGAACGTCAGTGTCGGCGGCAAGACGCGCTCCTTCTTGGCCGACGAGGCAATCAGCCCGTACGTCCGCGCGGCTTCGCCGATCTGCTCGGGCGAGAAAAGCTCTTCCGGTGTGATCTCGAATTGCTCGATGTGGGCTTCGATGGCCCGCATGGCGGCGGCGCGATCGTCGCGTTTTTGTTGCGCGCGTTCGACGATGAGCCGCAGTTCGTCGGCCTCTTCGCTCGTGATCGTGAAGCTCGCCTGTTTGTGCTGAAGTTCGGTGAAGCGCTGGAATTCGGTGTCGTTCAGAAGTTTTGCCATGGATCGGATCGCGGATCGACATGCACCGGGCGCGAATACGCCGGCACGAATGTTCGAGGGGCCGCCATTCTAGCGTCAGACAGCCGTGCGATCCAGAGGCATTCGCGTTGCGAGCGAGCGAATAAACTCCGCGCTCGCCGCCAGGACGGCCTCGGGGCACTCTTTGTGCGGCGAGTGTCCGCAGGCGGGCAGCAGTGCCTCTTGCGCCGGCCCCGCGCTATGCCGCGCGATCGAATGCACTTGCCGCGCGGTGCCGTACTGGTCGTCCTGGCCCTGCATGACCAGCAGCGGCACATCGATGCGCGGCAACAGCGCCTCGATGTTCCATGACGCGAAGCTCGGATCGAGCCATGCGTCGGACCAGAGGCGAAAGACATCGGCCGTCTTCTCGCCGTGATATCGCGCGAGTCCAGCCAGCTTGCCGGCGCGCCACGCGGCGAGCGCATCGCGTATGCCCGCGAGCGTCACTGCCTCGACGAACACATGCGCCGCGATCGTCACGATGCCGCGCAACCTCGGGTTGCGTTCGGCTCCGTGAATGAGCGCGATGCTGCCTCCATCGGAATGACCGACGAGAACATAGGGCGCCGCTGGCGGCACGAGGCGCGCCATCACTTGCGGCAGTTCGCGCTGGGCCGAGCGATGCAGATAGCCGGTATCCCATCGCGTCCCGGCCGGCAGCGGCGACGACCGTCCATAGCCGGCCCGATCGTAGACGAGCCCTGGGCAACCGGTTGCCCGGCAAAGCCGCTCGGGGAAGTCGCCCCACATGGCGGTGCAGCCCAGACCTTCATGCAGGAAGACGAGGTAAGGCAAGGCCGCGTCGCCGTCGATGAACGCGTAGGCGACGCTCGCTGCTTCGATCCGAAGTGTGCTTTTCGATTCGAGCGTCATGCCTGTTCGATCTGACCGCTCGCCGGCGCGGCGTTCGGGCCGTCTCCCACGCGGTTGATCGTACCTTGGGCCAGCGCAACGAGGGTTTCCTTGTCGCCATCGAGCAGATAGATGCGGCACTGGCATGTGGCGTGCCCGCGCCCCGCGTAGACGAGCTCCGCGCGAGCAAGCAGTGCCCCGCGCACGGCTGGACGCAGATAGTTGATCTTGTACTCGCCCGTCACGACACGGGGCCCGAGCGCGATCGCACCGGCGAATGTCAACGCGTTATCGGCAAGGTAGCTGATGACACCGCCATGAACGAAGCCGTGCTGCTGCCGCAGTTCGTCGCGAATCGCCAGGCGCAAGGTCACTTCATGCTCGCCGATCTGCACGAGCTCGGTGCCGAGCAGCATGCTGAACGGCTGAGCGTGCAGCGCGCCGCGCGCCAGGTCGAAAAAGTCGGTCATCGGGGGGCCCCTTGCGGGGCGCGGCCCCGTATCCTATTGGTTCCACTCTAGGAACCGTTCGCGCGCGGAGTCAAGGAGCGGGCGCGAATCCCCCCGGCGAGACCCTTCCGCAAGCGCCGTGACTGCCGTAAACCCTAAGAGGGAATCCGCCGTAACGCACGGTGTCAGCGTGCGCCCGGCAACGACGCGTAAGCCGTCGCCAGATGGTAGGGCGTGGTCGACGGCATATCGGCGCGCGAAACATCGCCGGCCGGAGTCTTGCACTCGTACCAGCCGCGCGAATGCAAAAAGCGCTCGCGAAACGCGGCAATTTGCGATGCGAGTGCCCGAAGATCGTCGGCCGTACCGCGTGTCGCCAGCGCGCGCAGATATTCGGTCTGCGCCCAGATGCGCTGCGTTGCATCCTGAATCGAGCCGTCCTCGTTGAGCGCGGCGCACACGCCGCCCGTGACGGCATCCACGCCGTGGCGCTGCGCGAAGACGAACGCGCGCTCGAGCGATTCGGCCAGCCCCGATGCGGCGATCGTGCTGCCGGCGCTCGCCGCCAGATAAAACCACTCGAACTGGTGGCCCGGTTCGAGCCGGTTGCCCGCCGTGCCGATCGGCAATTCGGCGATCGCACCCGTCGGCGCATGCACGAATGTGCCGGCGACGGCATCGGCAAGCCGCGCGAGCGAGCGGTCATAGGCGCTCTCACCCGTGGCGGCACGGGCGGCCAGGTACGCTTCGGCCAAGTGCATGAGCGGGTTCTGCAGCGCTCCCGCGCGCACGGTCGAGAAGTTCTCGTCGAGCGTGGCATGCAGGAGGCCACCCGACGCGGCAAAACGCGCATCGACCAATGCTGCCGTTTCGGCCAGCACGTCGAGCGCATCGCGCTCGCCGAATGCGCTCGCATACTGAGCGCACGCGAAGATGACGAATGCGTGTGTATAGAGGTCTTTCGTCGTATCGAGCGGCGCGCCGGCGGCATCGACGCTATAGATCCATCCGCCGTGGCGCGCGTCGCGGAAATAGCGGCGCATTGAATCGAACAGCGTGTGAGCATGTTCGGCGTCGCCGGCCAGCGAAAACACGAACAGTTGCCGCGCGCAGGCCATCGCGCGATAACGGACGACAGGCAGCGGCGCCTGATCGTTCGCGCCGACGGCCTCGTACGGCAGGCAGAGGGCGGCGTTGTAGCCCGCTCCGCGCCATAGCGGCATGACCGTGTGGGCATAGTGTTCGCGAAGGGCGCTGATTTGCGCCGCGATGGCAGCGTCGATCGAAGTGGACATAAAGCGTATGGGGCAAACGGCCCTATCGGATGAACGCGGTGGCCACCGCGCGAAGCGCAAAGGATAATTCAAATTCGCCGCACCGGGCGTGGCCGCACCGCTCGATTCCCCTGCTGTCGCGCCTGCCGATCGTGCGACAATGCGGCGTTCGCCGAACACGAAGACCGAATAGATTCGCGCTCGCGCGCGGCCATGACCGCGCTCTTCGCTTTACCGTCTTTCCGCTTTCCAGCTATGGCAGATTCCGCAGCATCTTCGACCTCTCGCGTCAGCCGCCCGGCGACCGCCCGACGGCGCGCGCGTGCCGCTTCTCCCGCATCGGATGCGCCGTCGAATCCCACCGTGTCCGAACCGAGCACGCCTGCAATTGCTGCAGCAGGCCCTGAGGGCAACGAAGGCGCTGCGCTCGTCGCCGAGGGCTCGGTCGGGCGTGACCGTCCGGAAGACTCGCGCGAGGAATCGCCCGCCGAACGCCTCGACAGCGATTTCTTCGGCGCCCTGGAAACATTGAACCTCGATCCGCGTCAGGGCACGTTGGCCGGCTTCGAAGTGCCGGCCGATGCGCTCGATTCGCTTCGGGCACGCGCCGAAGCGCAGCGAGCCGCCGCCGAGCGGGAGGCCGAAACGGTCCCGCTGTCCCCGGATCCCGAGGCGGGAGTCGGGACACCGGCATTGCACGAGCCGGCACCCGCTTCGATGCGCGCGCAAGTCATTCCGCAACCGGCCGGCGCGCGGATCGCGGACATCGCCGCTTATCTGCGTGTCGATGACGCCGGCAGCGCTGACCCGGCCCAAGCCGGGCCGGCGCGCAACAGGCTGCAGCCGGCCAAGCGCGCATGGACCTCGGGCGCCGCGCAGGGGTCTTCATCATCATCGTCATTGGCACCGCCATCGGCCGACTCGCCCGCTTCCGGTTCCGCTGATGCCATCGGCGCGGCGCAGGTCGCACAAACCGCATCGACGGCGGCATTGGCCGAGACCGTCGCTGCGCTGTCGCGCTCGCTCGCTGAAGAGCGCCGGGCCGCGGCCGCCAGCCGCCGACGTAGCGCGCGCCTGCTGACTATCATGGCGTGCGCGAGTGTCCTGATGCTGGCGCTCGCGATCGCACAGTTCGTCGTCCTCGCACGCGTAG
The DNA here is from genome assembly GCF_057351765.1 of Trinickia sp. Taxonomy (NCBI): domain Bacteria; kingdom Pseudomonadati; phylum Pseudomonadota; class Betaproteobacteria; order Burkholderiales; family Burkholderiaceae; genus Trinickia; species Trinickia sp. Next base: position 113,785 of record NZ_JBMRBK010000040.1, on the reverse strand, counting down.
CGCGCGAAAGCGCCGCCGCACAGCAAAAAACCGAGGCGCTGCTGCGCAGCCAGCAGTTGGCGCTCGCGGCGTTTCTCGACACGGCCTCCGGTGCGGCGGCGGATATCCGCGGCACGGCCGACGCGATGGCTGGGAGGCTTGCCGCGCTGCCGTCGCGCCAAGGCGCAGCGCCGGGCGCACCTTCGGCATCCGTTTCGACGCTGACGCCATCGGCCAGGCATGCGCGCACCGCTCACACGCACAGGGGCGGTTGACCGGCGGCTGCCACGGACCCATGCGCCAGCCGCTCCCGTTTACCGTTTCCAACGCTTGAGCAGCAATGCGTTCGTGACGACGCTGACGCTCGAAAACGCCATTGCGGCGCCCGCGAGCATCGGGTTGAGCCAACCGAGCGCGGCGAGCGGAATGCCGATCAGGTTATAGACGAACGCCCAAAACAAATTCTGCTGGATCTTGCGATAGGTCCGCCGCGAGATGTCGATCGCATCGGCGACGAGCGACGGTTCGCCGCGCATGAGCGTGATCCCGGCCGCATGCATCGCGATGTCGGTGCCGCTCGCGAACGCGAGGCCGATATCGGCTGCTGCAAGCGCGGGCGCATCGTTGATGCCGTCACCCGCCATCGCGACGATGCCGCCGCTTTGCGCCTTGATTTCGCGCACCACGCGCGCTTTGTCCGCGGGCAGCACCCCGGCGTGGAACGTTTCGATGCCGAGCGCAGCGGCCACTGAAGCTGCGGCGCCGCGGTTGTCGCCGGTCACGAGCACGCTCTCGATTCCGCGCGCCGCGAGACGCTCGACGGCAGCGCGTGCATCGGGCTTGACCGTGTCACCGAATGCGATCAGCGCGAGCGCGGTTGCGCTCGCGCCCGACCCTTCGGCGCGCATGAGCCACGATACGGTATTGCCGGCGGCCTCGAGTTCGCGAGCCCGCGCGAGCACGGGTGCTGGCGGGGCGATGCCGAGCGCGTCGAGCCAGCCGCCATTGCCGAGCATGAGCGTAGTGCTTTCGACTTCCCCTTGCACGCCCCGGCCCGGCACTGCCTGGACGTGAAGCGCCCGCAGCGGTGCTGCCGCCGGTACGTTGCCGCCCGTTTCCGTCGGCATTTGCGCTTCGGATGCGGTGAGGAGCGCACGCGCGAGCGGGTGCTCGCTGCCGCGTTCGAGCGCGGCAGCGAGCATCCATGCCCGGTCCCGCTCGATCCCGATGCTTTCGAATGCGACGACTCGCGGCTTGCCGAGCGTGAGCGTGCCGGTCTTGTCGAATGCGACGACCGTGACGCGTTGCGCGAGTTCGAGCGCTTCGGCGTCCTTGATCAGCACGCCGTGCCGTGCCGCGACGCCCGTGCCCGCCATGATGGCCGCGGGCGTGGCCAGGCCGAGCGCGCAAGGGCAGGCAATGACGAGCACTGACACCGCGTTGAGGATGGCGGTCTCGGCCGATGCGCCCGAGAGCAGCCAACCGGCGAACGTCGCCGCGGCGATCAACAGGATCGCCGGTACGAATACGGCACTCACGCGATCCACGAGCCGCTGGATCGGCGCCTTGTGGGCCTGCGCCGTCTCGACGAGCCGCACGATGCGCGCGAGCGTGGTTTCCGCGCCGATCGCGGTGGTGGTGACGGCCACGAGCCCCTCGCCGTTGATCGAACCGGCCGTCAGCCGGTCGCCGGGCGCTTTCGCGACGGGCAGGCTTTCGCCCGTGATCAGGGCTTCGTCCACGTGGGTGCGCCCTTCGAGAATCGAGCCGTCGACGGGCACGCGTTCGCCGGGCCGCACGAGAACGACCATGCCGACGCGCACCTCGTCGAGCGGCACTTCGCGCTCGCTGCCGTCAGCTTGCCGCAGCCGCGCGCGGTCGGGCCGAAGCGCGTTCAGGGCACGGATCGCGGCAGTGGTCTCGCGCTTGGCGCGCGTCTCGAGCCATTTGCCGAGCCGCACGAGCGCAATGACGACGGCCGAGGCTTCGAAGTACAGGTGCATCGTGTCGCCAGGATGCACGCTCATCTGCCACACGCTGAGCCCATAGGCGGCGGAAGTGCCGAGGGCGACGAGCAAATCCATGTTGCCGGTGCGAGCGCGCACGGCATGCCAGGCCCCGACATAAAACCTCGCACCGCAGGCGAACTGCACGACGCTTGCCAATATCAACTGCAGCCATGCCGGCAGCATCCAGTGACCGCCGACGGCTTCGGCGAGCATCGGCAACATCAGTGGCAAAGAGAAAGCGGCGGCGACGGCCACCGCAGCCAGTTCGCGCTGCGATTGCCGATGGCGCGCGGCATCGCGATCGGCATCGGTGCCTGCGGCCGCAGTGCCCGAATCGCGGTCCGATCCACGTGGCGCCTCCACGACGGGCCGCGCCTCGTAGCCGGCCCCCGCGACAGCCGCGACGAGCGCCTCGAGCGTCGCAGGCGCGGCGGCGGTGGCGAGCCCGACACTGGCCCGCTCGGTTGCGAGGTTCACCGAGACGTCGACGACGCCGGGAACGCGCGAGAGCGCTTTTTCGACGCGCCGCACGCACGAGGCACAGCTCATGCCGCCGATATCGAGTTCGGCGGTCGCGGCCGCTGAGGCCGCCGCGGCTGGGGGAGAGGCGAGATCGGTCATGATGGGAATCGGCATAGGCAAGCGGACACTGCCGCGATGAACGACAGTTTTGACCTTCCCATCATTGGAAGGTCAAGCGGCAGTTTCGCGCACGCCGCAAACCCCGTCCATCCGGCCGCGGCGCCGCTGCGGCTCGCGTGATGAAGGGCTTCGCGTGGGCACATTATGGGTTTCGGGCGGCGTCGTGCGGTCGGAGCGGGAAAAAGCGAACAAAACGTATATCCGGGCCTCGCTTCGGAGTTGTCCTTGCTTACCGCCTGAGGATACGATAAAACCCTTTCGCGATCCGACACGAAGCCGGGAGCGCCGTCTTTGCCGGACGGCGTGCCATGTGTCGGATCCTCGATGCCGTTTTGCGGATATTTCATCGACTCCTAAATGAAAAAGACAACAACAATGCGACACGCATTCTCACCCGCCGGGGCTGCATCATGGATCGTCGGCGTTGCCGTGCTCGTGCTGGCCGGATGTGCCGCGCCGATGCACACGACCAGCACGCCTCGTAACCCTGGCTGGACCAAGGACGAAGTCTCCGACTCTTATGTATTCGGTTACCCGCTCGTCGTGATGACGAGTGCCCGCGCGGCGGCCGCGGCGGGGCAGGCGCCCGGAGCGGGAGTGAACACTCTGCAACGCCAGGACACGTTACCGGCAGCGGACGATGCCGGCGTGTTGCCGCACGCCGATGTGGACACGCTGGCATCGACGGCGTGGCTCGATCTGAGCGCCGAGCCGATGGTGCTCTTACTGCCGAATACGCGCGGCGAATACCTCGACGCCCGGGCGCTCGATATGTGGACGAACGTCGTCTGGTCGACGGGCAAGTTTGCCAATGCGCGCGGTTTCACCAAGCCGAGCGCTATCGCCTTCGTGGCGCCGGGCTGGGACCGGCAGTTGCCTGCTGACGTCGAACGTGTCGATGCGCCGGGCATGAGCCTGTGGCTCTCGGTGCGTTTCGCGGCGACGGGGCCTCGCGAGGTGCCAGCCGCGCGAAGACTGCAAAGCCTCGTGCGTCTCGAACCGCTTTCGGCTTTCGTCGAGGAGCACGGCAAACGCGCGAAAGGCGGCAAACGGCTCAAGCCGGGCAAACGCGCGGAATCGGACAGCGACGGCGAATCGATCGTGCTTGCCGACACACCCGCCGCACAAACCAGGGCGGTGGCCGCACTCGACCCAGATGCTTTCTTCGGGCGTCTTGCCGATGCCTTGCGCGACAATCCGCCTTCCGCGGCCGAGGCGCATGAGATCGAGATCCTCGCCGATCTCGGTGTGAAACCGGGCGAAGCCGCGCATTTGCCGCGCGACGCGGCCGATGCGATCAAGGACGGCATCGCCGATGCGCATGCACGGCTTGCCAGCGCGCCCGTCAACGCGCTGTCGGGCAACGGCTGGACGTGGCTTGCCGATGGCGTCGGACACTACGCCGACGATTACGCGCTGCGGGCGTACGCTACGTTTACGCGCCCCGGCAGTGGAACGAAGGAGGACGATATCGTGGCGACCACGTCCGTCGACGCGCAGGGGGAGCCGCTCGACGGCGATAACCGCTATATCCTGCATTTTTCGGCCAAGGCCTTGCCGCCGGTGCGCGGGTTCTGGACACTGACCGCCTATACCGCGGATGGCGCCCTGGCCGATGGCCGGCTGCCGCATCTCTCGGTCGCGTCGCGCGACGGTCTGCGGCGCAACCGCGACGGTTCGGTCGACATCTATGTCCAGAGCGCGTCGCCCGGGCGTGCGCGACAGGTGAATTGGGTTCCGGCACCGAAGGGCCCCTTTGAGCTCGTTTTGCGGCTTTACGCCCCGCAAACCGGCGCCGCGGATGGCAATTGGCAACCGCCTGCGCTCGTGCGCAAGTAAACCGGAGGGTGGATGACGAGCAGTTCTAATGCCGGCAATGGAGGCGCGCTGACCCGGCTACTCGGCGTGGTGCGCTCGCGCGGTGCGCGTCGGTGGGCGATTTCGATCGTCGTCATCGTCGCCCTTTTCGGGCTGCTGGGATTTTTCGCCGCGCCGCCGCTTCTGCGGCACGTAGCCGAACAGCAACTGAGCGCCCAACTGGCGCGGCCGGTGACGATCGGGCGTGTCACGCTCAATCCTTACACGCTGCGGCTCGAAGCCGATCGCATCCGGATCGGCGAAAAGGCGGCGCCAGGCGATTTCTTCAGCGCCGAGCGCCTCGTCGTGCGCCTGTCATGGCTCACGATCCTGCGCTTCGCGCCGATCGTCGACGAGTTGACGATCGATTCGCCGCACGCGAACATCGTGCGGCTCGATGCGCAGCGCTTCAATTTCACGGATATCGTCGAAAAGTTCTCGACGCCTTCCAAGCCGCAAACGGGGCCGGCGCGTTTTTCCGTCTCGAACATCGATGTCGACAACGGCCGCATCGATTTCGACGACCGATTGCTCGGCGCGCGGCATGTGATCGATCAGCTCTCGCTGGGCGTGCCGTTCGTCGCCACGCTGCCTTCGAAGACCGATATCTTCGTCGATCCTCGTTTTGTCGCACGTGTGGACGGCAGCCCCATCAGCATTGGCGGCAAGACGAAACCGTTCGCGGCGTCGCGCGAATCGGAAATCGCGTTGAAGTTTGCCGATCTGGACGTGCCGCGCCTGCTGTCGTACGCGCCGGTCAAGCTGCCTGTCACCGTGCAAAACGGCAGGCTTGCCGGCGATCTGAAGCTGCACTTCGTGATGACCGGCGATGCGCCGGCGCTCACTGTGACAGGCACCGCCGATCTGGCCGATGCGCGCGTCGTCGACGAACGCAGCGCGCCGCTTTTTTCGGCACATGCGCTGCATGTTGCGGCCGCTTCGCTCGAACCGTTCCAGCGCGTGTTCCGCTTCGACGAAATTCGGCTCGATCAGCCGTCATTGCATCTGGTGCGCGAGCGTTCGGGCGAACTCAGCGTGGCGCGTACGTTTGCCGCCGCGCCGGAGGGTGCGTCCGCAGGCTCGGCCGCATCGGCCACGGAAGCATCGGCAGCATCGGTGCCGGCCGCGGCATCCGGCGCGACCGTCACCGCGACGCCGCTCGATCTCTCGATCAAGCGTTTGGCGCTCAACGACGGCGACATCGCACTCGAAGACCGCACGCCCGCTCGGCCCGTGGCGCTTGGGCTCAACCATCTGACGGTCGCGGTCGACGATTTTTCGACGCTCGCCAAGCGCCCGGTGCGCTACGCGGTGCGCACGGCGCTCGCCCAGGGCGGCACGCTTGCGGCGACCGGCTCGTTCGATCTCGACGCCAAAACCGCCGATGCAAAGCTCGCGGCCGAGGCGTTGCCGCTCGCGCTGGCCCAGCCGTATCTGGCCGACGCCACGGCTGCGAAGGTTTCGGCTGGCACGCTCGGGGCGAACTTGCCGGTGAAGGTCGATTGGTCGAAGGCGCCGGTGAATGTGCATGTGAGCGATGGCGACTTGACGCTCAAGTCATTGAAACTGGCCAGTTCCAGCGGCTCGGGAGACGTTGCGCTCGGCGACGCGCGCATCGGCGTCAAGCAGATCGACCTTGCGGGACGCAAGGCGGAACTATCGAGCGTCGAGGCGACCGGCCTCGCGGTCAAGGCGACGCGCTTGAAGGACGGCCGCATCGATCTTGCGGCGTGGGCCGAAGCGCCGAAACCGGCACAAGCGCCCGCGGATGCGCGCGCGAGCGAGCACGAGGCCGACCACGCTCAGCGGCCGGCCGTCGCACGCAAGTCTCGCGACGCCCGCGCGGCCAACGGTGGTCAGCCCGCGGGCGACTCCCCCGCGTGGCATTACTCGATCGGCGAATTGCGTTTGAAAGACGCGTCGGCCGATATCGTCGATCAGGTGCCGGCCCGGCCGGCGACCGTGCACTTTTCGTCCATTCAGTTGGAGGCGCAAAACGTCAGCGACGACATGAGCCGTCCGCTGCCCATCAAGCTCGATGCGACGCTGAACGGCAAGGGCATGCTCGAAGCCTCGGGAAGCGTAGTGCCGAGCCCGCTCGACGCGTCGCTGAAGCTCCATGCGAACCGTCTCGACGTGGCGGCGTTCGAGCCGTACTTCGGCGATAGCTTGAACGCCGCCGTCAAGAGCGCGTTCGTCAATGCCGGGGGCGAACTGAAGTTGTCGACGGCCAAAGATGGCGTCAAGGCGAGTTACCGGGGCGGTGCGGCGCTCGTCGATGTACGGCTGCTCGACCGCGTCACTTCGGCCCCGCTCGCGGGATGGCGTTCACTGGTGCTGGCGCGTACGAATGTGCGTTACGACGGCCGGGCCACCGATATCGACATCGGCCGTGTGACGTTCGCGCAGTTCTTCGGCAGCGTGTTGCTGAGCGCACAGGGCAAGCTCAATCTCGACGATGTGCTCGCGCGCGAGAAGAGCGACGCGGCGGCGACGGACGCCGCCACGCATCGAGGGCACACGAGCGAAGTGGTGGTGGCACACAACGCGCCGTCCACGCCGTCGAATCCGGTCCATGTTCATGTCGGCGAAGTCGTCTTGCAGCAAGGGCACGTCCGATACACGGACAACTTCGTGAAACCGAACTACAACGCGAACCTCGTCGACATTACGGGAACGATCGGCGCATTCGGCACGGATTCGACCACGCCGGCCCCCGTGGATGTCGGCGCGAGCCTGGCCGGCAACGGCCCGATCGCAATCCGCGGTACGGTCAATCCGCTCGCCGAGAAACCGTCGCTCGATTTGAGCGCGAGCGCGCACGACATCGAACTCACGAACCTTACGCCCTACTCGGTCAAATATGCCGGCTATCCGATCACGAAGGGCACGCTCAATGTCGATCTGCACTACAAGCTCGAAAACGATCTGCTGACGGCCAACAATCACCTGTTCATCGATCAGCTGACATTCGGCGACCATGTCGAGAACGACACCGCAACGAAGCTGCCGGTGCGCCTTGCCATTTCGCTGTTGAAGAACTCGCGCGGACAGATCGATGTGAACGTCCCGGTCTCGGGCTCCCTCTCGAATCCGCAGTTCAGCCTGGGCAGTCTCATTTGGGGCGCGATTCTGCATCTCGTCGAGCGTGCGGTGACGGCACCGTTCACGCTGCTCGCGAACGCGTTGGGCGGTAGCGGGGAGAGCGGTGCACGGGAGCTTCGCTACGTCGCGTTTGCGCCGGGATCGGCCGAGCTGACCGACTCGACGCGCAGCAAGCTCGATACGATTGCGAAGCTGCTCGCCGAGAAACCGGAAGTCAAACTGGACCTGACGGGCCGCGCCGATCCCGCCATCGATACGCCCGCGTTGAGGCTGGCGTATGTGGACGATCTAGTGCGCAAGGAAAAGCTCAAATCGCAAGGTGGGAGCGCGCAGGATGCCGATGTGTCGTCGGTGACGTTCGCACCGGGCGAATACAGCGAGTATTTGACGAAGGCCTACAAGGACGCCGATTTCAAGAAGCAGCGCAACTTCATCGGCCTCACGAAGACGCTGCCCGACGACGACATGAAGCGGATACTGGCCGCCCATGCTCCCATCGACGAGGCGAGCCTTCGCGATCTGGCGCAGCGTCGCGCTCAGGCGGTTCGCCAGTATTTGAAAGTCGATGCCCAGCGGGTATCCATCGCGACGCCGAAGCTGGATGCGAAGGATCTGAACGATACCGGACCGACTACTCGGGTCGACTTTGGACTGGGTTGAATCGGCATTGCCGGGGGGGGCGAAGCGTTGTGGGCCCCCCTCCCCGAAAATAGCCCGCTCGTTCCGCGGGATATTCTCGGACGGGCCACGCGTTGCCGCATCCGCTGCTACAATCTCGCAATCGCAGTCCGGTTCATTCGTTCCGTTCACTTCGTCCACACGCAAAGGAGGCGTCCAAATGGTGTCGACAACGCTTTCAGCCGTCCTTTACGTGGCCCCACTCCCGGCCTTCGCGGTCACGGTACCTCCGCGGCACAGCTAGCTTTGCCGCACCCGGGCATCGTATTTCCCGGCTGAACGTCCCAACCAATCACTCGCGGTTTGCGCGCGCAGGCGAACGCCTGGCGCTGTAGACGCATTCTTTTTCGATTTCGATTCCCCGGTCCGCTTCGGCGTCCCCGGGGCGGAGCACTTATGACCCGCAAGAAACTGGATTTCGGCGGCCGTGCATTCAAGAGCGTGTTCGGCTATACCTTTGCTCACTGGCGCAAGCAGCCGTGGCGAATCGGCACCATCGTGCTGCTTTCGTTGGCGGGCGCGCTGGCCGATGTGTTGACGCCGTACTTCGCAGGCCGCCTCGTCAACGCCCTCGCGACGGCTGCGCACGCCAAGGCGGCTGCCTTCGACGCGGCGCTGAGCGCATTTGCCGCGTTGATCGCGCTGGGCGTCGCGGCCGCGCTGCTGCGCTACCTGATGTTCCTCGACATCATCGCGCTCACGCTGCGCATGATGAGCGAGATCGCGGGCAATGCGTTCCACCGCGTGCAGCGCTTTTCGTCCGACTGGCACGCCAACAGCTTCGCAGGCTCGACCGTACGCAAGATCACGCGCGGCATGTGGGCGCTCGATCTGCTCAACGATACGCTGCTGATCGGCCTGTTGCCCTCGCTCGCCATGCTCGTCGGCGCGACCGTGCTGCTCGGCATGCATTGGCCGGCCATGGGAGCCGTCGTCGGCGCGGGCGCGCTCGTCTACGTCGTCGTCACGGCGGGGCTTTCAGTCGGCTTCGTCGCACCGGCCGCGCGGCTCGGCAACGCGTGGGATACGCGCATGGGCGGCGCGTTGGCCGACGCGGTGACCTGCAACTCTGTCGTCAAGGCATTCGGCGCGGAGCTGCGCGAGGAAGAGCGTCTATCGCGCGTCGTCGGCAAATGGCGCAGCCGCACCCGGCGGGCCTGGATGCGCGGCACGGCCAACGGCGGAGCACAAAATGCGATGCTTGCGGCCATGCAGGCGGCGATGCTCGGGGCGGCGCTCGTTTTGTGGATGCGGGACGAAGCCAGCGTGGGCGACATTACATTTGCGCTGACCATGTTCCTCGTCTTGCAAGGCTACCTGCGCGACGTGGGGATGCTCGTGCGCAATCTGCAGCGCTCGGTCAATGACATGGAAGAGCTCGTCGCGCTCGAAAACCATCCGCTCGGCATCGACGACGAGCCCGATGCGCCGGCGATCGCGATCGAGCGCGGCGAAATTCGCTTCGAGCACGTGACGTTCCGCTACGATGCACACGCCGCGCCGCTTTACGCCGGTTTCTCGATGCGCATCGCACCGGGCGAGCGCATTGGCCTGATCGGCCATTCGGGTTCGGGCAAGACCACGTTCATCAAGCTGATTCAACGGCTTTATGACGTGCAAAGCGGCGCGATTCTGATCGACGGTCAAGACATCGCGCAGGTCAGGCAAGCCTCGCTGCGTGCGCAAATCGCGATCGTCCAACAAGAGCCGTTGCTCTTTCATCGGACGCTCTCGGAGAACATCGCCTATGCGCGCCCCGGCGCGACACGCGCCGAAATCGAACGCGCGGCCCGGCTGGCGAATGCGCATGAGTTCATCGCCGCGTTGCCCAAAGGCTATGAAACGCTCGTTGGCGAACGTGGCATCAAGCTGTCCGGCGGCGAGCGTCAGCGTGTCGCGATCGCCCGGGCATTTCTTGCCGATGCGCCGATTCTGATCTTCGACGAAGCCACCTCGAGCCTCGACAGCGAAAGCGAGGCGCTGATCCAGCAGGCGATGGAGAGGCTGATGGTGGGACGCACGACGATCGTCATCGCGCACCGCTTGTCGACCGTGCGAGCGCTGGATCGCCTTCTCGTGCTCGACCGTGGCCGCATCGTCGAGCAAGGAGATCATGATGCGCTGATTCGCATCGAACGCGGTATTTACCGGCGGCTTTTCGAACGCCAGGCGCTCGGGATGACGCAAGGGCTCGACGCATCGCTGCATGAGCCGCCGGTGGTGCTCGCTCAGAACTTGTAGTTGAGGCCTACCGATACGCCCATTTCGCGCCCACCGGCATAGCAGAACGGCGCGCCCTGCGAAACGGAGCTGCCGTCATGGCAGTCCACCGTCACCGCGCGGCCGCCCGCGCCCAGCGCATAGTGCGCAGCGGGCTGATTGAGCATGAGCGCGTAGTCGGCATACACCGTCGTATGCTTGTCGATCTTGTGTCGGATGATCGCGGCGAACAGGTTAGCCGCATTGTGCGGATTAGCCGTGCCAAGCGCGGTCGGATCGACAGGCGGCGTGTTGTGCTGCCCCGGATCGCCTGGTGTGTGGAACGCATGCGCCCAGCCCAGGCTCACGCTGTCCTTCGGCGTGAAGTCCTGGGTTACTGCAAGCCAGAGCCCGTTTCGGCTGCGTTCGTTTTGTACCTCGAGATACGCCGGAATCTTCCGGCGCATCACCTCATAGACGCCGTTGAGCGTCGTATGGGTGGGCAGCTTGTACTGCATGCCGACCTTCCAAGCCCATTCGTTGCCGATATCGTTGGGGTCCGTTCCGTCCAACGATGCGAGTGCAGCGGGCGTGGAGGTCACGTCCCCTGATCGGTTGACCGCTTTGTGAAGTTCGTACGCGGTCGTGAAATAAAACGGACCACCCTGATAGGCGATGTTGGCGCTATATGCGGAGCCGTAGCTGCCGTCGTTACAGGCCACGGGGCCGCCGCCGCTGCCTGGTATGTTGCCGCCCGTACAGTTCGATTCGCCCGAAGCCTGCGTGGAGTTTTCGTAACCGCGGTTCTGTCCGGGCGAAACGAGCGCGTTGAACGACCACCCGTGGAAGTTCGGGGATTCATACCAGAGCGCATGATCGAGGCGGGTTCCGAATTCGACACGATTGTCGCCGCCCGTGTTGCCCATAATGGCGCCGTAGTCGCCGAGCGTTCCTGAAAATGGATTCAGTCTTGCCGTGGAGTTCTTGTAGGGCGCATCGGTTTTGCCGACCTTGAACGCCCCCCACTTCGACGAGGCGATACCGATGTAGCTGTTGCGCGAAGTCAGCGCACCCTTGACGGTCGAATCCTGTGCCGAGTTCGAATTGCCGGTACCGGACGTTGCCGAGACGTCGAGCTGCGTTTCGAACTGATAGACGAATGACAGATCCTTCGACGAGCCGAGCGAGCGCTTGCCTCTCAAGCCGAAATACGAAAGATTCGTCGAGATGTCCGGCTGCCATCCCATATGGCCGCGTGGGCTGACGACGGTGCCGTCCGGCAACGTGTACGAGCTGGCAAGGCCTTTCGTTGCGTAATCGACCGAGAGATCCAGATTGCCGTAGAAGTCGATCTCGCCCAGCACTTCCAGCAAGGACTTCAGGCGCGGCGGCAGATTATCGGTCCAGCTCGATTTCGGCGCTACGCTATCGACGCCCGCATAGGCGGCTGTATTCGCGGCCGGGACGGCCGGTGACGGTTGCTGTGCCCTTTGAGCGGCTTCGGTTCGCGCCTGACTTGCCGCGAGCGCGTCGAGCTTCTTGTTCAAACTGTCGATTTGCTCCTTGAGCAACCGTATTTCCTGAGATTGGCTGCTTGCCGGGAGCGCCTGTGCCGCAACGCTCCCGGAAACTGTCATACCTGCGGCGATCGCCAACAAGCTTGGAGCCGCAAGAAGCGGCGCGGATCGAAAGGCTTTCAACATCTCCTCCTTTAATTAGGACTACTAATTACTCTTTTAGATTTATTACACTCCGTAAAGATGCGATCTTTACAAAATGGAATGTATATTACGAAGCGAAAGCTTTTTTATAGGCGGGTATGCGGCAGTACCAGATGCGCGACCGGTTCGCGGTGCAAGCGTTGGGGACGACGGCGGGGGTGATTTGCCGTGATTAGTCCAAATGGCTCCGCTAGTCTGGGATTGATGCAGTTTTTTGAAAAATCTTTTGTTTTTATCGTTTCTATTAGAAGCGCTGAGAATTGCTTCCCGGGCCGCTTCCCGGGTCTCGGGCGACGCAGATAAAAAAAGGCGAGCGCCAGCGCTCGCCTTCAGCGGTGTGCCCGGCTTCGCGTCAGCTGAGCCGATGCACGTCCGAGACGGTCGGACTTATTGTGTCTTGACCGTCGAATCGGTTTTGACATCAGCCTTCGTGTCGGCATCGGCGCCGGCCTTGACCGGGGCCTTCGCATCCGTCTTCACGGGCGTCGTGACGGCCGCTTCGTTGCCGGCTTTCGTGCTGGTCTTGTCTGCACTTGCGCTCGTGTCGTGCTTCTTGCTCATCTTGTGCGCGTGAGTTTTCTTCGCGTGTGTCGCCGACTTCCTGGTCGTATGAACGTCCGTGCTCGCCTTGTTGGTTGCGGTGGCAGCGTCGTTGGTCGACGCATCGGCCTTCAACCCGCTCGTCGACGCTCCGGCGCCGGCCTTCAGATTGGCCTGGCCCGTCTGCGCGGCAGCGGAGGCGCCGGTCGCCGGCGCGGGCGCGGTCGTCTGTGCGAAAGCCGTCGAAACGATGAGAGCGGAAGCGAGAGCAGCGAAAATCGTCTTCATAGGTGACTCCTTGTTGGGCAGCTGAAAATGTTCAGCGCTGCCCGTTTAACGCCACGTCGACGACACGAGTTGACGCCGCTCTGGTGACAAAACGTAAGCGGTATTACGGTGCGGCGGACACAATGGCCGCCCCCGTAGGTCTTTTCAGGCAGATGTGAGGGAGTGGCCGCATCGTGCGGCCGCGCTATCGTCTATAACTGAAATCTGCACCACCTCAAAGGAGGACCCGACATGCGGCGCCTCTATTTCCTCGTATCGGACGCGAGCTCGGCGAAAGCCATCGTCGAAGATCTGCTGCGCGCGCGGATCATCTGGCGGCATATTCACGTCCTGGCCAACCACAGCGTCACCCTGGATGCGCTGCCCGAAGCCTCCTTGCTGCAAACCAGCGACGTCGTCGCCGCACTGGCGCGCGGTACGGCGTTTGGTGGCGCGACCGGCGCGCTTGCGGGGCTCGTCGCACTCGTTTTTCCGCCGGCGCAGCTCGCGATTGCGGGGGGTGCCGTCGTTGCATTGACACTCGCCGGCGCGGGGTTCGGTGCGTGGACGGCCACGATGATCGGCGTCGACGAACCCAGTCGGCGTCTCGAGCGGTTTCAAGCCGCGATCAAGGCGGGGCAGCTATTGCTGATGGTCGACGTGCCGCAGGCACGTGAGCAGGAAATCCAACAGATGGTGCACGAGCATTTTCCGCAGGTGGACATCGAAGGCGGGGAGCCCAAGACGCCCATATTTCCCTGACGGTGTTGCCGTGATGCGTTACCCCCGGCTGGGGATGTCGAGCGCTCGAACGACAGCCGGCCGCGCGACGAATGTCTCGAGCGCTCGCTTGACGTGAACGAAGTCGTCGAACCCGACGAGCTCGCCCGCTTCGTAAAAGCCGACGAGATTGCGCACCCATGGCAACGTAGCCATATCGGCGATCGTGTAGTCGTCGCCCATGATCCATTCGCGGTGAGCCAGCACCCCGTCGAGCACGCCCAGCAGACGGCGCGCTTCCGCGACGTAGCGATCGCGCGGTCGCTTGTCCTCGTAGTCCTTGCCCGCGAATTTGTTGAAGAAACCGAGTTGGCCGAACATGGGGCCGATGCCGCCCATCTGGAACATCAGCCACTGAATCGTCTCGTAGCGGCGCGCCTCGTCGCGAGGTATGAATTTGCCGCTTTTGTCGGCCAGATAGATCAGAATCGCGCCTGATTCGAACAGCGCGAGCGGCTTGCCGCCCGGACCTTGCGGATCGATGATGGCCGGAATTTTGCCATTCGGATTGAGCGAGAGAAATTCCGGCGACCCCTGGTCGTTCGTGTCGAAACGGACGAGGTGCGGCTCATAGGGCAGTCCCGTTTCTTCGAGCATGAGCGACACCTTGACGCCGTTCGGCGTGGGCAGCGAATAGAGTTGGATGCGTTCGGGATGCGTTGCGGGCCATTTGCGGGTAATGGGGAAGGCGGATAGATCGTTCACGCTAGTCCTCGATAGGCGGGAAAGTCGACGGCGAGTTGTTCGATCGCGCCGGCATGTCGCCGGCACTACGAACAACTCGCCGCATTTTACCCGTCAACCGGGACCTGCATCGGGTGGCGGAACAGCTTGGTGAGCCGCGTGTTTATTGACCGGTGTAGCCCACCGGCAGGGTCGCGTTGGCCTTCGTCACCGTCGCGTTCGACGATACGACGTAGATCGGCGATTCGGTCAGCGTCAGGTTGGCGACACCATTCGAATAGGGCACGGTCGTCGCATTGCCCATGACGTCGAGCACCGTCACGTTGCCGCTCGTGCCGCTCGCGTCGACGGGCAGCGCGTAAGACGTGCTGTACGTCGGACTGTACGCGCCGGATGACGTGGGCCACTGTGCATTGTTGTGCGTCCACAATGCCGTGATCACTTTGCCGCCACCCAGTTGCTGGAACGCGTAGCCATACACCATCGTCGGCAGATTCTTCAGGCGTCCGAGCGTTTGCGTGCCGTCGATGATGCGCGTCATCGCGGCGAATGCCATCGCTTGCGGCTTCGGACTCAGATTGTTCGCACCGTACTGTCCTTGGGGATTGGTCACGTCGAAGAACGTGCCGTATCCCACCTCATCCGGATAGTCGGGCCCATAGAAGAAGTACGTGACCTGCGCGCCCTCGCCGAGGATGATCAGGTGTGCGCGCGCTGCAACGGCGGCTTGCGCGTAGAGCTGATTCGACGACGGCGAGTTCGGTCCGTACGCCACGCCCGGATCGTAGCTGATGCCGAGCTCGGTCGACCAGAGACGCATGTTCGGTTTGACCGATTGCATCTGCGCGCGCAGGGCCTGCATCTGCTTGTCGAGCGCATTGGCGACGTTGGCGGGGTTCGGGTCCGTGTCATAGAGCTCGGGCGGATGCGACGGGTAGGTGCCGGCGTTGTAGTAACCGTGCGTGGTGATGCCGTCGATGTATTGACCCAGCCCCAGCGCCGCGTACGTTTGCAGATACCCGCTCGTGCACTGCGTCTGGCAGTTGGCGACCAGCGGATTGGTCGTGCCCATGACGACAGCGTTAGGATCGCTCGCGTGCAATCCGGCGTAGACGGCCGCATACATCTGCACGAAATTCGATTGCGAATCCGTCCACTGCGGCTCCCACGTCACTTGGTAATAGTTGTTCTGCTGGTTCGGGAAGTACGTTTGCCGGATCGCAGACGTGTCCGAGCCGACGCGCGACATGAAGTTGCGATAGTAGGTGAGATCCTTCGGCGCGTTCGTGTCGTCCTGGAATCCGCCCGTCGGGCTGGCCCATCCCGGAATGCCATCGAGGCGCACGAGACGCATGACCTTGCCGTTCGTATAGGCCGGGTCCAACCCGCTCACCGAGGGCGACCACGTGTTCGGGCCGTTGGGCTCCATGGCCGAAAGCTCGCGATCGTCGATCGTTTGCGAGATGCCCAGCGCCGCGAGCGCTGCCGCGTTGCTGTTGAAGCCTTGCATGCCGAAACGATGCTGGTCCTGATGCGCGAACGTGACTGCCGGAATGACACCCGACTCGTTCGGCAGGACGCCGAACGTCGCGATCCCGGTCGGACGCGTGCCAGCTTGCGGCAGCGTGCCGCCAGCGTGGGTCAGCGTCGCCGTGACGGCGAAGTAACCGCCGAGCGAGGCCTGGCACGACAGCGTACTCGTCTGGGTACCGCTGGCAACCGCAAACGTGCCGCTGCCCTTGATGTTGCCGACGTAGTCCTGAACCGACCAGACGACGGAGTCGGCCGCCGGTGCGGACGTGACGAACGACAGTTTGAACGTGCTGCCCTGCGCGAAGAGGCGTGTACCGTCGGCAGTGGGCGTATCCGCGGAGATCAGGCCCTTTGGCGTTCCACCCGCGCTGGCGACCGGTGCGGCACAGGTGATCTTGCCGCTCGACGTCGACGTCGATGTCGTACTCGTCGTGCCGGTGCTGCCGGTGGAAGTGCTCGTGGTGCCCGTGCTGCTCGTGCCCGTCGACGTCGTCGAGGTGCTCGGAGAGCTGGTCGAGGTCGTGCCGGAACTCGTGCTCGTCGTTCCCGACGAAGGAATCCAGCAGCTCTTGTTGGCGCCGTAGTCGGGATCCGTGCCGAACGCCGTGTTCGTGCACGCGGTCCCATTCGTGAACGTCTTCTTCACGTTGTTGGCGGTCGTGCTGCCGCCATAAAGGACGGTCATCGTGCCGCTGAACGAGCAAGTGCCGTTTTCAACCGCACATTTCGTCCACGAGGTCGTCGAAGTCGTCGAGGTCGAAGAGGTGCTCGTCGTCGTGCTCGATGTTCCCGCGCTGTACCAGCAGCTTTTTTGATAGCCGTAGGCCGGATCGGTTTGGGACACGACGCCGTTCGAGCAGGTCACGCCGTTCGTGAACGGCCCATTGAGCGTGTACTGAAGCGGGCTCGCGGTGCCGAAGACAACGTTTGCGGTACCGCTGAAAGAGCAGCGGTTGTCTTCGCTAGCGCAATAGGTGTAGTTCACACCATTGATCGTGAGCGTGCTTTGAGCGAGCGCATTAGGTGCCCAAAGCGCTGCGGGAATCGAGATTGATATGACTAAGAAGCCGGTAAATAATGTTCTAGCGTTAATACGCCAGGAAACGATGGCGGAAAAGAGCTGGCGGAAGAGTAGGCGATATTGCACTGCGGGACCTCGGGTAGTTTGCGGACGGGGGTGGCTCGGGCCCGGCGTATGCTACCGAGATTTCTCGTGTTATCAAGTGAGGAAATGGGGCTAATATGAAATGAAGATAGCCCTGAAATGGCGGTTATCGCAGGAGGATATGCTTATTTTCACTGGATCCGGGTCGAAAAAAACGTCCCCGCGCGGTCCGATGTAAGGATTACCTGGCAACGGGGCGAAAATCACCCGTGCCACTATCAGACTATACGTAGTCTTTCTCTGCCGACCCCCATGTAGGGCGTGTCCGGAAAGCACTAATTAACGATTCCGCGAATTTCTTGTCATGCAAATATCTCGCGTAAATATTGCGCGAAATAGTTTTACTATCGAGGCGCAATAATTATGCGACCCCGATATTACGCTTCGAAGGCGGAGGGCGTGACGGCAAAGGGGAAATGCAGTGACGGGCGCGCTCGAGCGTGCCGAGAGAACCGGGGCCACGCGAGGACCTATCGCGCGCGGGACCCGGTGTGCGTGTGTCCGCTTGCGCTCAGGGATGAGCGATTTGCTGGGCGCTCAGGTCGCTGGGAAAGCAGTGGGGATGCTCGAAACCGACGGGAACCGGGTTCGTCGCATAGAGGATGTTGTCGGTATTGCCTGCTCCAACCCCCGCGGGAATACCGTCCAAGCCGGCTAGTTTGCGCATTCGATAAGCGATCGCATGGTCCGCACATGCGCTATCGCCGCTGACGCCAAGCCCGCCGATCACTTTGCCGCCCACATACAGTGCTACGCCACCACCGAACGTGATGACACCGCCGAGGACTCGCCCCTGGCCGGTGCCGTCCGCCAAAAACCGCGCGTCGAACGGATTGCTGTTGTTGAGTCCGTAAAGCGAGCCGCCGGGTTGCGTCGCACCGTAGAGATTCGCCGTTGAGAGCGCGAGCTTGTCATTACTGAATCCGTTTGCTGTATAGGCTTTCGCAATCGCGATAGCGCGAGAGCCGGGCCACGCATCGCCGAGCTTGGTGACTGAGCAAAGGCGTCCATCCCGATCGACGACGGCGGACCACATGCGATTGGGTTTGAAAATGCCGCCGTTTCCGTCGCCCAGATTCACGACGGCAGCGAGCTGTTTTTGCACGAGCGCGACCGTGCCGGCCGGCAGGGTACAACGCCCGGATACGTCGGTACCGTCATCCGCAAGTAGAGGGGATGTCCCCGCAATGGTTAGCAGAGCGGCAAATGCACCGCGGGAATAGCGCGCGTTCATGATGGCCTCCTGAAGAGCGTTGCTGGCAATTCGGATTCGAATTGAGGTATTCGATTTGAATAAAATGTCAAATGATACCGGCCAGAAAACAGGCTAACCTTTCGATTTATCTCAGGGCGAGCGAAGCCCTGCCTGGCGAATGACATTGATTTCCGGCGATATTCACCATGCAGGCGCAAAAGAGCGCCACGCAAGCGAATGGAGCGCTGGCAACGGCTTCTGGTCGGATTGCAGGATGCATCATAGTCAGCAGTAAAGATCATCGGCGGACAAAGGTGTGGCGGATTGTGATGTGACATGAACCGTCGCTTGTAAAAGCTTGCTCAAATAGAATGAGACGCGCTATCGGCCAAAGCTGAAAAGTTCACGACGAGAAAGACAGATCGGAGCCATTGCGTCGCGGAGTTTTTCGCGTACATTGCATCGGGCGGTCCATTACCATTATCTATTGGGGCGCTTACTGCAATTTGCTTCCGGGCGCGCTGCCGAATCGTCCGCCGGAGGGCCGATCGGGTACACGGTCGCACGAAATGTCGGGCGAGGCGTGGCGAAGCGACCAGGTTCCCGGGTGGTACGCCGCAAACCGAACGAACGGGTATCGCGGCTCAGCGCGCCGTCGGAACCAATATATCCTGGTCGATTTGGCGGGTTTTTGTCCGACAACACGGTGCAACGACAGCTATCGTCCCCTAATTGCGCGTGCATTGGTTTTATGGCATTGTTCGCGCGACAGCGTCGATGTGAAAAAAGGCAGTCGAATGCGAATAAGTTCTAACTGGCTGCGTATCGATCTACGGGGATTCATTGGACGAATAACTAGCGGTCGGCTTCCAACGCGAGTCCTCTTGCGGGGAATCGCCGCATTCGTCGCACTCGTGCCGATCTCCGGCATCTCGTTGGGTGCCTCCGATGCGGTCCCTCAGAATCTGCTGCGCGTACTCGCATGGCCGGGCTATGCCGATGCCGATGTCGTCAAGCAATTCGAGACGCGCTTTCACGCGAAGGTCCAGGTGACGTTCGTCGATTCCGACGAGACGTTATGGGAGCAAATGCATCGGGGCTCGCCCCCGGCCTTCGACGTGCTCGCCGCTAACACCGCGGAAATTCAGCGTTATACCCAGCACAACCTCCTCGCTCCGCTGGACGTATCGAAGATTCCCAACACGCGCCTGCAGTTGCCAATGTTCAGGCAGCGCTCGACGATCGGGGGCATCGAGCACGACGGCACCGTATACGCCATTCCCTTCACCTATTCATCGATGGGATTGATATACGACCGCAAGCAGGTGCCGGTCGAGCCTCGTTCGATGCTCGAACTTTGGAACCCGCAATACCGCGGCCGCACGCTCGATTTCAACAGTGCGCAGCATAATTTTTCGTTTGCCGCGCTGGCGCTCGGCTACCGCGACCCGTTCCATTTGACACCGGCGCAGATGCGCACGGTCACACACAAGCTCATCGAGTTACGGCGCAATCTGCTGACGCTGTACACACTGCCTGAAGAGGCGACGGCGCTCTTTGTTCAACACCATGCTGCCATGATGTTCGGTAACTATGGAACGCAGCAGATCGAGCTGTTGCGACGAGCGGGAGTGGACGTCGGCTATGTCATCCCGGACGAGGGCGCGCTCGCGTGGCTCGACTGCTGGGCCATCACGCGCGGCGCGCGTAATCGGGCTCTGGCATTGTCCTGGATCAACTACATGCTCGAGCCCGAGGTAAGTGGGCTGCTGCCTCAGCGTCAAGGGCTGGCGAGCACATTGGGGCCCGCATCCGGCCATGCTGCCGACAATGGCAAACATCTTTTCTGGATTCAGCCGGTGGAGGACATCGCGCAGCGCGAGTCGTTGTGGCGGCGCATTGTCTCCGGCGAACCACCGGAACGGTTCCCACGATGAAGCTCGGTCTGACTTCCCAGCTCATCATCTTGCTCGCCACGATCGGTGTGGTGTCGTCGGGTGCGACCGGCTATTACGCATATCGTGCCAATCGGACAATGCTGGTCAACGAGGCGCAGCAGAGCCTGCTCACATCGACGCGGCTGCTCGATCAGCGTTTTTCGTCCGCGTTGCACGATGTCGCCGAGGACGCGCTGGTCCTGGCCGTCATGCCTTCCGCGCGCAAGATCTCGGAGTCCGTCGAGCATGCGCCGCTAGACGGGCGCGAGCGTCTCGAGCAGGTGTTCATGAGTTTCATGCAGTATCACTCCGACTATCTTCAGCTGCGCTTGATCTCGCGCGCGCATTACGGCCTCGAGCGCGTGCGTGTCGACCGCGGTCCGAACGGGGTGATCGCGGTGCCGGAAGCCGGGTTGCAAGAAAAGGGGCACTTTGCCTATGTTTTCGACACCTTGGCTGTGTCGGCGGGGCATATCTATCTGTCGCCGATCGTCATCAATCATGAAGCCGGCACGCACGCCGCTTCGGGTCGGCCGATCGTCCGGGTGGGCACTCCGATTGTCGGAGCGAATGGTGCGAATGTCGGCGTGCTCGTGATCGACGTCGATCTGACGAGGGTCTTCGCACGTCTCGCGCGGGACCTGCCCCAGCGCGATCAAGTCTATATGGCCAATCAGTGGGGAGACTTCCTGATCCATCCGGATCCCGCATTGGCATTCGGTTTCGATCGGGGACAACGCGTGCTGATGCAGGAGACTTTCCCCGTGACGAAGCCGCTCTTCGACGAATCGGGCGCTCAGATGACGATCAGCGGCTACGAGCACCGGCGCGACGGGCGCATCTATGCGTTTGCGCGGACGCCGTTCGGCGCCGTGGAGGGTAACCGCTTCGTCGTGCTCGGTCTCGCCAGGCCGCTGACGACTGTGCTCGTTCCGGCCGACGCGCTAGGCGGGCGCATCACGCGAATGGTCATCGTCTTCAGTGTGTTTGCACTCGTGCTCGCCATCCTGTTTGCCCGTGCGCTGACCAAACCGTTGCATACACTCGCGAGTGCCGCACTACGCGTATTCGATCATCCCCCCGATGCGCGGTTGCCGACCGAACGCTCAGATGAGATCGGTATTCTCGCGAGATGTTTCGACAGCATGTGCCGGGAGATTCGCTTGCAGATGAGCGAGCTGCACAGCAAGCAGCGCGAGCTCGCCCATCTGGCCGGACACGATGCGTTGACGGGCTTGCCGAACCGTATGCTGTTCATGGAAAAGCTTGCGGTTGCAATCGACACGGCGACGCGAACGGGCCAGCGGCTCGCCGTGATCTTCATCGATCTCGACCGCTTCAAGCAGATCAACGATCAGCTCGGGCACTGGGCCGGCGATCGTGCGCTGACCGTCGTCGCCGAGCGGTTGGCCAGCGTGCTTCGCGCCAGCGACATGGCGGCGCGCTTAGGGGGCGACGAGTTCATCGTGCTGATCGTCGATATGCAGTCGGCGGGGGTGGTCGAGGAGATCGCCATGCGTATTGCCGAGGCGATGAACGAAGACCTGCAGCTTGGAGACCAACGGCTGAAGATTGGAGCGAGTGTCGGCATCAGCGAGTTCCCCGCCGACGGATTGACGGCCGAGGAGTTGCTGCTCAAAGCGGATGCGGCCATGTACGCCGCAAAGTCATCGCGGTGCGGGATGCATCGCCGTTATCAGGAACTCGCCTCACCCGGCGCAGTGTCTTGAGGCCAGTCGCTCGGGATCGGTCGTCGATCGATTCGGAATGTACCGTTCAGAAGTCGTAGGTGATGAACGAAATATTCATGATCACCCCCCAGAAGCGATCCATGACGACGCGGCCGTCCACGATCTCCGGCTGTCCCAAGCCGCGATAGATTCGATGAATGCGATGGCGATGATAGGCGCTCACGAGATTGCGAAAAAGGATGCAGTGTTCGCGAATGTCCGGCGCGAGCGTTTCGTGGATGCGCGGCAAATCGAGCCAGTGTGCGGAAGGCTCCGCGTGATGAGCGTTGTGATAGCCGTAATTGAGGAATAGCCAGTTGAGCCACGCGTGCCGGCGGCTGAAGAGCGACGAGTACGTGTTGCGTTGTTCGTAGTCGCGATCGAGCGGCGGAAGGGGCGTTCCGGGCGGGTAAATCGAAAACGTATGATGAAAGCAATCGTAGACGCGCAGCATGTTCAACATGCCGAGCCAGCCGACGAAAAGCCAAAGCACGGCGGCCGGAGCATAGCACCATAGCAGGACGTAGCAAACGAGACGGGCACCGAGCACCAGGGCGATGCGCAGGCGCAAAGGACGCAGGCGCTGCGAGAAAAACGGCAGGGCCAGCGAGCGGATGCGAGAGATGACGCTCAACGCGGGGATATAGAAAAATTCCATCAGAACGATGATGCGGCGCGGCATGGCGGGCAGCGAGACGATCCAGGCCGTGATCGAGAACCCGTCATAGCCGGCTTTGACGCGATGGTGTTTGAAATGCTGGCGTTTGAGGCCCGAGTAGCTGTAATAGCAGCCGCCGCTGATCAGCGAAAGCACGCGGGCCAGCGCATCGTTCCACTCCCTGCGGCGAAACACGGTTTGATGCATCAGCTCGTGCGTTAGCAATGCGCTGAGCGTCATCGTATGGGCGATCAGTAACGAGCCGGCCAGCGCGGTGACGAACGCCGGCCGCGTAATGCAATAAAGACCGAAGGCGAAGCCTCCCGTCGTATAGACGATGACCGCGGTATCGAGTACCGCGCGCAACACGCGTTTCGCCATCGACGTGGCGGGCGCGATGCGCGGCAGACCGTACTCGTGAACGCTGGACATTTCGATCTCCTGGGAACAGCACGCGAGCATCAAAGCAGGCATGTGAACTGTATGAGATCGGCACTTCTGTCTCTTGGCGAGAAGGCGTAGGAGGCGCTTGGACTATACCGGGCCGTCTACGGGTTCCGAATTCCGGCTGCCGCAGCGAGCCAGCGCGCCAGTTGGAACTCGATCGCTCATGCGGCCTGGCGATTCGGCGCCGTCGCCGCACGCCTGAATCGGATGTGCGCGATTCGCTTGACCAAATACACCGCACACAATGCGGCGCAGCCGGCGATGCCGATGCCGATATGGAGCGCGTGCACGAGCACGCGGCGCGTGGCATCGACGAGCGCGCCGCCATCGAGTCCGGCCGCATGAAGTTGGCCGAGCATCGCCTCGCGCAGGTTCGCATCGACCAGAACGCGGGGGTCCGATAGACGCGGCAGCCATTGCGTCGCGACCTTCGGGCCCAGCGTCTGCAACGCATCGCTCACGCCTGACGCATAGCTGTGAGTGACGATCGTCGCCAGAATGCTCGTGCCGAGCATGCCGCCTACCATGCGCGTCGATTGCAGGAGCGCCGTCGTAATGCCTAGGCGATCGCGCCCAGCGATTTCCTGGGCGAAGATGTTGAGGTTGTTCAAGATGAACCCCAGCCCGATACCCACGGCAGACATCGCGATTTCAAGCCACAAATGCGGCGTGCGGGGCGTAGCGAACGCGAGGGCGGCGGATGCCGCCACCAGCAGGCTGTAACCGATCGTCAGCACGAGTGTCGGGCGCGGCAAACGGACCACGATCCGCGTGTTGATGACGCTGCCGATTGCGATGCATGCGGCAATCGGCGTGGCGAGCAGCCCCGCCGATTGCGGCGAAAGCCCGAAGCCGCCTTGCAGCAACAGCGGTGCAAAAAAGATCAGTGAGAACATCACGAAGCCGGACAGCGTCGAGAGCGTGAAGAGCGTGACGAGCTGCGGATCGCGAAACAGATCGAGCGGCACGATGGGATGCGTCGCGCGGCGCTCGCAAATCAGCAAGGCCGCCGCGAGCACGGCGACCGCACCGGCTAGCGCGAGATTACCCGTTGTCAGGCCGTCCTTGGGAAGCGCTTCGATGAGCGTCTGGAATCCGCCGAGCACGAGCGCTACGAGCAGCGCGCCGCTCCAATCGATCTTGACTGCGCCGTGACGCTCGCGGCGGTAATAAGGCAAGTGACGCCAGATGAAGTAAAGCGCGAGTGCGCCCACAGGAAGATTCACGTAGAACGTCGAGCGCCAGCCGAAATGCTGGCTGAGCCAGCCGCCCAGCGATGGCCCCGCGGCGGTGCCGATTCCATACGCGGCCGCCATGACGACTTGCCATCGTACGCGTGCGTGCGGGTCGGGAAACAGATCGGGGATGGAGGCGAACGCGGTGCCGACCATCATCCCGCCGCCGATCCCTTGCAGCGCGCGGGCGATGGCGAGCATGCGCATGTCTGTGGCAAGCCCGCAAAGGACGGACGCACCGGTGAAGACGAGCACTGCGGCGATGACGAACCGCTTGCGGCCGAAATAATCGCCGAGGCGGCCGAATACGGGAACAGTAACGACCGATGCGAGCAGATAGGCGCTGGCGATCCACGCGTAGAACTGGAATCCCTGCAGTTCCGCGACGATCGATGGCAAGGCGGTGCTGACGACGGTCTGATCCAGGGCGACGAGCATGTTGACGAGACCGATGCCGAGCATCGCGAACAGTGCGTCCCGGAAGGGCAAGGGAGTGGCGGAGGGATTCAAGGCGGGCGGGGGCGGCGTCACGTGCGTACGGGAAAACGTGACGATAGCCCGGCGCGGGCCCGGTTGCAACCGGTTCCATTGCGTTGCCGGCGCCCCTTTTTTCGAGCGTAACGGGGTTTTGCCGCGGGGGTTTCATGGCGGCCTGGAAGACGGGCGCCACGCAACCCAGCCACGCGTTTCATTGCTCCAGCACCGCCTGAGGCGTATTCCGGAAGCTGATTGCCATGCGGTTATAAGTGTTCATCAAGCCGATGGCGATCGTCAGATCGACGAGTTCGCGTTCGTCGAACACCGCACGGGCGGCCTGGTAATCCTGCGCGGGTACGCCGGTCTGGGCGACGCGTGTGACCGATTCGGCCCACGCAAGGGCGGCGCGCTCACGTTCGTCGAATAGATTGCCGGCTTCGGCCCACGCCTGCACCAGCGCGAGCTTTTCGACCTTTACACCTTTTTTCAGCAGGTCACGGGTATGCATATCGAGGCAATACGCACAGTTGTTGATCTGCGAAACGCGAAGATAGACGAGGTCGACGAGAACAGGCGAGAGGCTGCTCTGCATGATGTAGCTGTAGACACCGCCGAGGGCTTTGACGCCTGCCGGTGCGATTTGGGCGTAGTCGAGGCGTTTGCTCATCTGTGACTCCTTTTACTTGAGAGGGGTGGTAAGTGCCTTGTCGCCGCTGTCCACCACGAACACCGCAAGCAATTTGGCGGGCTCGGTGCTGCTCGCATTGCGGCTCACACGATGAACGGCGCCAGGCTCTTCGAAGAAACTTTCGCCGGCGTGGTAGATGCGCTTCGGGCCGTCGTTGACCTGAGACTCGATGGCGCCGGATACGACATAGGCATAAATGAAAGCGGACTTGGCATGCACGTGCGCCGACGACGCCGCGCCGGGGGCATAGTCGACGACGACGGCGGTCACCGATTTGCCGGGGATATTGGGGATGGCATGCTGGAAGTTCGGCGTCACGGTCACGCCCGCGTCACGAGCGGTAGCCGGCATGGCGATGGAAAAAGTGAGCGCGAGGCCAGCGCACATCGCAGCGACGATTGATCGTATTTTCATAACGAGTTCTCCTTGAAGTGCTTGCATTGTGATTGCGCGCTGGACCATCGGGAAGAACCAAAAACGAACATTTTTTATGAACCATGATGCGATGCGCGAGCCCGTTGGCGAGTTCGTCAGCGTCGCTCATGAACCAACTCCACGAGCCGGCGACAGTGGGCGACCATCGTCCGTTCATTGAGATTGGTCACGCCCAGTAGCAGCCCTTGCTGCCGCGGAGGGTTCATGAACCAGGGGGAAAGAGGGGCGGGCGCCAAGCCGAATTGCAGAGCGTGTACAGCGATATCCACGTCGGACGCGGAATCGGGAACGGACATCACGACGGCGGTGCCCGCGGCCGCCCGGATTTTCACCGAGCTGGGCGCCACCTCGTTCAGGCAACGAAGCAGGGCGTCGCGTTGCGCTGCGTAAAGGCGCTTCATACGGCGAATGTGGCGAAGATAGTGGCCCTCGCGCAAGAATTCCGCTACCGCGTGCTGCATGAACGCCGCGGGAGCCGGCGTCAGGCACGCCGTGATATCGCCGAATCGACGCACCGTTTCAAGTGGGACGACGAGAAAGCCCAGGCGAAGCACCGGGCTGATGGTCTTGCTGAAGGTGCCGACATGCAGCACCCGTCCGTCCTGGTCCAGCGATGCAAGGGCGGGCGCGGCTCGGCCCTGCAACTGCAACTCGCTCAGATAATCGTCCTCGATGATCCATGCATCGTTTCGCTGAGCCCATGCGAGCAACGCGAGCCGACGGGGAAGCGACATTGCCATTCCGAGCGGCGCGTGTTGGCCCGGTGTGACGACTGCGAGGGCGGATTGCGCCGACTGTCGAATGCCCGCATCGACATCGAGCCCATCGGCATCGACGGGAACGGCTGTCACGGTCATCCCCGCCAGGCCCAACGCGGTGCGCGTCAGCGGAAAGCCGGGATCCTCCATCCATGCATCCTTGCCCTCGACACCGAGTCCGCGAATCGCGAGGCCGAGCGCACCGGAAAACCCTGCCGTGACGAAAACCTGAGACGGATTGCACCGGAGGCCTCGTGCGACACCGAGATAAGCTGCGATTTCCCTTCGAAGGTCGGGATCGCCGCGAGGATCGGGGTATCCGACGGGCGCCACCGCCGTTTGCCGTGCCGCGCGCGTGAGCACGCGCGACCATAGCTTGAACGGGAAGGCTTCCTGCGACGGGACACCCATTTGAAATGCCGCGGGCGCCGCGCCGAATTCGTGGAACAGATCGGGAAGCGGCGGTGCATCCGGGGTCCAGCCGGGCGTTGGGGCGAGGGGCGGGCGGTCCGCTACGCGCGTACCGGCTGCGCCCAAAGCGACTGCGAACTGCTCATCGATGAGCCGATCGTAGGCCGCGCGTACCGTGCCTCGAGAAACGCCTAGCTTCGCGGCCAAATCGATCCAGGAGGGCAGACGCGCGCCGGCCGCGAGTTGTCCCGACTCTATCGCATGACGAATCGCGCGATAGATCTGCGCAGACAGCGGAGTACTTGCCGAACGATCGAGGCCAATGGGGAGGCGTGTCATGTCGATGATGGTGCATTCCGGATGTCCAATCTTGGCACTGTTTGATGGCCCGAGTGAAGCGTAGATTGCGACCCATGGGTAATCGAGCGACGGAGGTAACTATGTCAGCGAACGGGATGTCCGGCATCGCGATCCCCGAAAGCAAATTGGCGCGAGAAGTCACGGAACTCATTCGCGACACCGAGAGCGAATTGTTGTTCATGCACTCCACTCGGGTGTATCTCTGGGGCGCGCTGCTCGGAAGCCGAAAGAACGTGGAGTTCGATCCGGAGTTGCTTTACGTCGCGGCGATGTTCCACGACATCGGACTCACATCGAACTATCGCGAGAGCCAGCTTCGATTCGAAGTGGACGGCGCGAACGCTGCGCGCGATTTTCTGCGAAGCCATCGCATTTCGGAGTCCGACATCGATAAGGTATGGACCGCCGTTGCCCTCCATACGACGCCAGGGATTCCGGAGCACATGCACGGAGAAATTGCCCTGGTCCAGGCCGGAGCGGGGATGGACGTGGCCGGACGTGGATTCGACGAGTTGACGGACGAAGAACGTCACGCGGTGATTGCGGCGTATCCCCGAGGCGCTGATTTCGTCGACAAGATGATCGACGCGTTCTATCACGGCATGAAGCATCGCCCGGGTAGTACGTTCGGCACTTTCAACGATGATTTTCTGGCCTATCGCGATCCGAGCTTCGAACGCGTAAACGTGTGCAGCGTCATGTTGAACTCGCGTTGGGAACGCGGGGGCTGATTAGCGGGTGCGCGCTGCGCGTTCGTACCCGGTCGGATACGAAATCTGCAGGTTAGCGCTTGCCGAGCCGATTTCGTATCCGATCGGGTACGGACGGGCCTCGCCGGCGAGACGGAACGACGTTCGTACCCGCTCGGTTCTTTTTAGTGACCTTGGGCGGAGCTCTTTGCTATCATGTACCCGATCGGATACGAAGCGAGAGCCCGTCATGGAACAATCGGATTTTCCCATTACCGACATTGGGGCGCTTGCCAACGTCGTGCGGGCGGCGCGCATGGCGCAGGGGCTCACGCGCGACGACCTTGTCAACGTGACGGGACTGTCGCCGAAGTTCATTACCCACGTCGAGTCAGGAAAGCCGACAGCTCAGATAGGCAAGGTCCTCGTCCTGCTCTCCGAACTGGGCATCATGCTGCGTGCTCAGACATCGGTTGCCATTTCGCCGAAGGTAGCGGAGCGAGCCCGTCGCACCCGCCGGAGCCCGCATGCCAAATAGACGACTCGTGGCATGGGCCAATCGTGAGCGCATGGGGGTCCTGGAAGATCGGGACGATATCTGGTCTTTCGCCTACGACCCGGCATGGCTCGCTTCCAAAAACGCATTCCAGCTGTCGCCCGCGTTTCCGCTGCGCGAGGAGCCCTTCGTAGATGGATCGAGCAATCGTCCGGTGCAGTGGTTCTTCGACAATCTCCTTCCCGAGGAAGGCATGCGATTAGCACTTGCGCGCGAGGCGAAGCTCGACCGGAGCGACGCTTGGGGCCTCCTTGCCTACTACGGGCGCGAGTCGGCCGGTGCGCTTACGCTGCTCGCACCCGACGAAAATGAGCCGCCTGGCGGATTGAGGCCGCTGTCTTTCGATGATCTCGAGAGTCGTATTCGCGAGATGCCGCAAAGGCCGCTGACGGCAGCCGCGCCCAAGCGTATGTCGGCAGCAGGGGCACAGCCGAAGCTGCTCGTGGCGATGCACGGCGAGCCGCCCGCATGCGAACTCTTCGAACCCGAGGGCAGTGAACCATCGATGCAGCTGCTCAAGCCCGACTCCCGCGCGGCGGGCTATCCGCACTCGGCGATCAACGAATTTTTCTGCATGCGCCTTGCGCGCGCTGTCGAATTGCCGGTACCCACGACATACTTCGTTCGTGTTCCGACACCGTGCTACGTTGTCGACCGTTTCGATCGGGATACGACGACGCGGCCCACACGAAGACTACACGTCATCGACGCTGCCCAGTTGCTGAACGTCGCCAAGGATTTCAAGTACGAGGGCGCCAATGCACAAAGACTGCGGGAGGCCATAGAAAGCACCAACACTCGCGCCAATGCCCGCCTCGAGATTTTTCGGTGGGCTGTCTTCAATGTGCTTGTCGGTAACGGCGACGCGCACTTGAAGAACTTGTCGTTCTTCGTGACGCCGCTCGGCTACATGCTGGCGCCGTTTTATGACATCGTGAGCACGGTCGTGTATCACACCAGGACGTATCAGCCCGAGCGCGGAGATCAGTGGCCGAACTGCGAACTGACCATGCCCGTCGGCGATGCCAGGCACTTCGCGGACATCTCCAGGCGGAACATGTTGAAGCTCGCGGATGAGCTGGGACTGCCCCCTCGGGGCGCTGAGCGCCTGCTCGACGCAATGCTCGCATCGTTGCGCGCGCGTGTCGACGAAACGTTCAACGCAGTCCTGCGCGTTGCGACGCCCGATGCGGGAGAGATGCGCCTGCTCAACTCGATACGTGTCATGCCGATCGACGAGATGTCGCGGGCGCTCGCCCGCTGAGGGGCGAGGCATCGCAACAAGTCGCTCTCAGTTGCGTAGTTCAATCGACGCTTCCGAGTCGGCGCCGGCCGCGCGCGCAAACACGAAACGATCGACCAGCGCAACGACGACGAGCGTCGCACCCATCAGCGGAAACACGACGCCAAGCACGACGAGCGCGGCGCACCATCCGCGCATCGACGCGCGCGTGCGTTCGCGGGCCGGCGCACCGAGTGTGCCCGACGGCCGACGCTTCCACCACATCACGCAGCCCGTCAGCGCCAGCGCGGCGAGCCCGAGCGAAAGGGCCGAGCAAACGACCTGATTCGCCAGACCGAAGTAGCGGCCCATATGCAGTGACGTGCCGTACGACACGGCTTTGCCGATGGCGCCATAGTCGCGGTAGCGGATGTCTTTCAGCACTTCGCCACTGTACTGATCGATATAAATCGTGCGCTCGAGTTTCGGGTCGGCCGGAAAATACGACACGGTATAAACACCTTCGGGCGAGCGCGGCAGCGCAATGTCGTAGCCGTCCGTGAGTCCCGTGGCGGCCGTCTGCGCAACGATTCGGGCGAGCGATAGCGGCTTAGCGCCGGGCGCACCGGCATTGGGCGCGTTCGGCACATGCACAGCGCCGACTGCCCACGGCACCCGCGGTAACGGCATATCGTCCATCGTCATGCCTGGCATCGAATCCATGCCGGACGAAGATGCATCGCGAGGCACGGCGGCCGCGGAAGCGGCCAAGTGCCCCGGCACATTCGAGCGCAATCGCATACCACCCCATGCCCCCGGTGGGGAGCCAAGGTTGGCGCTGGTGGCCAGCGCCTTGAACTGCTTGCCCCACGAACCGGTCCACGGCAGGCCGGTCGCGATGAACGCGAATGCGCCGATGGCCAGCCAGATACCGAGCGTCGCATGGATGGTCTTCCATAGCGGCCGTCCGCGGCGCGTCAAGTCAGGTACCAGCGCCGCACGCAGGGCAGCGGCAGTGCCCTCCCGCACACGTTCGCGCGGCCACCATAGCGCGATACCCGTGCCGATCATCACGAGCGTCCAGCATGCGACGAGCTCCATCAGCAGTTCGCCCGGTTTGCCGAGCAGCAGCTTGCGGTGAATCATGCGATCGACCTGCATGAAGCGACGGTCGACGTCGAGCGTGCCGAGCACGACCCCGTCGTAAGGGTTCACATAGACGCTTTCGCTGCGGCCGTTCGGCAGCCTGAAAATGAATTCGGCGCTGCGCTCGGCGCCGGTGGCGATGCGCGCGGTCGTCGCTACCGCTTCGGGCGGCATGGCAGCGCGAGCCTTGGCAAGCAAAGCGTCCTCGCTCAGGCGAGCCGAAGCGCCGGGCGTCACTACGAGTCGATGCGGGTAGAGCAACGGTTCGATCTGCGGCTGAAAACAATAGATCGTGCCGGTGATGGCCAGCACCACGAGAAACGGCATGACGAACAAGCCCGCATAGAAGTGCCAGCGCCACAGCGTGCGGTATCCACGGCTGGACTGCGTGGAGGCTGGCATTGCGCGAACGATGGTTGGGACAATGGACATAGGTGCCTCCTTTACATGCGCAGCCGGCCTTCGATATAGAAGGTGCGGCCGGGGTAGGGGTGATAGACGAAGTAGCGGGCGTCGAAGAGGTTGTCGACGCCGACGCCGATTTCACTGAGCTTGGTCGGATGGAACGTGAACTTCGCGTCCGCGACGGTATAAGTGCTGGTGCCACCGAATACGTTCGGGTTCGAATCGGTGTTGGTCAGCGTGTTGTACTCGCGGCCCGAGTAGCGGGCCGCAAGCGTCACGGCATAGCGTTCGCCGATTCGATAGGTCGCCGCGAGATTCGCGCGCCAGAGCGGAATCCGGTAGAAGTACTTGCCGACCGTCGCCGGGTTTTGCGCATTGGCCAGAATCTTCGATTGCGTGTAAGCCACACTGGCAATCAAATCGAGGCCGTGCACGACGACATCCTCTCCCTGATAACCGAGCTCGACACCGCGGGAGCGAACCTTGCCGATATTCTGGAAGCTCGTGACGTTCGGAATGACGGTTGTATCGGTCTGACTGAAGATCGTGTTTTTGACATCGTCCTGAAAGAGCGACAGCCGGAAGAGTCCGTTCCAATGCGCCCATTCCGCGGCCAGCTCCTTCGATAGGTCGTCCTCGGGTTGCAAATTCGGATTGTTATTGACGATCGACGAGCCGTTGATCTTTCCTTGAAACAGCTCGCTGACCGTGGGAAAGCGATAGGCACGCCCGATCGAAGCTCGCAGCGTCAGCTCGTCCGTCACATCGAACGATAGCGACGCTTTCGGCGAAAAACGGTGTTGATCGGCACCGGGGTATGGAACGCTGGTGCCCGCTAGCGCTTGTGCGCCGTTGTATGCCTGCCAGTCTTCGTAACGTAAGCCGGAGACGAGTTTCCACCGCGGCGCAAAGCGCCATGCGTCCTGCGCGTAGACGGCCTGCGTTTGCGTGCGCCCCTTGAACGAGTTGGCAAAGCTCTGGGCGCTGCCATCGCGCCAGTTGGAGGTATTGAACGTTTCGTTATCGAGGAAATAGTCGTCGTAGTGATAACCGAATGCGAGCGCATGATTCGCGAGACCGGGCAACGGGGATGGCGGCGTCCACGTCGCTTTCAAATCGAGCGCTTTCCAGCCGGTTCCGTCGCCGAACGTCACGGTACCCGGGCCATTACCCGGGCCGCCTGCATTTGCCAGGCGTGCGACAGCGTTCGATACGTCGTAATACGATGCGATCGCTTCGCCATTCCAGCCGCTTGCATTGCGCGTTTTCAGCGAGAGGCCGTACAGCCAGTTCTCGCTCCATCCGAGGCTGGGGGCAAGCGCGGATGCCGGGACGTTGTATTCGTATCCTCCGATGTCGACGCGCCCGCTATATATGGGGCTGCCATGCGCATCGAAGAGAAACGTGGAGGTCTGGCTGTTGTACGTCTGATGCCAGTAGCCGAGCGTGAACGCTCCCTGCAAGGTCGGCGTGAAGTCGTATTGCAGTTTGAGCTTGAGCTGATCCTGGACGGTGTGCTCGATGCCTTCGCCGTTCACGCCGATCACCGTAGTGGGCGCGTTCGTCTGATTGTTGTAGAAGTAGGCGCCCGTTACCGGAACATCGCCCGGCTTTGCCGGGGCGGTCGATTGCGCGAGCGTCGCGAACTGCAAGGGTTGACTGGTATTTTCGAGGTGATTCGCGCCGATAAAAAACGAGAACTTGCCGATGCGGTTTCCGATCGACGTACTTGCCTCGCTGCCGTTGAAGTTCCGATTCACACCGTAGAGGCTGAAATGCTGCGTGAACGCTTTGACGTTGGCGTCGGCCTCGAATCGAGAGGGCATGCGCGTCGTGATGAGCACCGTCGCGCCGAGCGAGTTGCCCGGATACAGCGCGGAAAACGGTCCATAGCCGACATCGACTTGGCGGATTTCCGCCGGATACACCATCGACCAACGGGGCGGAAACGAGTAGCTGTTGCCGAGCAAATTCGATAGCAGCAGCCCATCCGCGTAGACGAGGCCGCGCGCGCTTTGCGTATTGCTCGCGCCGCGCACTGCGATGATCGAGTTCAAATCGCCGATGAAACGCTTGCGCACTGCGAGGTTCGGCATCTGCTTCAGCACGTCCTCGGTGTTGACGACGTTCCAGTTTCCGAACTGCTCGGGGGTGACGGATTCGACCGTACCGGGAGCGTTCGGAAGGGCGGTGGGGCCCAGGCGAGCATTGTCGGCCGTTGCGCTGACGGTAATGGGGGGCAAGACCGTGGCGCCGCGTTCTATGGGCGATGCGGATGGGGTCGGGTGGGCCTGCTCAGCGTTTGAAGCCGGGGCCGGATTGACGTCGGTTGTTGCTGCAAACGCCGACGGTGCGACAAGCGAAATGGGCAACAGTCCGAACGTGACGAACCGTGCATGGCGGCGCGCGCGAACGCGCAGCCTTCGCGATGCGAAGTACCGCATGGAATTTTCCTGAAGTCGTTGAACGAACAGCCGCGCGCCTTCGACAGGCGCGTCGGACGGGCTGCGAGTAACGGAAATTCAGGAGAGGACGGGTGGGGCGCGGGGTCTACCGGAAGGGAACGCGCCGAGAGGGGTAAAGCGGATGGACAGCGTGGGGATAGCCGCTATTGCGACGACCGTAATAAACAGGAGTAGCGATTGCGGCGGTGCCGGTATCGCCGTGTGATTGGCCATCAAATCGCAATAGCCGCAGGCCGCCAGCGGATCGGCATGTGTGACGTGGGCGGAATCGGCTGCAGGTTGCGTCGCTGAGCAGAGCACGGCATTCGGATCGTCCCGATGCGCGGCGACAACCAACTGGCTCACGATTGGGGCGAGCACGATGAGCCACATGGCAACGAGGCCAAGCCATGCGGTCAGGTGGTTGCGGGATCGTGAAGTCATGGTGTGGAGGCTGGACGACGCGCGGCGAGTTTACCATCTGCTGAATCGGCGGTTCAAATGAAACCGTCCTGATACCCGGCTCCAGGGCCCGGTGACGCCGGCATTGCCGCCCCTGTTTCGTTGGACGGAAAGCGCGTCGCGCCGTACACTGAGATACCTATATAGAAGGAGGCCATCATGAGCAAAGCCCACGACGCCAAAAAGACGGAGAAGAAAGTGGCCACCAAGACGCCAAAAGAAAAGAAAGACGCGAAGAAGCTGAAGAAGGAGGCTTCGAAGCGTCAGTGATATCGCCAGGCCGAAGCGCCACCGGGCAAATAAAGACGTCGGTGTCAGCCAAAGGGTATACAGTGGGGAGACTGGCCGCCGACGCGTGGCCTTCTGCTTCAGGACGTCATCATGCAATCGCGACTTAAACGTGCTCCGGCCGGAATTCCCAGACCGAGCCAGGACGCCATCGAACGCAGCACACGTGCGCGTACCCTCGAGACTGCGGATGCAGCCAGAGCCGAGCAGCGACGCCTCAGTGACGCTGCGATCGACTCCAGTGCAAGTAAATGGCGCTACTCGGCTGTGCCCCCGAAAGCCTGACCATCATGCTTCAGTTTCCCAATCCGAGCCGTAGCTACGATGCCTCCCGGCATTGCGTGTGTTTCTGGGGCTACGACAATTCGCGCGAAATTACTTTCATGATCGACGACGCCATGCTCAGAAACCTGCAGCCTGGCGTCGGGTCGGACGAGCGCTCGGTGCTGGGTGTCTTTGACGAGTTTCGCGACAAGGTTCTCGAGATGGCGCAGAAGCAGTATGTCGCCGGTCCTCAGAATCGATATTCGATTTCGTGAGCTACACGCTTCTCGCAAGAATGCGCTTGCCATAACGTCCCGAGAGCGGTCATTCGCCAATGGCCTATCGATGTTGGGTAGCGACTTTCAACCCCAGCGATATGAAGATGGAGCCCACGATTTTTCCTTGCCAACGGCTAATCCAGGACAGTCGCTTCACGACTCGGCCCAATGGTCGAATCGAAAGTGCGAGAAGCGTCGTATACAGCGAACTCAAGACGACGAAAATAAGTCCTAGAACGGTGAACTGCAAAAAGACCGAACCTCGTTCGGGATGCACGAACTGAGGCATGAAAGCGAGGAAGAAGAGTGCGGTCTTAGGGTTGAGTACTTCGGCGGGCACTGCCTGCAAGAAGGCTTTTGCAGGCGTGACGGCAGGCACCTTCGGCAATGAGGGGTCGCCCTGCTTTTCGAGGATCGCGCGAACACCGAGATAGATCAGATAAGCCGCTCCGATGAATTTGACCGCGTTGAACGCGAGCGCGGAAGTCATCAGCACCGCCGACAGGCCAACCGCGGCGAAGACGGTATGTACGAAGTCGCCGGTTGCGATCCCGAGGCCTGTCATGACTCCCGTCTTGCGGCCGCCCTGAGCCGTGCGGCTCAATACCAGCAGCACCGCGGGACCGGGAATGAGAAACAGCCCGAGAACGATGACAACGAAGGTGCTCAACGAGGAAAGGTCGAACATTGCGGCTCCTGTCCTAAGCAGTTAGGAATGCGAGGATTGTCTACGATCCAGGCTCCAATGTCGAACGGCTGTCCTGGCCGCCTGCTACACGCAACGACTGGCCTGAAGGCCTGTAGGCCTGAGAGCTTGAAGTGGCTCGAATCGTTGGGCCACGCATAGCGCACTGGTGCGCGTTGCCGTTCAGTCGACGATATTGCGCACCCAGTCCGCAAAACTCTCGTTCTCGAATTCGTAGACATCGCGCGGAGTCTTCGCCACGACCGTCTTTTCCGCAAGCCGGCCCAACGCCTTTTGAATGTGGGTCGGCTGCAAGTCGTCGATACCCACGCGCTTGCGGATTTTGATCAGCGTCGCTTTCGCGAAGGGTTTCATCGAAGGATCGTCCGCGAACATCCGCACGAGTACGCGCTCGGTCGCGTCGAGCGAATTCCAGGTCCCCTCGTGATTCTCGGTGCGCGCCAACTTCTCCTGCTGCATCGCAATGGCTTCGGGAAACGTCAGCGCCGGACTCATCATCAGTGCAAGCACGGTTTCCATCAAAGGCTCCGGGCGCCGCCCGAACAACTCGAAGGCATCGCGCGCCGCCGTTGTATCGAGCTTGCGCTTCGTCGATTCCCTGAACCGCCGGGCAATGTAATCGACGAACTCGTCGCCGAGCAATGGGAAGTCCTGCACCGTACTCGCGGCCGAGTAGAGCGGTGCATTCGCATTCGTGAACACATGACCGAGCTTCGTGCGCGAAGAACCCGTAAACAACATGCGAAGCCGGCGCTGATGCTTCGTCAGCGTCGTGCGCAGCGCGCGCGCCATTTCCTCGCCCTCCTTGCTGCGGCCGAGCGATTGCGCCTCATCGATCAGAAACAGCACCGGCCGGCGCTTCGTCAACTCCGCAACGAGCGCGTCGATCAAAAGCGCCGTATCCCCGATCTCCCGCTTGTGATCGTCTTCGAGTTCGATGTGGCCTTCGAGCGTGGCGCCGCCGAACTCGGCCTTACCCTTGAGCGATTTGACGGGCGCCTGCAGCCGCGCCAGGACCTTTTCGAGCAGCGAATGCGGTTCCAACGCCTCTTCGAGCGAACGCGCGAGCGCGGCGCCCGGCGTTTGCCGCGTTTGCCAGAGGTCGGCGTACACTACCGTGTAGCCCGCGCTTTCGGCCAGCGGTTTGAGGTCCCGCAAGAGAAACGCTGTCTTGCCGGTACGGCGCGGCGCGAAAATCGTCGTCGACGTGACGAGCCCGGCGTCCAGCGTGGCGAGATAGGCGCTCGCCAGCTCGGGCCGCGGGAAGTGCCACAGTTCCGTCAATTCCATGGAGTTATCCAGAATTATCCAGAGTGTGGGTAATTATACCTGAAATGGATAATTACGGATAACCTCGTGCGGCCTGCCGGATTTCGTTACATCTCTTACGGACTCCGGACCGTTGAGCAACATTTGCCTTTCGGCGGCTCGCTATACTGCGCGCCGTTATTCAAACAAAGACGAAAGGCCTCATATGTTGAAGAAAAACGTTCGGATTGCCGCCTTCGCGGCGTTGGCTGCGTTGAGCTCGCTGCCGGCATTCGCCGGCGATTTGAACAATGCGCTCGGCGGTGCACTGGGTGGCGCTGCCGGCGCTGCCGTCGGCGGCGCAGTCGGCGGCAGCACCGGCTCGGTCATCGGCGGTGCCGTGGGCGGCGGCGCAGGCGGGGCCATCACTTCGAATCGCCGCGAACGCACGGGTGCGATCGTCGGCGGCGCGCTGGGCGGCGGCACAGGCGCGGCGGCAGGCAATGCGCTGGGCGGGCGCACCGGCGGCATCATCGGTGCGGCCGCTGGCGGCGGAGCCGGCTCGGCGCTCGGCGGCCACATCTCGCGCGCGAATTCGTATTCCAACGATTACGGCGCTCACCGCGGCCGGCACCATCGCAAGCACCACTACCGCGACTGACATCATGCCGCTGACGGCTGTCCCAACAGGGGCGGCCGTCGTCGCATTTGGCCGGTCGAAAGCGAACCAGGCCGACCGGCGGCTATCTTCCTCCTTGCCCGCTTTGTCCTGTCACTGGACAGCCTTGTCTCCCCGATAGTCTTTTAGAATCTCACGCATCGTAGCGCTACCGACCAAATTGTGGATGGCGGTAGTGCTCGTCTTGCGGCTCAATCGATAAATCGAAGAAGTAAAACGGAGCGCGGTCGATGCAGAACAACAAGATCGGGATGGGGTGCCGATGGGCCGCCGCGGCAGTCGCGGCATTGGCGCTCATGGCGGCAGCGGGGTGGCGGGCCGAGGCTGCCCGCGTGACGCGCGTCACGCCGCAAGGCAAGGTGGCGCAGGCCCGGCAGGTC
Source organism: Trinickia sp. (assembly GCF_057351765.1). Taxonomy (NCBI): domain Bacteria; kingdom Pseudomonadati; phylum Pseudomonadota; class Betaproteobacteria; order Burkholderiales; family Burkholderiaceae; genus Trinickia; species Trinickia sp. The sequence goes on along the minus strand of NZ_JBMRBK010000040.1, from coordinate 75,528 downwards.
GTCGTCAAGTTCGACGAAGCCATGGCGGCGTTCGGTTCGCCCGATGCACCCGCGCCGGCACGCGTCAAGTGCAACGATCCCTCGGCCAGCGCCGGCCACGCGCGCTGGATAGATGAGAAGACCTGGGCCTGGGATTTCAACGCCGATTTGCCGCCGGGCGTGTCGTGCACCGTCGATCTGGGTGACGGACTGAAATCGGCAGCAGGCAATGCGCTGAAAGGCCCCAAGCACTTCACGTTCGAAACGGGCGGGCCGTCCGTCAAATCGATCGAGCCGTCGGGCGGCGAGATCGAAGAGGATCAGGCGTTCGTGCTGCGGCTCAACGGCCCGGCGACGGCGGACTCGGTGCAACGGAACATCTGGTGCGAATCGAGCGGGCTGGGCAACCGCATTCCGGTCAAGAACGTCGATGCGGCGACACGCGCCGCGCTTCTGAAGCGATTTGTGCTGCAAAAGGAAGCGGCGCAGGTATTGACCTTGCAATGCCAGCAGGCGCTGCCGTCCGGTACGAACGCGCAACTCGTCTACGGCAAAGGGATCGCGAGCCCGAGCGGCCTCGTCAACGATGTCGAACGCCGCTTCGACTATACGGTGCGCGAACCTTTTTCGGCCGGCTTCAGCTGCGAGCGCGAAAACGCCAAAGCACCCTGTACTCCCTTGCGGCCGGTCCGGCTGCAGTTCAATGCGCCGATCTCGCGAGCCGATGCCGAGGCGTTCCGTATGAAAGGCCCGAACGGCGACATGAAGCCGTCGTTCTCGCCCGATAACAACGATCCGCAAACGAACACGGTCGAATTCGCGGCGCCGCTGCCCGAGCGAGCGGAGCTGATCATCCGTGCGCCCTCCAATTTGAAGGACGTGAGCGGCCGGGCGCTGGCCAACGCCGATCTTTTCCCGCTCAAAACCATGACGGCGCCCATGCCGCCGCTCGCGAAGTTTTCATCGGGGACATTCGGCATCATCGAGCGCTATGCGGAGCCGGACACGCCGGCGCTCGTGCCGATCACGCTGCGCAATGTCGAGGCGGACCTGCACGTCGATGGGCTCAACGCGGGCAATGCGCAGTTCGCGAAGATGCGCGTCGAGGCCGATCGCGACATTCGACGCTGGATGCGCAACGTCGACCGGTTCGACGGCTTCACCGAAGACCGCAAGTGGATCGATGAGCATATGCCCGGGCTGCTGACGCACAATCCGCATCCGGTCACGATCCCGCGCACCGGCGGCACCGACGACGCCAAGCAGGATCGCAAGAATCCGCAAATCGACCTGCGCTCGCTCTCGCTGCTTGCCGGTCAACAGAACATCGAAACGCTGACGCTGCCTAAAGCGGACCCGAAGACGTTGCGTCCGTTCGAAGTAGTCGGCATTCCGGTGGCGAAGCCCGGCTTTTATGTCATCGAACTGGCCTCGCCCGCACTGGGGGCGTCGCTCCTGGGCAAGAAGGCGCCGATGTACGTGCGTACCGCGGTGCTCGTGACGAATCTGGGCGTGCATTTCAAGCGTGGGCGCGCGAACAGCGTCGTATGGGTGACCACGCTCGATCGTGGGCAGCCGGTGCCCAATGCCGATATTCGCGTGAGCGATTGCAACGGCGACGAACTCGCTTCGGGCAGGACCGATGTCAACGGAGTCATGAAGACCGATGGGCCGCTCGACGCTCGCGCGAAATGCCGGGACGACAGCTTCGAGGGCCTGTTCATATCGGCCCGCGTCGACGATCCGAAAACAGGCCGCGATATGGCCTTCGTTCGATCGGATTGGAATCGCGGCATCGAGGCCTGGCGCTTCAACGTGCCCACCGATACGAGCGCGCAAGAGACGGTACGCGCCCATACGGTCTTCGATCGGACGCTGGTGCGCGCGGGCGAGACGGTTTCGATGAAGCATATGATCCGCGTGGAGACCATGCAGGGTCTCGCTTTCCCCAAGCGCTATCCGTCGCGCGTGACGATTCGTCATCTTGGCAGCGGACAGACGTGGCGCATGCCGCTCAAATGGACAGCCGATCATACGGCGGATTCCACGTTCGCCATTCCGGCCTCGGCAAAGCTCGGGGAATACAGCGTCTCGCTGGACGATGTCGATCCCGCCGCAAACGCCTCGAAAGATGCCGGCAAGAAGAACGGCCAAGACGACAGTGTCGGCAACCGCGAGAACAGCGACGAAGCCACCGATGACGAAGACAGTGACGACGATTCGGGCGAGCGCGCTGGCCGCAGCTACGCATCGGGCGGTTTCCGCGTGGAGGAATTTCGGCTGCCGGTATTCAAAGGCACGATCGCCGTGCGCGACGAGAAGGCTCATCCCCTCGTGGCGGCCAAGTCGGCACCGCTTGCCTTGCAGATCGAGTACACGTCCGGTGGCGGCGCATCGGGCTTGCCGGTACAGGTCTCCGCGTTGACCCGGCGCACGTCGCCGACATTTGCCGACACCTATCCGGAGTTCAGCTTCGAGCCCTATGTGCCCCGCAACGATGCAGGCACATCGGAATCGTCGGACGACGAGGCCAGCGCACGCGATTCGGGCGACGACGGTTCGAAGCTGATTGCCGACAAGCAACCCGTGACGCTCGATCGCAACGGCGCCGGCAGTCTCACGCTGAAGGACATCCCGTCCGTCGATGGGCCGAAGAGCCTCGTCTTGGAGGCCACGTTCGCTGACCCGAATGGCGAGGTCCAAACGATCAGCGGCAATGCAACGCTCTGGCCCGCCGCCGTCGTGGCGGGCGTGAAGTCCGGGCAATGGGTGTCCGTCGGCAATGCGGTGCCGATCAAGGCGCTCGCCGTCGATCTGCAAGGCAAGCCCCGTGCCGGCGTGCCGCTCGAGGTACGCGGTATTGCGCGGATCACGATCTCGTCGCGCAAGCGCATGGTCGGCGGCTTCTATGCCTATGACAATCGCACCGAGACCAAGGACCTCGGCACGCTCTGCAGCGGCAAGAGCGACGACCATGGCCTCATGAGCTGCGATGCCAAGATCAAGGAAGCCGGCAATGTCGATCTCGTCGTGACGGCGAAAGACGGCGACGGCAACGCGTCGACGGCCTCGACATCGATCTGGGTCACGCGCGAAGACGAACTCTGGTTCGGAGGAGAGAACACCGATCGCATCGACGTATTGCCGGAAAAGACCGCTTACGAACCCGGCGAGACGGCCCGCTTTCAAGTGCGCATGCCGTTTCGCTTCGCCACGGCACTCGTTGCCGTGGAGCGGGAAGGCATTATCGAAACGCACGTCGTGAAGCTCGACGGCAAGGATCCGACCGTCACGCTGAAAGTGAATCCGGCATGGGGACCGAACGTCTACGTCTCGGTCTTGGCGCTGCGCGGGCGGATTCATGAAGTGCCCTGGTATTCGTTTTTCACGTGGGGCTGGAAAGCGCCGCTCGAATGGGCGAGGGCGTTCTGGTACGAAGGCAGGCGGTATGAAGCGCCGACGCCGCTCGTCGATTTGTCGAAACCGGCATTCCGATATGGCCTGACCGAGATCAAGGTCGGCACCGCGGCTCACAAGCTCGCGGTCACCGTCACGCCGGATGCGAAGTCCTATACGGTGCGCGGCAAGGCGCATGTGAAGCTGCGCGTGCGGATGCCGGGCGGCAAAGCGGCGCCGGCGGGCACGCAGATCGCCGTTGCGGCCGTGGACGAAGCGCTGCTCGAGTTGATGCCCAACGAAAGCTGGGACGTGCTCGATGCCATGCTGCAGCGGCGTGCATACGGGGTGGAGACGGCCACGGCGCAGATGGAGATCGTCGGGCGTCGCCATTTCGGACGCAAGGCGGTGCCCGCGGGTGGAGGCGGGGGGCATGGCGCGACGCGCGAGCTCTTCGATACGCTGCTGCTGTGGAATCCGCGCGTGACGCTCGATGCGAACGGAGAGGCATTCGTCGACGTGCCGCTCAACGATTCGCTCACGAGCTTTCGCATCGTCGCAATCGCGGCCGTGGGCGACGGCACGTTCGGCACGGGCGCCGCATCGATCAGGAGTACTCAGGATCTGCAGCTGATCTCCGGGTTGCCGCCGCTCGTGCGCGAGGGCGACCACTTTCGTGCGCAGTTCACCGTGCGCAACACGACTACGCGCGCGATGAACGTCGTTGTCACGCCGAGCGTGAAGGGCCTCGATTTGCCCCCGCAGACCGTGCAGGTCGGACCCGACTCGGCACGCGAGGTCGCGTGGCTCGCGACGCCGCCGGACGGCACCGCCGAGGCGACGCCTGCCGCGCTGACATGGAGTATCGGAGCCACGGAACAAGGCGGGCCGCACGCTTCGGATGCCTTGAAAGTGATGCAACGGGTGGATGCGGCGATACCGGTGACGGTGCAGCAGGCGACGCTCGCTCAGATCGACGGTACCTATTCGCTGCCGGTCGCCGCGCCGCCGAATGCCACCGCCACGCAGGCGGGCGCGTTGCGCGGCGGCATAGCCGTGTCGCTGCAATCGAAGCTTTCCGACGGCATGCCCGGCGTGCGCCGATGGTTCGAGCGTTATCCGTACAGGTGTCTGGAGCAGCAAACCTCGCGCGCGCTCGGCCTGCGCGATGCGGCGCAATGGCAGGCTGTCGTGGCCAGGATGCCTGTCTACCTGGACCGCGACGGCCTTGCCAACTACTTCCCGCCTAGCGACGACAGCGGTAATACCGGCAGCACGACGTTGACGGCCTACTTGCTCGACGCGAGCGACGAAGCAGCGAGGCTCGATGCGCGTTTCGCGCTGCCCGACGATCTGCGCGCCAAGCTCGAGGGCGGGCTCGTCAATTTCGTGGAAGGGCGGATCGAGCGCAATACGTGGGCGCCGCGCAAGGATCTCGACCTGCGCAAGCTGGCGGCGATCGAAGCGCTGTCCCGTTACGGGTTCGCGCGGGCGGGTATGCTCGATTCGATCGAGATCGCGCCGAACCAATGGCCGACGTCCGCGGTGCTCGACTACTACGCGATCCTGTCGCGGGTGAAAGACATCGCGCGGCGCGACGAAAAGCTCGCGCAGGTGGAGCAGATCGTTCGCTCGCGTCTCACCTACCAGGGCACGCGCCTGACTTTTTCGACGGCCGACACCGACGACCTCTGGTGGCTGATGGAGGGCCCCGAGAGCAATGCGGCACGCACGGTGCTGACGTTCGTCGACAAACCCGATTGGAAAGACGACATGCCGCGACTTCTCGCCGGTCTGCTTGCGTTGCAACAGCATGGGGCATGGCAGACGACGACGGCGAACCTGCTCGGCTCGTTTGCCGTCGAGCGGTTTTCGCGCGCGTTCGAAAGCGTCGCCGTGACGGGGAAGACGAAGCTGGAGTTCGGGCCGAACGCGAGTACCGTCGCATGGGGCCAGCCCGCTGCCGCGGCAACGGCGGGATCGTCGGTTTCGGCGCGATCGGCGGTGCAAGCGACGGCTTCGGCGGCTACGGCTGCCACCAAAACGGCCGATACGCGCGCTCAGCTGTTGGCGTGGCCGCCCGAGGCGCGCAGCGCACCGGTCCCGTTGACGCTCACGCATGAGGGGACCGGCAAGCCGTGGGCCACCGTCGAGAGCCTGGCCGCCGTCGAGCTGAAGGCGCCGTTCGCCGCGGGCTATCGGATCGCGAAGACGGTGACGCCTGTCGATCCCGCGGTCAAAGGCGTCACTACTCGCGGCGACATCGTGCGGGTGCATCTGGATATCGATGCCCAGACGGACATGACATGGGTTGTCGTCGATGACCCCGTTCCGGCCGGCGCGACGATTCTCGGCTCGGGCCTCGGGCGCGATTCGGAGGCCGCCACCGTGGGAGAAAAGGCGCAACGCGGCGCATGGCCCGATTTCGTCGAACGTGGCTACGATGGCTATCGTGCCTATTACAGCTATGTGCCTAAGGGCAAGTTCTCCGTCGAATACACGGTCCGGCTCAACAACGTCGGTACGTTCGGCCTGCCGCCGACGCGTGTCGAAGCGCTTTACGCGCCGTCGAGTTTTGGCGTCTTGCCGAATGCAGCGGTCGTCGTCCAACCGCCCGCGCCGGCGAAATGACGGGGAGCGAGGGACGATGCGTCGGCACGCGATCGAGGGCAATATGTTCAGGTTGAAAGCGTGGCGCGTTGCGATGGTTCGCCCGCTCGTCGTGCTGACGCTCGCGATGCCGCTTGCCGCGCACGCGCTCCCGTCGTTCGAGACCGTGCGCAGCCAGTGGCGCAGTTCGGATTGGGTGCTCGTATCGCGCGACGGCGTGCCGCTGCAGCGCACGCGAATCGACGATACCGAGCGGCGCGGCGAGTGGGTGGCGCTCGCCGACGTCTCGCCCGCCTTGCGCGAGGCGATCGTCGTGTCCGAGGACAAGCGCTTTTACGAACATAGCGGCGTCGATTGGCGCGGTGCCGCGGCCGCCGCGTGGGGCAATCTGTGGAATACGCGCACGCGCGGGGCTTCCACTGTCACGATGCAGCTCACGGGGCTGCTCGATGACGAACGGCAACGTTCAGGACACCGAAACGTTACGGAAAAGGCGAAGCAGGCAGTCGGCGCGCTCTGGCTCGAACGGAGCTGGCGCAAGGATCAGATTCTCGAGGCGTACCTGAACCTCGTGCCGTTTCGGGGCGAGACGATCGGGCTGTCCGCGCTTTCGATCACGCTGTTCGGCAAGGCGCCTTCGGGTCTCGACGAACGCGAGGCAGCCGTTGCCGCCGCGTTGATTCGCTCGCCGAATGCTTCGCCCGCCAAGGTTGCCGCGCGCGCCTGCCGCATTCTGCGCGATATGAAGGCGCCCTCGGGCTGCGCTACCCTCGGCGGCTTCGTGCAACTCGCCTTCGCGCGGCCGGCTCCGGCCGTGCTGTCGGTTTCGCCCGAAACGCAGATGCTTGCGCCGCATTTTGCGCGTCGCGTCGCCAATGAGACGCATCCGGGCGCGGGTGCCCGAATCGTCACGACGCTCGACGCGAAACTTCAACGCTTCACGAACGAGATACTGACGCGCACGATCGTCGAGCTCAATGCACCGGCTCACCCGCGCAACGTGCACGATGCCGCGGCGGTCGTACTCGATAACGCGACGGGCGCGGTGTTGGCCTGGGTCGGTTCGTCGGGTGCGTTCTCGGGGGCGCGCGACGTCGATGCGGTGCTGGCGAGGCGCCAGGCCGGCTCGACCCTGAAGCCGTTTCTCTATGCGCAGGCGATCGCCGAGCGGCGACTCACGACGGCATCGTTGCTCGACGATGCACCGCTCGATCTGGCCGCGGGCGGTGGTCTTTATATTCCGCAAAACTACGACAAGGATTTCAAAGGCTGGGTCAGCGTGCGTACTGCGCTCGGTTCCTCGCTGAACGTGCCGGCCGTGCGCACGCTGGTGATGGTGACGCCGCATCGCTTCGCAATGACGCTGAGCGCGCTGGGTTTGCCGCTCACCGAAAGCGGCGACTATTACGGCTATTCGCTCGCGCTCGGCAGCGCGGACGTGACGCTCCTCTCGCTGACGAACGCTTATCGCGCGCTGGCCAACGGTGGGATCGTCGCGCCTACCTGCGATTTGCCCGGTTGCGCCCAACCGCCGGACCCGCGCTCGACACAGGCGGCAACGCGGGTGCTCAGCGCCGAGGCGAGCTACGTCGTGACGACGGTGCTGTCCGACAACAATGCCAGGACGCGCACGTTCGGCTTCGACAGTCCGCTGCATACGCGGTTTTTTTCGGCGGTGAAGACCGGCACGAGCAAGGACATGCGTGACAACTGGACCGTCGGATTCACGTCGCGTTATACGGTGGGTGTCTGGGTCGGAAATGCCGATGGCGAGCCGATGTGGGACGTATCCGGTGTGACGGGCGCTTCGCCGATCTGGGCGGCGATTGTCGGGTATTTGCATCGACGGGTTCCGAGCGCGGCGCCTCGTCCGCCGAAAGGCGTCGTGCAAGCGCGCGTGAGCTTCGAGCGCAATATCGAGCCCCCTCGCGACGAATGGTTCATCAGCGGAACGCAGATGCCGGTGGTCGATCTGGCGGCGAATGCCAGATCGGCGGGTGAGCCCGCCATACACGCAATGGACGCGCGGGGTGGCGTATCGCGCGACATGCATGGCGCGAACGGGGCGGCTCGCATCAGCTCGCCCACCGACGGAACGCTGTTCGCGCTGGATCCCGATATTCCACCCGCGCGGCAGCGCATCGTTTTCGAACGTGCACGCGGGGCCTCCGAGGCGAGCGTTTGGCGGCTCGATGGCAAGATGCTGGGCCATGGGGACCGCTTGACGTGGCTGCCGTGGCCGGGCCGCCATGTGCTCGAACTCGTCGACGCGGACGGATCGAGCGCCGATACGGTTCGCTTCGAAGTACGCGGCGCGGTGGCAAAAGGTAAAAAGCCGTAGCGTTCCTCGCCTACCGATTACGGGCGCGCAGCCACTTCATCCAGATGCGCGAGCAAGTCGGCCGGGTCCTCATAGACGCGCAGCGCGCCGGCTTTTTCGAGTTCCTCGGTCCCATACCCGCCCGATAGCAAGCCGACACCGAGCGCGCGGCAACGGCGGGCCGCGAGCATATCCCAGACACTGTCGCCCACCACGACAGCGGTCTCGATCGATACACCGAGACGTTCGGCCGCCGCGATGAAGAGATCGGGATCGGGTTTGGCGTGCTTGACCTGATCGCGCGTGACGACCACGGTCGTGCCCGGATCGACACCGAGCGATTCGAGGTTCAGTGCCGCCGTTTCCATGCGCCCGCTCGTGGCGATGGCCCAGCGGATGTTGGCACGCGTCAACGCCTTCAGCAGCTCGATCGCACCGGGCAGCGGTCTCACCTGCGCATGCAGCCGTTGATAGGCTGCGGCATGGGCCTGGCGCAGCCGCTCGACGCGATCCGCGGTGAACTCGTCGTGCGTTTCGCGCAGCAACTGATTGACGAACAGTCCGCCGCTCATGCCAATCTTGCGATGAATGCGCCACACGGACAGATCGATGCCCTCGGCATCGAGCGCTTCCTTCCAGGCAAGCACGTGCTGATAGACGCTATCGACGAGCGTACCGTCGAGATCGAACAGAAACGATGTCTCGATGCGCATGAAAGCCCTCGTCCGGAATTCCGAAAAAACAAGCATACGCCAGATACGGAGCGAATCGGCAGCGGACCCTTCGTTCGCCCGCTGCCGCCTCGTTCATGTTCACGGTCACGGCAAGCTGTAAGCGATCACCGCATCCCCGGTACGCGTGCCGAGCGAGCCATGGCCGCCCGCGGTCACCAGCACGTATTGCTTGCCTTTCGAGTCGGCGTAAGTCATGGGTGTCGCTTGCCCGCCGGCCGGCAGGCGCGCCTGCCAAAGCTTCTTGCCGGTGGCGAGGTCGTAGGCGCGCACATAGTAGTCGAGCGTGCCGGAAAGGAATCCAACGCCGCCGGCCGTCACGATCGTCCCGCCGAGACTCGGCACGCCGAGCTTGAACGGCAACGGCACGGGGGCACTGTCGCGAATCGTGCCGTTCTTGTGCTGCCAGACGATCTTGCCGGTCGTGAGATCGACCCCGGAGACGTAGCCCCACGGCGGCGCCTGACACGGAATGCCGAGCGGCGAGAGAAACGGCTTGAGCTCGATCGCAAACGGGTCGCCGGCGGCAATCTTGATCCCGCTCGTTTCGCTACCATGCTGGTGTTCGAGCGCAGGCACCTTGTCGCGCGGAATCAGTTTGGAGATGAACGCCATGTAGTTGGGATTCGCAAACAATATCTGCTTGCCCGGGTCGACGGAAATCCCGCCCCAGTCGAACGCGCCGAAGTTGCCGGGGAACACGAGCGTGCCTTGCTCGGAGGGGGGCGTGAATGCGCCGTCGTAGCGCAGCGAACGAAAATCGATGCGGCACCAGAGCTGGTCGTATGGCGTGGCGCCCCACATGTCGCGCTCCCGAACGCGGGGCGGATTGAAGTTGAGCGCCGAGACGGGCTGCGTCGGCGACGTGTGATCTCCCGGGGCCGCGCCCTGCGGTACCGGTGTTTCGGTGATCGGGATCAGCGGCTTGCCCGTTTGGCGATCGAGCACATAGATGCTGCCTTGCTTCGTCGAAGCGATGAGCGCGGGTTTCACGCCGTCTTGCGTTTGCAGATCCATCAGCGTGGGTTGGCCGCCGACGTCCATATCCCACAGATCGTGATGCGTGAATTGATAAACCCATTTCACGTGCCCCGTGGCGAGATCGAGCGCCGTCACGCCCGCGCCGAAGCGTTCGGCTTGCGGTGTGCGATTGCCGCCCCATTGATCGGGCGTCTGATTGCCCATCGGCAGGTAGATCATGCCGAGGCGCTCATCCACGCTCGCCACGGCCCACATGTTCGGCGAATTGCGTGTGTAGGTCTGTCCCGGCGGGAGCGGCGCCGTATCGTCGGGGCGGCCCGCGTCCCAGTTCCAAATGAGGTGGCCGTCGTGGACGTCATACGCGCGCATGACGCCGCTCGGCTCGTTGGTCGACTCGTTGTCGGTCACGTGCCCGCCAATGATGACGAGGTTGCGCGTCACCATCGGCGGCGAAGTGGAGTAATACCCGCCCGGGGTGAAAGGTCCTATGTTGGCCCGCAAATCGACGGTGCCATGGTTGCCGAAGTCCTCGCAGGGTTTGCCGGTGTCGGCATCGAGTGCAATCAGGCGGGCATCGGCGGTCGGCAGGAAGATTCGGCGGGAACAGCTATGGGCCGGCGTGGCGCTGGCGGACGTTTGGGGCGCAGCCGTCGCTGTCGTTGCGCTCGCCTCGGATGCAGCGCTCGCTTCGCTCGAGGCGCTCGCTTCGCTCGAGGCGCTTGCTACGCTCGGCGCGCTCGCTTCGGAAGCTGCATTCGCGGCAGTCGCTTCGCTCGACGTACTCGCGGCACTCGCCGCACTCGCTTCGGACGACGCACTCCCTTGTACCGGTGCGCTCGCCTGCTCGGGCGCGCTCGCTTGCGCCGGCGCATTCGCCTCGGCGAACGCACTCGCCGCCGCGGTGGATTCGGCAGCGGTCGCCGGTACTGACGAATACGAAGCCTCGTCATAATACGAAACGCCCCTGCACGTCATGTGCTCGAAATGCGCAAAGCCGACAGGGCTCTGAATGTGCGGATCGAAACGCCACCGCACTGCGCCCGTAGCCGCATCGACCGCCAGTACCTTGCTGTGCGGCGTGCAAATGAAAAGCGTATCGCCGACTTTGAGCGGCGTATTTTCGTCGGTCGTCTCGGTGGGATCGCCCGGGCCGCGCTGATCTCCCGTATGCAGTATCCAAGCCTGCTTCAACTGCCGGACGTTGTTCGGGGTGATCTGCGTGAGCGGCGAATAGCGGTCGCCATACTGGCTGCGGCCGTAGCTCGGCCAGTCGCCGGATGCGATGGGCGGCATGGGAGGCGGTTGCGGCACGTTGCGATCGAGCGCCAGCGTTCCGTTCAGATCGTGCCGATCCGTGAACAGCGATGCGATGCCGGCGATCGCCGTGAGCGCGGCCACGACGCCAAGCGCGAGGCATGCTGAGCGACGTAGATTCGCCATGCGAGGATCGTCGATCGTCGTTTCTGTTTCTCTTACCACCGCGCCATCGGGTGACGCTGTCGTAGTCGTAGTCGTAGCCGTAGCCGTCGTGACGCGGCGGCGCGTGCGCGGCCATCGCGTGACGGTGGCGCCGCTCAGCGGTGTCAGCATCCATAAGCCGAGCAGCCACCAGATCCAGAGTCTCGGCACGAGAGGCCACCAGTCGAAACCGACCTCGGCGAGCGCCCAGATGGTCGAGCCGAGTAAAAACAGCGCGTAGAGCCATGCGGCGACGAGCCCGCGCCGTGCAAGCAGCAACACGGCTACGATGACGAGTGCAATGCCGCCTATCAGGTAATAGGCGGAGCCGCCGAGCGTGAGCAGCCTCACGCCGCCGGCCACGAGCGGAATGCCCAATACGAGCAGCACGATCGCCGTGATCCAGCGGCCGAGCCTGCACTCGCACGATGTCGAACGGACTTCGGTTTGCATAGCGCACCTCGCAGCGATGAACGCCTGTATCGCGCAATTCATGTGCCACATCGCGCGGTGCCAACGAGCGCGCTTAGTCCAGCGATTCGTGCAATTCCTCTTCGAGCGTATCGAGTAGCACGTATATATCGGTCAACGTCTTTTTCAGTGCCTTGAGCGCCGAAGGTGACAATTTGCTGACAGCGACCTGTTCGAAGTGCTGAGCGATCGGCATCAGTTCCTCGACGAGCGCGCGGCCCGCATCGGTGAGCGTGATGGCCACTGTGCGCGCATTGTTTTCAAGCCGGCTGCGCGAGACGAGCTTCATCTTCTCCATGGTCCCGACCAGGCGCGAAAGCGTCGAGAGTTCGACCGTCGTCATGCCGGCCAGATCGTTGAGCCGCTGGCCAGGCGTCTCCCACAGCGCGGCCATGACCCGATACATCGGTAGCGTGACCCCGTACGACGCAATGCGGCGGGAAAACAGCTCCCCCATGCGCACGCCCACTCTGTTGAGCAGATAGGGAAAGGAATCCGTCAATTTGTACACGGTCGACACCCTCGGTAGTGATTGACGAATTCTATCAAAGCAACAGTTCCATCTACATCAATTTCATTGCCAACAGTTGCAAATGCAAATATAGTGATTTCCACACGGTGCAGTGCAGCCCGGAACTCAGCCTTGCCTGGGACAGGAGACATGATGGAAACCCTAACCGCTCCGCTGGAGCAGATCGGCCCTTCGTTTCGAGCGGCCATGCGCCGGATTGCGTCGACGGTCACGATCGTGACTGCATCTGACGGCGTTCGTCGTCACGGCATGACGATGACGGCGGTCAGCTCGCTGTCGATGGATCCGCCATCGATGATCGTGTGCGTGAATCAGTCCACGTTCCTGCATGACATCCTCATGTCGGGCCGCGAGTTTTGCGTCAATGTGCTCAAGCACGATCAGGCGGAACTCTCGGCGGCCTTCAGCGGCGCGAGCTCGCCCGATGAACGTTTCTTCGTGGGAAGCTGGCTTCGGCATGCGGCCGGTCTCGATTATCTCGAGAACGCGCAGGCCAACATCTTTTGCAAAAAGGTCGCGGCGGTGCCGTACGGCACGCACACGATCTTCATCGGCATGGCCGACGAAGTCGTCCTCCACGACGACGCCCGACCGCTGCTGTACCGCAACGCAACCTACTGCTGAATCTCGCGTTGATCGCGCGCAACGTGTACCGCGCGTGTTTCTCACAGATTACCCATTTGAAATTCGAAGTCCGACCATCGGAGGAAACGTCATGTTTGCCGTAGAGAACGAGCCGGCAGCGGCTGCATCGCGCGAAGCCGAGGCAAGCGCGCCCTCGATCGCAACGCTGCGCGAGCGCATTGCGGCGTTGAGCGCCACGCTCAAATCGCTCGCACCCAGTGTGGAGCGCGACCGTCGCGTACCGATGACGAGCATCGAGGCGCTACGCGAGGCGCGCTACTTCGATATCGTCAAGCCGAAGGCGTTCGGCGGCCTCGAGCGGGACTTTTCAATGCTGGTCGACTTGAACGTCGACCTCGCCAAATGGTGTGCATCGACGGCTTGGGTGGCGGGCCTGCTCGCGGCGCACCAATGGCTCGTCGGGTCGTTTCCGTTGCAGGCGCAACGCGACGTCTGGGACGCGGATCCCGATGCGCTGATATGCGGCTCTTATGCGCCCGCATGTCAGGCGCAGCCGGCCGAGGGCGGCTATCGGATCAGTGGACGGTGGAGCTTCGCGAGCGGATGCGATTGCGCCCAGTGGTCCCTGTGCGCCGCCATGTTGCCCGCAAACGGGGAGCGCGACAAACCGGCTCCGGCCTTCTTGCTGGTCCCCGCATCGAACTATACGATCGACGATACCTGGCATGTCGTAGGGTTGGCGGGTACCGGAAGCAAGACCCTCGTGCTCGACGACGTATTCGTGCCCGCCCATCGCGTGCTGCTCTTCTCCGAGACGACGAGCGGACAGACGCCCGGCGCGGCGCTCTATTCCCATCACCCCGGCTTCTCGATTCCCATGCTGAGCACGATTCCTTCGTGCCTCGCATCCGTCGCGGTCGGGGCCGCGCAAGGGGCGCTCGACGACTACCTGGAACGCACGGCCCGGCGCATCACGCGCGGCGCCGTGGCGGGTGCGCAGAATCGCATGGCCGAATTTGCGACGATCCAGTTGCGGGTGGCCGAGGCGACAGCCAGTGCCGAAGCCGCGCGACGGGGATTGCTGGCCGACCTGTGCGAGCGCGAAGCCACCGTCGCGCGCGGCGAGCGTGTTTCGGTCGAAGAGCGGATCCGCAGCCGTCTCGGGCAGGCGTTTGCCGTATCGCTCGCCATTCGCGCGACCGAGGCGCTGAATGCGTCGACAGGCGGCCAGGGGCTCGATCTCTCGCATCCGGTACAGCGCGCCTGGCGCGACGCGAATGCCGTGGGGCGGCATATCAGCATGAATTGGGACACGGTGGGCACCATGTACGGACAGATGGCGCTCGGCCTCGAACCCAAAGGGCAGTACTGATCGAACCAAAGGACAACATGATGTCATTCAAAGCCACGAAAAAGATCGCGTTGGAGGAACACTTCGCGATCGAGGAGACGCTGCAGGATTCGGCAGGGTTCGTGCCGCCGTCGTATTGGGTCGAGCTCAGGCATCGATTGCTCGATATTCAAGAGCGGCGCATCGAGGAGATGGACCGCAACGGTATCGAAACGATGATCCTGTCGCTCAATGCGCCGGCCGTGCAGGCCGTCCCGGATCGACAGGCCGCCTACGACCTTTCGCGCCGGGCGAACGATTTTCTGGCGGAACAGATTGCAAAACGCCCCGACCGATTCAGGGGGTTTGCAGCGCTGCCGATGCAATCGCCCGAGCTCGCCTCGCGCGAGCTCGAACGTTGCGTCAAGGATTTCGGGTTCGTCGGCGCGCTCGTGAACGGCTTTTCCCAAGTGCAGGACAGCGATGCGGTGCTGTATTACGACCTGCCGCGGTTCCGCCCATTCTGGGCAACGGTGCAGTCGCTCGATGTGCCGTTCTATCTTCACCCGCGCAATCCGTTGCCGGCTCATGCATCGATCTACGAAGGCCATTCATGGCTGCTGGGCCCGACCTGGGCATTCGGTCAGGAGACGGCCGTCCATGCTTTGCGGCTCATGGGATCGGGCCTCTTCGACGACTACCCCGATCTCAAGATCATCCTCGGTCACTTGGGCGAAGGGCTGCCCTACAGCATGTGGCGTGTCGACAATCGCAACGCGTGGGTCAAGACAGCGCCTGCCTATCCGGCCAAAAAGCGCATTGCCGAGTATTTCCATGCCAACTTCTGGTTGACGACATCCGGAAACTTCCGCACGCAAACACTGGTGGATGCGATGTTGGAGATCGGTTGCGACCGCATCCTGTTCTCGGCGGACTGGCCGTTCGAAAACATCGACCATGCCGCGCAATGGTTCGATGCCGCTTCGATCAGCGACAACGACCGCATCAAGATCGGCAGGACCAATGCGGCGAGGTTGTTCAAGATGGAGACATAAAGGCGCTTACAGAACGGATTTCGTGCACCGCGCGTTCCCTATATCGAAAAAATAGCTCTACATGGAGTGAGACATCATGCAGGACACAACCATCGACGTACACGAGGAGTTGGCCAGCGCTCCCGTCGGCCGAATGCATGTGACGCTCGGCATCGTGCTGGCCCTGCTGACGTTGTTCGACGGCTACGACACCTTCAATCCGGCCTATGTGATTCATTATGTTCGCGGACCATGGGGGCTTTCGCTGCAACAGGCGGGCATGCTGGTTTCGAGCGGGCTGGTCGGGTTCCTCGTGGGCGCCGCGGTGCACGGCGTACTCGCCGATCGTTTCGGGCGTCGCATTACGCTGATCGTTGGACTCTGGACGACGACGGTCTTCTCCATTCTGACCGCGCTCTTCGCCGATTCGTTCGCGAACTTCTGCACGTTGCGCATTCTGACCGGACTGGGCCTCGGCGTATTGCTGCCGCTTTCCACCACCTATATCAACGAGCTTGCGCCGCGTCGCGTCGCCAATACGTTCGCCCTGTGGGGCGTCGCGCTCGGCTGGGCGAGCGGTGGAGCGGCCGCGGGTATCGTCGGCGTGCTCGTGACGCCCCATACCGGTTGGCAAGGCCTCTATTGGGTCGGCTCGCTTTCGCTGCTGCTGATTCCGTTCGTGCATCGATACCTGCCCGAATCGCCGAAGTTCGCGCTGCTGCGCGGTGACGATGCCGAGGTGAAATCCATCCTCGCCAAACTCAGGCCGGAGCGTGCCGAGGCCTACAGCCGATATCCCGTCGGCCGGCCGGCGACCGATACCAGGACGTCGGTACTGGCGCTGCTGGACAAGCCTTATCGAAAGTTGTCGATTGCTATCTGGACGACGAGCTTTTTGAGTCTCTTTTGTATTTTCGGACTGTCCGGATGGATTCCGACACTGATGCAGGCGCGCGGCGAAAGCTTCGGTGCGAGCTTCGCATTCGGGGCGTCGATGCAAATCACGTCGTTTGTCGGCGCACTGGTTTGCGGGCACCTCGTCGATCGCTTTCAGCATCCGCGCTATTGGCTGTGCGCGTGGTCGCTCGGCGGCGCGGCATCGGTGCTGGTGCTGATCCTTTTCCACTCGCACTGGGTCAACCTCGTTTGCAGCGCCATGGCGGGCTTCTGCATCATCGGCGGGCAATTCGTGCTCAATAACTTCACGGCCGCATCGTACGAGACGCGCATGCGCGCAACGGCGGTCGGAATGGAACTGGCGGTCGGGCGGCTGGGGGCGATTCTGGGGCCCTTCATCGGCGGCGCATTGCAACAGGTATTCGGTGGCTCGGGCGCCATGCTGGCCGCGATCTGCATGGCTGCCGCCGGAGCGGCCGCGAGCGTACTGGCCGCGACGAAAACGACCGGGCTCGGTCCGAACGATGCCGGTGCAGCCGAGCCAACCACGGTCAATATCGCGCACGGATAGACGTATCGCGGCAGAGCCACGGGGTTCGACCAGAACTATTAATTAGGATTACTAACGGAGACGCAGTCATGAAGAAGATCTTGTCCGGCGGTGCCATTGCCGTTGCCGCCGTCGCGGCGCATGCCCAAAGCAGCGTAGTGCTTTACGGCATCGTCGATGTGGGGGTGAGCTACCAGAACAATGCCCAGACGGGCAAAACCGGCGGTCACTTGAACGGCGCGAGCCAGATTGCGATGACGGACGCGCACGCCACCGGCATGTCGGGAAGCCGTTGGGGTTTGCGGGGATCGGAAGACCTCGGCGGCGGATTGAATGCGTTGTTCGTCCTCGAAAACGGCTTCATGGTCAACAACGGCACGCTGGCGCAAGGCGGCGCGGAGTTCGGGCGCCAGGCCTACGTGGGGCTTTCATCGACGCGGTGGGGCACGGTCAGCGCCGGGCGCCAATACGATTCGGTCGTCGATTCGGTCCAGACGTTCTCGGCGCCTTACTTTGCCGGGTATATGTCGTCGCATGTCGGCGATATCGACAATCTCGCCAACACGAACCGCATCAACAATGCGATCAAGTACACGTCGCCATCGTTTCATGGCGTCAAAGCCACTGCGCTGTACAGCTTCGGCGGCGTCGCCGGCAGCCAGGGGCGCAACCAGATATGGTCGCTCGGCGTGCGCTACGACGGCGGCCCGATCTCGGCGGGCGCGGGTTATTTGAACGCGCGCAACCCGAACGTTTCCTTTTATGGCAATACGCCGAACAAAGGGTTGGCGAGCGCCGACAATCTCGGCTCGCCCGGTTCGGCGACAGCGCCGCAGGCATCGCCGGCCATTGCGGGCTACGCATCGGCCAGTACGCTGGAAATCATGGGCCTCGGCGCGGCCTATACGTTCGGTTCGACGACGGTCAATGCGGTCGCGACACAGACGCGTTTCGACGGTCTGGGCTCCGCGTCCGGACCGAACCCGTTCCATTACTCGGGCAATGCCGCCTTCACGAGTGTCGAAGTCGGCGTGCGCCATACGTTCGGGCCGGCGTTGATGTTGGGAACGGCCTTCGATTACACGCGGCGCAATTCTGTCGATGGCGACGGCGGTGCGAAGTATATGCAGCTCAATTTAGTCGCTGACTATTTGCTGTCGAAACGCACCGATGTCTATGGGTTGCTCGCGTTGCAACGCGCAACGGGACGCGATTCGCTGGCGCAGCCGGCCGTGGCCTCGATCAGCGGCTTTACCGCTTCGGCAACCCAGCGCCAAATGGGGTTGCGAGTCGGCATTCGTCATAAGTTTTGAAGGACTATATTGGTTGTCGGGCGAAACGCTCGAGACAACCGCGGAGGAGGCACCCATGCTCGATGTCGATGAAAACACGCTGACGGAAATCGTGGTGGCGCGTCATGCCGACGCGGACAATCCCCGCCTGAAGCAGATCATGACCAGCCTCGTGCGGCACCTTCACGGGTTCGTGCGAGAGGTCGGCTTGACCGAAGACGAATGGTTCGAGGGTATCCGGTTTCTGACCGAGGTCGGCAAGACGACTGACGACAAACGTCAGGAGTTCATCCTGCTCTCGGACACGCTCGGGCTGTCGATGCTCGTCACCGCGATGAACAATCGCAAGCCGCGGGGGTGTACCGAATCCACCGTCTTCGGACCGTTCTTCGTCGAGCATGCTCCCGAGTACCAGTGCGGCGAGGACATGGCAAATGGCGCGAAAGGCGAGCCCTGCTTCGTATCGGGTCGCGTGACCGCGCTTGACGGCACGCCCGTCGCAGGCGCGCTCATCGATGTCTGGCAGGCCGATTCCGACGGTTTTTACGACGTGCAGTACCGAGGTCAGGAGGAAGCGCATGCGCGAGGCAGGCTCAGGAGTTTGCCTGACGGCTCGTTTCATTTCCGATCTGTCAGGGCGGAGTCCTATCCCATCCCCTACGATGGCCCGGTCGGGCGCATGCTTGAAGCGCTCGGGCGCCATCCGTGGCGCCCCGCGCACCTGCATTTCATGATCGAAGCCCCGGGCTACGATCGTCTGATCACGCATGTGTTTCGATCGGGCGACCAATATCTCGACTCGGACGCCGTCTTTGGCGTGCGTCCTTCGCTGATCGCGGACTGGCAGCAACATGAGCCGGGCATTGCACCGGACGGCACCGCCATGGATGTGCCGTTCAGTACACTCGATTTCACGTTCGTGCTGAATCGGTCCGATGGCGAGCAACGGTAACGTCGTTCAACGTAAGACTGAGTTTATCGAAGGACAAATGGATTCATTCGTTTATCAAGCCCAAGCCGCGCGGGTCCTTTTCGGCGCCGGCACCGGGGCCAGGCTCGGCGAGGAAGCGCAGCGCCTCGGGCTCACGCGCGTGCTCGTGCTGTGTACGCCGGGTCGAACGGAACTTGCCGAGCGCGCCGCGCAATGGCTCGGCTCCCGGGCCGTCGGCGTGTTCGACGGCGCGACCATGCATACGCCCGTCGCGGTAACCGAGCGTGCGCTCGCTGCAGTGAAATCGCTTGGTGCGGACGGCGTCGTCTCCATTGGCGGTGGTTCGACGACCGGACTCGGAAAGGCGATCGCATTGCGCACCGACCTTCCGCAGATCGCGATGCCGACCACCTACGCGGGCTCGGAAATGACGCCGATTCTCGGCGAGACGCGCGACGGCGTGAAGACGACGCAGCGCACCGCCAAGGTGTTGCCGGAGGTGGTCATTTACGACGTCGAATTGACGCGTTCGTTGCCCGTGCCGTTGTCGGCGCTCTCGGCCTTCAATGCGATCGCGCATGCGGTCGAGGCGCTTTATGCGCCGGATACGAATCCGATCGTTTCGCTGATGGCGCAAGAAGGCGTACGTTCGATCGTCAAAGCGCTCGGCCGGATTGCCGCAACGCCGCACGATCTCGGCGTCAGAGCGGATCTGCTCTATGGCGCCTGGCTCTGTTCGTGCTGCCTCGGCGCAACGACCATGGGACTGCACCACAAGCTCTGTCATACGCTGGGCGGCCTGTTCGATCTGCCGCACGCCGAAACGCACACGATCGTATTGCCCTATGTGCTCGAATTCAACGCGCCGGCCGTCCCCGATGCCGTCGCGCGGCTGGGCCAGGCAATGGAAACGGACGATCCGGTCCGTGCGCTCATCGAACTCGAACGGAGTCTGCACCTCCCCATGGCACTGCGCGATGTGGGGATGCCGAACGATGGGATCGCACGCGCTGTTGCGCAGGCCACGGCCAATCCCTATGCGAACCCGCGTGAGGTGGATGCCGGGGCGTTGACTGAACTGCTCGAACGCGCGTGGAGGGGGGCGGGCGCACGCGCTCACTGAATGCGGGTCGCATCCGCGGGCTGTCTATGGTTAACTGCCGCATTCGACGAATTTTTCCATGCGGCTTCCCAAGACAGAGGAACGACGATGTCCCGATTCTTCGCCAATCGCCCGCGCATCTTCATTGCCGTCCTTTGTGGCCTGGCGGCATATCTCATCGCGCCGTGGCCCTTGCGTCCGATACAGCGCGCATTGTTCGGATGGGACTGCGGCGTCTGGCTTTATCTGATTCTCATCTGGATCAGAATGGCCCAGGCCAGCCCGAAGGACGTCCAGCGCGTTGCGGAGCGCGAGGACGAGGGCGCCACGGCAGTCCTCATCGTCGTCACGGGGGCGGCGGTCGCGAGTCTGGCCGCCATTGTCGTCGAGCTGTCGGCCGCCAAGGGGATCGGTGCGCGGGCGGCGAGCGTCAATTACGTGCTGACAGCCGTCACGATGCTGGGTGCATGGCTGCTGATCCCCACCATGTTCACGCTGCAATATGCGCGTTACTACCATCGCTCGAAGGACAAGACGTCGCTCACGTTTCCCGACAACGACACGGAGCACGATTACTGGGACTTTCTGTATTTCTCGTTCACGATAGCGGTCGCATCGCAGACATCCGATGTGACCGTATGTTCGCGCGAGGCGAGGCGCACGGCGCTCGCGCAATCGATTCTCTCGTTCTTCTTCAACGCGGCCGTGCTCGGGCTCTCGGTGAATATTGCTGCGGGACTGCTCGGCTCGTGAGAGGATGGCGATCACGCCGTCGCGCTTATCCGGCGGGACGGCACCGGACTCCAGAATCACTATCGTGAAAGGGCGGAGGTGGACTATGTTGATCGGCGTTCCCAAGGAAATCAAGAGCCAGGAATCGCGCGTCGGATTGACGCCCGCAAGCGCGCGGGAACTGACGAGCCGCGGTCATCAGGTATGGGTCGAGGCCGGAGCGGGCTCCGTTATCGGGCTACCGGACGAAGACTATGTCGCTGCGGGCGCCACCCTATGCGGCACTGCAAAAGAAATCTTCTCGCAAGCCGACCTGATCGTCAAAGTCAAGGAGCCGCAGCCCGGGGAAATCGCGATGCTGCGGCCGGGGCAGATCCTGTACACCTACCTCCATCTCGCGCCCGATCCTCGGCAGGCGGCTGGCCTCATCGAATCGGGCGCTGTCTGTATCGCGTACGAGACGATCACGGGCCCCGGCGGCGGCTTGCCACTGCTTGCGCCGATGAGCGAAGTGGCAGGGCGGATGTCGATCCAGGTGGCCGCCGCGCATCTGGAGATACCGCGTGGCGGGATGGGGCTGCTGCTGGCCGGCGTGCCGGGCGTGGCCGCGGCGCATGTCGTCATCCTCGGCGCCGGCGTGGTGGGGACCAACGCGCTGCAAATGGCGGTAGGCATGGGCGCGCGCGTGACGGTCATCGATCGCGACGTCGACCGGCTGCGCCATCTCGATCTCACCTTCGGCAATCGCATTACGACGCTGCATTCGAGCGCCCATGCGATCGAAGCATCGGCGGCGGCGGCGGATGCCGTCATCGGCGCCGTGCTGATTCCCGGCGCGGCTGCACCGCGCCTCGTCACGCGCGAGATGATTTCGAAGATGCGCAAAGGTGCCGTGGTAGTGGATGTGGCCATCGATCAGGGCGGGTGTTTCGAAACCTCGCACGCCACAACGCATGCGCAGCCTACCTACGTGGTCGATGGCGTGGTGCACTACTGCGTTGCCAATATGCCGGGTGCCGTTGCGCGAACCTCGACATTCGCGCTGAACAACGCCACGATCGCGCACGCCATCGCATTGGCGGACAAAGGATGGAAGCGGGCGCTGGCGGACAATCCGCATCTGCGCGCCGGACTCAATGTCTGCCAGGGCCATGTCACGCACAAGGCGGTCGCCAAGGCGCTGGGCCTGCCGTTTCGGCCCGCGGAGGAATTCGCCTCGTAGGTCGGCCCCGCGCGAGCCCGCGGTTGCCCGGGGTCATTCGGGCTGGCCGCGCTCGCGCAGCAGGTCTGCCAAGCTGCGCGCCGCGGGCTTGAGCGGCACGCGATGGTGTGTCCATCCCAGTTGCTGCTTCGGCGTCAGCGCACGCAATCTCGTGGCGGCCCAGCGGAACAGGCGATAGGCGCGCGGGTCCGAGAAGGCGCCGCTCCAGAACCGCCATACGATATGTTCGCGACGGCTGTAGCGTGCCCCTTGTCCGCGCAGCGGATGCGCGACGGCTTCGTCCGGTGCGCGGTTCGCTTCGGTGCGTAGCCTGATCAGCAGCTTGGGAATCGGAATGCGCACCGGGCAGACATCGCCGCACGCGCCGCATAGAGTGGATGCGGTCGGCAAATCGGCCGTGGCATCGAGTCCGAGCAGATGCGGCGAGATGATTTTGCCGATGGGGCCCGGATAGGTCGTTCCGTATGCATGGCCGCCAATGCGCGTATAGACCGGACAATGATTCATGCAGGCGCCGCAGCGAATGCATTGCAGCGTGGCGCGCAGCGACTCGTCCGCATAGGCTTGAGTGCGCCCGTTGTCGAGCAGCACGAGGTGCATTTCGCCCGGACCGTCGAGCTCGCCTTCCCGGCGCGGGCTCGAAATCAGATTGAAGTACGTTGTGATCGGCTGGCCGGTGGCCGAGCGCGTCAAGAGACTCGAAAGCGGCACGATGTGCTCGAGCTTCGCCACGACTTTCTCGATTCCCATGATGGCGATGTGTATCGCCGGCACGCTGGTCGACAAGCGGCCATTGCCTTCGTTTTCGACGAGCCAGAGCGTGCCCGTATCGGCCGCCGCGAAATTGACGCCTGAAATGCCGATATCGGCCTCGGCGAAGGCGCGACGCAATGCGCGCCGGCCTGTCTGAATGAGTTCGTCGACATCCTCGGTGTAGGACGTGTCGGGAATATGCGCTTCGAAAAGCTTGCCGATCTGGCCACGCGTCTTGTGTATCGCCGGCATGACGATGTGCGACGGTTTTTCGCCAGCGATCTGGACGATGTATTCGCCCATGTCCGATTCGAGGCACTCGATGCCGCGCGCGCCGAGGTAATGGTTCAGTTCCATCTCCTCGCTTGCCATCGATTTGCCCTTGATGACCTTGCGTGCGCCGCTGGCTGCCGCGATGCGGTGAATGATGCGATTGGCTTCGTCCGCGGTCTCGGCCCAATGCACATGAACCCCGGCTGCGCCCAGGCGTGTTTCGAGCTCGACGAGCAACTCGGGCAGGCGCGCCAGCGCATGCTGCCGCACGGATTCGCCAAGGTCGCGCAATGCTTCGAGCTCGTCCGGGTCGGGAAACTGCACGCTGCGTCTGGCTTGAAGAAAATCCATCGCGCCGCGAAAGCTCTTGCGCAACGCGTCGTCGTCCAGCGCCGCACGGGCGCGTGCCTTGAAATCGGCCGGCGCAACGAAATGCAAGGGCGTGCTGCTCATCGGGCGGCTCCTTCGGTTTCGGCCGCGTCGGTCACGATCACGACCCACAGCCAGCGCGGACCATGCGCGCCGTACGCCAGGGTTTGCTGGATATCGGATGTCTTGGAAGGCCCCGAAATCAGCACGAGATTGGTCGGCATGCCGGCGCTCCAGCGTTCCGTTTTTGCAGCCGAGTGCAGATCCGCGTGCAATGAACCGGCACGCACGAGCGCGATATGCAACGGCGGGACGAGCGACATGGTGCGCGGCGAGCCTCGATCGGGCTCGAGTATCAGCGTTCCTGTCGCGGCGATGCCCGATCGTGCGACCGTGAACCCCGCGTCGATCGTGTCGAAGAGCTCGCGCTTCCATGCTTCTATTTCGGCATTGAACGCTACGGTCTCGATGGACGCGGGCAGCGTTTTCGTCAGCGCGGCGCCTTCCGGGGTTTCGGGATCGATCAGCAAACGGCGCACGCCCGTCTCCGCGAGCCGATCGGCGAGTCGCGCCGGCCATGAAGCAGAGCCTGCGCAGATGACTTCCGCATGAGCCGCGATCAACGCATCGCGCATCGCGGTCACGCGTTCGGACACCGACATCGACCTCGACCTCGACCTCGACGCATGGCGCGCCGCATAGTGCATATCGATTGCGCGATCGATGGCGTTGACGCTGGTGCGCGCTTCGCCGCGCGCCGTGCGCAGCTTGCCGAGGATTCGATCGCGTGCGCTGAGCGTGCTCATGCCGATGCCTTTTCTTTCGGTGGTGTCGCTTGCGTGGAATGTCCCGTTGGTTGCGAACCGCCATTCTTGCCGCAAGAAGTGGACGCCTGACCGCCCGTGCGGCGCCACAGGAAACTCGCGAGGTGCTCGACGGCAAGCGGTGCGTGCTCGTGTGCCGCGGCGTGCCCGATGTTGAGCAGACATCCGCAATCGGCCGAAACCAGGGTATCGCAGCCCGTCGCACAGGCCGACGCGACCTTGTCGCGCACCATCGCACCGGAGATATCGGGTTGCTTCAGCGAGAACGTTCCGCCGAATCCGCAGCACTCGGATTCGCGCTCATGCTCGATTCGCGCGACGCCCGGCAACGTGTCGACGAGCGCGACGCCGTGCGCTCGCGTACCCATTTCACGGCGCGCCGCGCACGATGTATGAAGCACGATGCGCTCGGGGTTCGTGGCACCGCTCGCCGGTGTGGCAGCGTAATCGACCTTCAATACATGCAGCAGGAACTCGCCGAGTTCGTAGATTCGCGAGGCGACATCGCTCGCCCGGCGATGCGTTGCCGGATCGTCGGAAAAAAGATCGGGCCAATGATGGCGCATCATGCCCGCGCACGAGCCGGACGGTACGACGACGGGCCACGGCTGATCGAAGAGACACAGCTGTGCGCGTGCGACGGTACGGGCTTGTTCGGGGTTGCCGCTGCTATAGGCGGGTTGTCCGCAGCAGCTTTGGCCGCGCGGAAAATGCACTGTCACGCCCTCCCGTTCGAGCAGCCGGACGGCGTCGAGGCCCGCGTGCGGAACGAACAGGTCGACGAGGCAGGTCGCGAACAGATAAACGTGGCGCGGCCGATCGCTGGGATAGTGTCTTTCCTGCATTGCTGCTCTCCATGGGGTCCCTGCTTCTGTCGTGAGCGGGCGTGACGGCGGTGGGTGCATAATTCCCGCATTTGCGCGCCGGCTCAAATTGGTTGGACCACCCGTGGGAGCCGGACCGTCGGTGACGAGGCGGACATCGATATGACGACGAACGATCAAGGCCGCGTGGTGGCGGTCATGCGCAGGCTGGAGACGTCGATGCTCGACGGAACGTGGGCCGCGGGCTCGCGTTTGCCGGCCGAGCGGACGCTGGCGGCCGAGTATGGTGTCGCGCGCAACACGATTCGCGAGGCGATCCAGCGGCTTGCCGCGCGCGGGTTGCTCGTCAGCCGCCGTGGCGCCGGCGTATTCGTGACCGACAGGCTGCGCACGGGGATTGCGTCGTCTCCGTGGGGGCAACTGGTTGCCGATCACCCTGTATTGCGCGATGACATTCTGGAGTTCCGACGCGTACTGGAAGGCGCGACTGCGTACTTCGCGGCCTTGCGTGGGACAGCCGACGACCGCGAGCGCATTGGAGCAATTCTTCGGGAGCTGGAGAAGGCCCGCGCAAGCAACGATATGACCGCGGAGGCCGATGCCGATACGCGTCTTCATGCCGCGATTGCGGCGGCCTCGCACAATGCCATGTTTTTGCATCTGCACGCGAGCGTGATCGGCCTGCTACGCGAACACATCACAGTCAGCGGCACGGGACTCCGGCAAGAGGACGAAGAGGCGTCACAGCTTTTACTGATGCAGCACCGGACGCTGTGCGAAGCGATTTGCGCGCGCCAGCCCGAGCAAGCGCGCACGGCCATGCAGACGCATATCGACTTCGTCCGAGGCAGGTTGGGGCGGGACGTATGGCAGGAGCCCGCGTTCGAAAATAAACGGACGCGGGCCCCGAAGCGGTTGCCGGAAGTCGCCGGCTGACCGCGGCACGCTATCGGCCAGGACTGAGAACGGCAGGATCCTTCAGCGCGGCGTCGATCTTGGCGATGTAGCTTGCTCCGCTCGGGTTGTTCGGGTTGTCATTGCCCGACACATAATACGAGAGGCCTTGCTCCAGGCCACCGTGGTCCGCTATGCGCTGGGCGAGATTGGAAGCGGCCATGCGCAACTGAATCGTAGGGCTGTCCTTGTACTGATCGAAGGTCACCACCTGGCTGCCGACGCGTGCATTGCCAGGGCCGCCATTCGCCCACTCGCGGCCATCGAGATATTTGCGCGAGATTTGCCCCAGACCGACCGAGGTGTTGTTGTCGGCCGCTCGGTCGAGGTCGCCCTCCTGATGCAGCGCTTTCTGATAGCCCTGGCTGAATGCGCCGGATTCCACTTGCAGCTGTGCGCGAAATACGTTGGGGTCCAGACCGTACTCCTTGGCCGTCTCGTCGACTGCCCGGCCGAAATCAGCCTGATTCTTGATCTGAGCATCCTTTTGCTTTTCGTCGCCGCGCAGCACGGGCATGAACTTGGGATGAACCGTCGCCTGAGCTTGTGCGACGCTGGTGGTATCGGGGATGAGGCCGGTGCTCGGCGTGCCGGATGCAGGTTTGCTGGACGGAAGCGATCCGCTCGAGCTCGAGTTTTGCGCAGCCTTTCGCGTACCTTGGCTTGCTTGAAGACCTGCTGTTGCCGTATCGTTGGTCGACGTAGGGTTGTGCGGGCCGCCCGCCTGGTTGGGATGCGAATGCCGGTGATGCGCCCCGCGATGCCCTTCGTCGCCGCCTGCTTGGGTAGGTGACATCTGCCTGAGCATGCTCTGCAGTTGCGCTTCCACCGTGGCAAGCAGAGCCTCCGTTTTCTGCAGCGAGCTGGGATTGACCGGGCCTTCATGATTGAACGACGCTGGCCCTGTACCCTCGACGCGACCATTGATAACCGACATGATGAGTCCTCTCCCGCCTATTGATGGGTTGCGCACGCCGTATCGCTTTCGGGGCGTGACGCCGGTGAATCCATGCTAAGAGGCTTGAGCCGCAATCTCCGGCGTAAGGTGCGAATTCGCGATGCCGCCGGCGAAGTCGATCCGCGAGGGGACCAGCACGCCGGGATTGCGAGCGGATACGGCGTAGCCGGCGGGCCAGTATCGGTTCAGTTCGGCCAGCACGGCATGCTTCACCGCATTGTCGCCATGCTGCCCGACGATATAAGTGGTGCGTCGATCCAGATTGCCGGCGGCGGCGTGATAGTGCAGCAGGGCAACGGCGAGCGTGGACGCGATCCCGCGCGGCCGATCGGATCTCGGCGGATTGGCGCAGACATGATCCTCATGGAAGTCGAGCGCATTGGCGGCCGCGTCGTACCCGGCCTGCGGTGTGAAGACGCCGTCCGCGATGGCGTCGTCGATGAGCCGATGCGCGTGCTCGGCGCGGCCGGCGCCCGCATACGCCGAAATGACGGCGCTGTAAGTCGTCGCGTTGGGCTGCGTTGGCGCGCCGTTCGCGGCCAGGTGCCGCGCGTTCGCCAGTAGCGCATGCGCTTGCTCGGGACGGCCGCCTTTCGCGCAGGCCACGATCGCCGCGTTGTATGCCACGATGTCCGGCCGGATCGACGGGTCGCGCGCGGCGATATCGTTCAGTTCGGCCAGCAAGGCCGTTGCACGATCCACGAGGCCCGCTTTGCCGCAAGCGGCAATAGCCGCGCTGTAGGTGACGACATTCGGATTCATGGAAGAATCATGCCGCCCGAGCGCCTTGAGTTCGTCGAACAGCGCGAGCGCATCGTCGGCGCGCCCCGCCTTCGCACAGGCTGCAATGGCGGCGCTATAGGTGACCACCGAAGGGCGCATCGATGGATCGCGCTGGGCGCGCACCTTGAGTTCGTCGAGCAGCGCGAGCGCATCGTCGGCGCGGCCCGCCTTCTCGCATGCGGAAATCGCCGCACTGTAACTGACGACATTCGGCTGGATCGGCAGGCGCTTCAATTCTGCAAGCAACGTCAACGCTTCATCGGCCAGGCCGGCGTTTTCGCAGGCGGAGATGGCGGCGTTGTAGCTCGTCACCGTCGGCCGCATCGACGAATCGCGCTCGCCCAGACGTTTGAGCTTGTCGAGCAGCGCGAGCGCTTGCCGCGGCCGGCCGCCGTTTCCGCACGCGGAGATGGCCGAGTTGTAGGTAATGGGATCGACACGTATCGACGGATTCGCGCGTGCAAAGCGCTCGAGTTCGTCGAGGAGCCGAAGCGCGTCATCCGCGCGCCCCGCATTGCCGCATGCGCAGATCGCGGAGTTGTAAGTGATCGCATTGAGCCGGACAGGCTCGCCGCGCGCCGCACGGGTCTTCACTTCGTCCAGCAAAGCCAGCGCTTCGTCTGCCCGTCCTGCGTTGGCGCATGCGGAGATCGCCGCGTTGAAGACGATTTCGTTGGGGCGCATCGCCGGGTCTCTTTCACCGAGGCGTTCCAGTTCGTGCAACAGCGCCAGTGCTTCGCGCGCGCGGCCCGCTTTCGCACAAGCGGAAATCGCGGCACCGTAGCTGACGATGCTCGGGCGTAGCGCCGGATTGGCTTCGGCGCGTTGCTTCAACTCATTGAGCAGGGCGAGCGCCTTGTCGGGCTGCCCCGCGTTGCCGCAAGCCGAAATCGCCGCGTTATAGGTGAACAGATCCATCCGCATGGACGGATCGTGCTTGCCGAGCTCGTCGAGCTCGGCGATCAGCGCGAGGGCTTCGTCGGAGCGCCCCGCCTTGCCGCAGGCCGATATGACCGCGTTATAGGTGATGAGGCTCGGACGGATGCCCGCATCCTTGACGGCCGTGAAAAGGCGCATCGTCGTGGCGAAGCTGCCGCCGCGCTTGAGTAGCGATGCCGTGACCTTTTGCACCTCGAGCGCCGAGCGCTTGCCGCTGCGGTAGGCGTCGATGATGGCTTTGTTCGAGCGCGTATCGGTGCCGTCGAATCTCGCGTCATCGGCATCTCGTCCGCGCGCATCGATCGAAGCTGGCGCCGGTTGAGGCGAAGCGAGCGACGCGCGCGCGCGAATATCGAGCTGCGACCGGTTCGATTGGGAGCGGGCAGGCGCATCCGTATCGGCGGATTGGGCATTGTTTCCCAACCGGAGCGTGCCGCGCGATGCGGCGCCTTCGGCCGCACGGGGTTCGATATCGCCGGCCGGGCTCGGCGTTCGCGCGAGGACGAGCGTGCCGTTCGCGCCGCGGCGGACCTGCGCGGTCGATGCGGCGGCACTTGACGTGCCGGCTGAGGGCACGTTGGCCCGCATCCTCTGCCCGCCTTCCACGCCCCGATTCGGCGCCGCCTGTCCATCTTTGAGTACGGTGAGCAGCCCATCCGTCCGTGTCAGACGGCTCGTGGACGATTCTCGTTGCGGTTCGTTCCGCGATGCGGAGTCGGGTGGCGAATTGCCGGTCTGGCTGACCGGTGCGCCGGCAATTCTCGAAAGACTCATTGACTCGTTCCGCGGATGCTAAGCCACAATCGGGCCGGGAGGGTGGACACGCGAGAGCGTCGCGCTTTCGCAATTGCGCAAGCGCGATTTCGGCGGGTTTCCCCGACCCAGGTCTCCGAGACTACCGGCCGGCGCTCGGCGAGAAGACGGGGCCGGCGAAAAAGCGGTGCTACGAGCGAAACCGCGCCGGGGGCCGCGCAGATGCGGCCTCGTTCGGTGCCCTCAGCGATCTTCCTTAAGGAGCTGCCAGAGCGGGCGCGATCCTTCGCCATGCCGCCGGGAGCCGGCAGAGGACAGCGATTCGACGTCGGCCCCGCCGAAGCGGCTCGATCGGCCGCTGTCGCTAAATCGGCCGCTGTCGCTAAATCGGCGCGACAGGCTCGGCGTGCGGTCGATTCGTCGCGACGACATCGCCGAGGCGACAGAGTATGGATCGCTTGGCGCCACACTCGGCGCGGGGCGAAATTGAGATGGCGGAAGCGGCGCGACCATATCGTCGCCCTCGCGCAGATACGCGCTGTATTCGCTGTTCAGCGAGGACGAAGCGGAAGGCAACGAACTCGGCGGCGCGAGTCTGCCGCCGCGCCGCGCGGCGCGCACGGCGGAGAGATCCGAAGGCGTCAGGCTGCTGACATAGCTGGGTACGATGCTTCCGGCGGCGCTGCTCGAGTCGCGACGCCGGTTGCGCAGCAGCGTCAGGCTGTCGACATGACTGAACACGCGGCTCCCGGCCACACTTCCTTGAGTACTGCTTGCGTCGCTCGATCCCTCGTACGAGGTGAGCCGACGCGACGACGCCGACGAATAGCCCAGACGGCCGTTGCCGAGCGCTTCGACGACACTGCCGCGCTCCGACAAGTGAAAGCTGCGCTCGCTGGGCGTGCCCGCTTGCGACAAGACCTCAGCGATCTCCGAGCGCGGCTCGCTGCCGGCGACGGAGCGACGACCTGTGGCGTGGGGATCGATATCGATCCATCCGCTGCTGCTGCTCTGATGTTCGCTCGAGGCAGCCGAGAGACGACTTGCGTTGGAACCTCGCCCGCCCACGCTGAAATTCATGTCGATCCAACCGCTGCCGCTGCTATGGGTCGAGCCGCTCGCTGACAGCGACGGCGTCAACGAACGTGAGGTAGCCGATTCGTAGACGCTCTCCGCGACGCTGCCATATTCGCTTGCGGACACCGAATGCGTCTGGCTGGCGACGCTGCTGCCTACCTCTGAACCAGCGGCAGGGGTTCGTTCGCCGCCTACCGCGGACACAAAGGATCCGCCCGCTGTCGACAGACGCGAAGCGAGGCGACCTAACGATGCGTTGCTCGGGAGATTGCGCTGCGAGCCTGACGTCGACGATTGCCTATCGTCGTGCTCGGGCGCGGTATAAGCCGAGTGAAAGCTGGAAGTGTTGCTGATGCTGCTTCGCATGATAAGTGGCCTTTCGTGTTGAAGAGAGAGGGACTGTGTGACGCTGCGCTCAATCGATTCTGAATATGGACATCATCTGCTCGAACAGATCGATGCCGCTTGTCGGCGCGGCTTCGGAATCGGTGTGCGGCGGACTGGACCAGGCGTAGCTGCTGTAATCCCGTGTCTCCGGGTCCGCGCCGATTCCACCGTATGCCCACGGCGCGCTGCCGTAGGGTGTCGCATCCGGATCGGACTCGGTCTCCTCTTGCACCGGCGGTGTCGATGCAACCCAGGGCGGCATGCCCGCCGCTGGAGGGGCGGTTTCGCTAGTGGAAGTCGATGCCGCCCAGGCCGGCGGCCCCGAGGTTTCGCGCGTCTGCTCGTCGGCCTCGAGCCGGGGGCGAACGGCCTCGGCCCAAGGCGGTGGGCTGCGCAACGGCTGTTCCAAGTGGGCCCACGACGTGGACGTGGCGTTCGCGGGCATCTGCGGCTGCGCCGCTGTCGATGGCATCGACGGTACCGCCATCGACGGCCCCGGTGCATGAAGCGACGAAAGGACCGCTGCGGCATTCGGCGCCGTGTTGGGTTGCGGCGGCCGAGAGAACTGCATCAGCAGATTCGCGAGCGCGTGGACATCGAGGTTCGGCGGCACGGCCGCAGGGGTATCGAAGTTGAATTGCGGAGGCGGCGCGGCCGGAAGGGCGAACCCCGATAGACCGAGATGAGGCCACGCACCCCAGGTGGCCGCATAGGGCGCTTGAGCGGGTGCCGGTGGCGGGGGCAGCGGGGCGCCGTAGCGATCGGCATACTCGTGCGCGCGCTCGTCGAGCCAACCATCGACGGGCTTGGTCCATGCCGGTTGCGGTCCCAGCGCGTCGGCCCCTGGCAGTTCCGGTTGGCCGACACGTTCGAGTCCGATCACCTGTCCCGGTTGACCGTGTTCGCGTATGTACTCGTCCGCGGAATAGACCGATCCGAGGTCCGGCGCATACTGGCCGACGGCTGGCGGTCGCTCGCTCGCGCGGACAGGACGATCGCTGGCCAGGATCCCGCGCCCGGGCTTCAGGCGTCCGCTTTGGACGAGCGCTGGGCGGATCTTGGTGTTTTGCGTGTGGACGACGATCTTCCCTGTTTTATTTCTGAGCGTGTGATCTTCAAATACGCTGGCGTATTCGAATCCCCCGAATTTCGTCGGCAATGTCGAGAGGTCGCGGTTGTGCTCGAGATGCAGCGTCATCGAGTAGGCTGGATTGGCAAACGTGATGGGGAGTCCCGTGAGCTTGTTATAAGACAGATTGAGGCTCCGGAGCCCGTGAAAGAGCTCGCTCCAGCCATTCGGCAGTTGCCATATCTGATTGTTCTTGAGGTTGAGCTCTCTCAGGTTCGGCAGATTTTTCATCGACGCCGGGACCTCGGAAAGGAGGTTGCCTTGCGCGGAAAGCGTGCGCAGATTGATGAGCCCTTCGATCGTGTCCGGCAACCGCTCCAACTTGTTTCGATCGAGGTTCAAATAGGTGAGCTTGGTCAGTTGGCCGATCTCCGGCGGAAGGGATGGCAACTTATTGTCTTGCAGCTCGAGGCTGTGAAGCGAATGCATCTCGCCGACTTCTTTCGTCAACCGCCGCAAGTCGTTGTTCTGCGCGTCGAGCGCCTTCGTTTTGTTGAGCAAGCCAATCTGCGTCGGCAATCGCCTCAAGCCAAGACCCGATACGTCGATCTTGGCGGCGCGTTGTTGCGCCGCTGCGACGAGACGATTCACCGCCTCGGTGCGCCTTTCGGTGGGGTACCCGTAGTTGGCAGCCCAACCATCGAGGCCTTCCTTGAACGCGGTACGTTGGCGCTCGCTGAGTCCTTCGAGCGGCCCGCCCCGGTTGAGGCGTCGCGGCGAACCGGCTTCGTTCTGCTGCCTTCCGATCGCGGCTGCGCCGCGATCGTTTTTTCGAGACGTTGGCGGTGTGCAATTGACCGCATGTGCGCCGCCACAATTAAGTAGTCCTAATTTTTTCATGAGAAATCGCCGCAAGTGGCAAGCCGTCGCATTCGATGGCCTACGAGTCGTTTTCGCCGTACTTAGAATCCGTAGGAACCGCGCCAGGCCGCCGTTGAGGCGGACTGCTGGCTCGCCAGATATTCCTTCCAGAACGGTTGTTCCTTAATGAACGCCGAGAGCTTGCGGCGTCCGTTTTCGTCTTCCGCCCGATGCACTTCCCGAATGATGTCGAGCATGACGGACCCGGTACGTTCCGGCGAAACGATGTGAGCGAACATGCTTCTGAAATGCGGGTTTTCATCCATGTTCTTGCGCAGAGGCTCGAGCCCGAGAATTTGCAGCTCGCGCGAGACGATGGTCTGATAGACGAGCGCGATCTGTAGCGGATCATCGGCCAGATGGGATTGGCTCGGATCGTTCAGCTTTTTTTGCTTATTGATGTTGGCAACTGTTTCCGCCAAGTTGCAAATGACATGTTGCCTGAACAACATGATGCCGACGCGCCATACGTTGATGCCGACGGTTTCCCCGGGAATGCCCATGGAACCCCGCAATTTCGCCTGTTCCAAACGCTGCTTTAGATGGTCGCCTTGCAGGTAAAGACGCTCGCGATAGTGCTTGGCGAGCCCGTCGAGCGTGTTGTGCTGAACCTGCTCGAACCCGAGCATATCCAGTTCGTGCTGATGCGCCTGATTGATTGCCGGGTCCGAAAAATCGAACCACGAATCGTTGGAGCCCGCCACGTTGAACGGCGCGGAGTGCACGTGCGGCGTCGTCGCCGGGCGCTGCATCAGCGAGGCCGCGATTTGCAGCGCCTGGGCATAGGCTGCGGCTTGCGGGTCCTGTGGCGTGTGCTGAAATCCGCTCGCCGGAAGGCCCGTACTCATCGGCATAGTTGGGAACGTCTGGGTCTGTGCCGGCGCCGGCGCCGGTTGCGGTTGCGGTTGGGGTTGAGGGATTTGCGTGGACGGGGGCACGACCGTTCCCGGCGGTGTAGCCGAAGAAGACCCGCTGGGCCGCCACGCTGAGCCCATTTGCATCGGTATGAACGGCTGAGGAGTCGCCGGCGGAGGCGTTTGAACGTTTACTGCGGCACTCGCACTGGATGCGTCATTGGGCATTTGCACTGGCGGCGCTGTTCGTTTGCGCACGAATGCGAATGATGGCGCGTCGCTCTCTGAAGAGGACTCGCTGTAGACCTTATATGCTGGTGCCTCGTTTTGCTGCGTTGGCGGTTGCTGCGTCTGTGCCTGTGGTTGTGGTTGTGGCTGCGGCTGTGGTTGTGGTTGTTGCTGGGCGTGGTGGGCCATATCGTGGCCTGCCGTTTGCCGCACAAACTGGTCGAACGCGGCGCCGCCCGTCGGACCCGATGTCGTCTGTGCCGCAAACAGTTCGGGCATTACGTGCGCCATCTGCGCGATCGGGCGTTGCGCGAGCTCGTCGACGGGAGGCGGGTCGGCTTGCACGAACGCGGGCGACTCTTTGTGGTAGAGCGGCTCGTAGACCGGCACAGGCGGGGGCGGCGCGCCCGGTGCGTCTGTCAAGCGCCCATCCGTTACCAGCGTCTCCGGCAGCGGCGTGTTCGCTATACGGATTTTCAGACTGTTCGAAAGAACTTTCGAAACGAGCGTATTCGTTCCTTGTCGCGTGATCTGGAAGCGGCGTCTCGACGCATATTCGAAAGGACCGAAAGTGTTCGGCAATGTGCTCAGGGGATTGCCCTCTACGCCGAATTCCTGCAGATGCGGCAGGTTTCCGATCGATTCCGGAATGGCGCGATCCTCTACGCTGTCCGGATGATCCGCGCTCGGCTCCAGATCTGTCAGCCGGTTCCGATCGGCCTTCAGCGTGCGCAATTTGAGGAGCGATCCGACTGTGTCCGGCACCACCTCGAAGTGATTGCGGGAAATGTCGAGTTCGCGCAGCGATGCGCACTGAGCGATCTGAAGCGGGAGGTCGGTCAACATGTTTCCGCTGAGTTTCAATTGCTTGAGCTTGCTAAGTTTGCCGATCGTGGACGTCACGGCACGGAGCGCGTTGTCTCCCAGGTTCAACGATTCGAGCTTCGTCAGCGCGCCGATGGTCGCGGGGACCTCGGCGATCGCGTTATGCGATGCATCCAACGAGCGCAGATTCTGCATTTGCGAGATCTGAGTCGATAGGAAGGACAGTTCGTTGCCCGACACGTCCAGCCTTTGCACTTCGCTGAAGCTCAATACGACTGGCGGAATGGCCGGCAGACTGTTGCCGGACAAAGAAATGCTTTTTGCGGTGCTTGCTCGCGTCATGAGCGATTCGGGCAGGGACGTGAGCGCGAGATGATCGAGCTTGACATCCTGGCCGGGTTTCGCGTCGGCCAATCTGTCGGCTGCCGTCTGGCGGCGCTCGTTTCCGCGCCTTCTCGAGTTGATCCAATTGAGCGCTTCCAAATACTGTGGATCGTCTCGGCGGGTCTGCTCGGCCGTCCGTTTGCTTTCGCTTCGCCTCGACAAACTGATCGGGACCGAAACGCCCGATACCTTTTTGCAATACATTTAGTGACCTCATCAAAGCTTTGTTGATGATTCGTTACCCGGTCCTGGCAATTCATTGCGTGAACGCCGGATGCAGGTATCCGACCCGCCATGCGATAGGCATGCGGGTGTTGTGGACAAGCCGGGTGGCGCGAGTGTCAAGCCGAGGAACTGGGCTCGACGCTCACGTCCTGTCGATCAGCTCATCGCCTCGGGTTCAGCGAATTGAAGAACCGTTTCAGCGGGGGTTGTTGGCCATAGATCGACGGGCCGCGCCGAGAGGGCGCAACGGATGGCTGGTACGAGGGTGCGACGGAGGCCGTGCTGCTATCGGCGAATCTGACAGTGCGAAGTCGCGAAGGGAGCGGAGGCGGGCGGCGCGAGGGCGGAGGCGCCTCCGTTACGGCCGTTGACGGCGTGATATCGGATACGCTCAACTCGACATCGGGTTGCCACGTCATGGAGGCGCTGTTCGCCGGGACAGAAGACCAGTCAATGTCGCGCGCTCGGTTCAGGCGCTCCACGAGTTCCGCGCGCTCAACGCTACTGCTGCGGCTTCCGGCCTCGGACAGATTGTCCGAAATCGAGTGCAGGGAACTGACGCTGCTTCCGGACCTCGACGGCTTGTCCGAAATCGTGTGCAGGGAACTGACGCTGCTTCCGGACTTCGATGGATTGTCCGAAATCGTGTGCAGGGAACTGACGCTGCTTCCGGACTTCGATGGATTGTCAGAAATCGTATGCAGGGAACTGACGCTGCTTCCGGCTTCCGACAGCTTGTCGGAGATCGAATGCAGCGTACTCGTGCCGCTCCCGGTAGGTGCGAGAGGGAACCCGCGGAAGCGTCCTCCGTCCATCGCGGTGGCAATGGCAGCGCGTTCGGAGTCGTTCAAGCTGCTGGCTATCGAGCCGCGATCGCTAAAGCGCGTCGGCAGATGCCCCTGCGACGAATGTCGGCTGCCGGCTTCAGACAGTGCCACGCTGACATCGGAGCGCGAGCGTCGCGATTTTTGGCTCGACGATCCCGAGTGCGAAGATAGCGGCAGGTGCGACGACGCTATGGAGCTCGCAGTAGATGGCGGCAGGTGCGACGACGCTATGGAGCTTATGGAGCTCGCGGTAGATCGGTTGTCGAACGATCGGTTATCGGCCGAAGCGAACGATCCCGCACTCGAAGTGCTGGGCGTACGCACGCTGCCGGCCCATTGCGAGTATTCGTTCTGGTCGTAATAGGGATTGCCGGCATAGTCCGAATAGTCCAGCGGTCCGCCAGAGGCGACCGAACCGAACTCGCTCAACGTATTCTGGCGTACCGCGAGCGAGCCGAATTGCCCGTTGGACGAGCGTGTGCGCCTCTGCGATCCGGAATTGGATCGGTTCGAAGAGGCGTCGTTGGCTTGGGAGTAATAAGTGGAGTGCGAACCTGATGAACCGCCGATGTTATTAACCATATTGTTGCCTTATCGCGTTTTCAGTGCTTGCTGGGAGAGGATGCGGATACATGATTTTTCTTGCAAAAAGGTTTGAACTCGTCGATCGAAGCAGAGCCTTCGGCGAGTCGGCTATTCTCGGTAAGCGGGGTTCGCGGAGCTCCGACTCGCGACGAAATTGCGGGGATGCCGGCGAAACGAAACGAGTTGTTCGCTGCTGTCGCCGGATTCTCTCCGTGCGTGGCGTAATTGCGAACCGGGCGACTGAATAATCTCCGATTCACCCCGCTGAGCGAACCGACATTCGAGCGTCGATTCCCTCGAATCGCCGTCGTTTGCCATCGAATCAGCGTCGGTTTTTTGTCACGAGAGGAACACTATGAGAAGAGTCGGTGGCTCATCCAATTCAAACCCTTATCACTCCCAAGCAAATGACTCCCGGACCGATCGATCCGACGTTTCGTCTCAACGACGCATGCGCTCGTCGGACAGCCGATTCGATGCATTTCGGTCGCGCCATGCCGCGAACAGCGAACTTGGCTCGGTGGCGTCCGAGTACGCTGAATCGAGCAACCGTTCTACGCGACCCGGCGCATCGACGGATACGAGCGGCCGCACGTCCGTGTCCGGGCGCGATACCGAATCGGTGAGAAACCGGGTTCGGTCGACCGCCTTGACCGGCCGTCTCTCTGAAGCGGGCAGCAATGTCTCCGAAGCGGGCGGTAGTCGATCGCGATATAGCAGGCCTTCATCGAGCAGTACGCGCTCGGGCGCGACGGGGGCGCCCAGCCAATTCCGTCCTGCGCTGCCAAGCGTCGTGGAAGCGCTATCCGAGGCGGGCAGCACGCGCAGTACGCAGAATGCGGAACTCGCGTCGGAGCTCGGGCGGCTCTCGATGCTCCCGGAGGACGAAAGGGAACGCGATCCCGCTTTTTCAGAGCTCGTATCGGTAGTTGGCAGCATGCTGTCCGCCAGGGAGCAAACGCCGAGCATCCGGCGAGGTGGAGGTACTCGCGCGTCGACGACCGGCTCGCGCCAATCGACGATCGCGACGACGCCCGCCTCGGTCCCACCATCGTCGCAAGCGAGCGGAAGCCGGCAACAAGCCCGCGGTATTCATGACCGGCCTCGGCGCCTGCATCCGTTTAGTCCGGTCTCGTTGTCGTTGCCGCCTGCTCCGGAGCCCGACCGCAGCTACGCTGAAACACTCGAAGACAGAATCGCTCGGCGGCGGCAAAGGCGACCTCACCTTGCCTCACAAATCCCTCGGCCCACCGATTCGTAATCGGGGTCATGGTTGCAGTGGCGCATAAGCGCGCTGGCGCCCCAGAGGGCGCCAGCCGACTGCCGCCTCGAAGGGGCAGCAATTTTTCAGT
Organism: Trinickia sp.; assembly: GCF_057351765.1. Taxonomy (NCBI): domain Bacteria; kingdom Pseudomonadati; phylum Pseudomonadota; class Betaproteobacteria; order Burkholderiales; family Burkholderiaceae; genus Trinickia; species Trinickia sp. Next base: position 37,211 of record NZ_JBMRBK010000040.1, on the reverse strand, counting down.
ACGCGTAACGTATCGCACCCAACTCAGGGCGTAATCTTTGCCGTCGACAGCAACCATCCCAGCGAAGCGCTATACCAGAGCGGCGCCGTAACTTCGAGATTGATGTCGTGTCCCGAAGCGGGAACGACGAACGACGTCACGCTTGGGCTCGCGCTGTAATACGGTCGTTCGGCGCTTTGCAGCGACGCGGAGGTCGAACAATCGGCGGCACCATTGCCGCAAAAGATCACGTCGTCTTGCCCGTCGACGATGAGAATCGGCACGTTGATGAAGGCCGAGTAATACGTCGCCGAACCTTGGCCCGTTGCAAATACCCCATTGAGTTCGGTTTGCGTGGCCGTCTGCTTCGTCTTTTCGTCGAGTTGAACGACATTCGGATCGGTCGTCGCCGGGTAATAGAACATCGCCTTTCGTGCGCCGGGCCGCGTGGTCAGATAGCCGGCGTCGAGGTCCATATTTTGGAACGCGGGATCCTGCTGTGCCGGGTAGATGTCCTGCGAAAGGAGGGTGCCGATCGTCGAACTCATCTTGTGTCCAATGCCGGTCAGGATGACGGCATCGACGTCGCGATATTGGCCGGCTTCGACCCACGACGTATAGGATCCGAGCGAATGACCGGCGAGAACGACATGCTTGAACGTATAGCCGTTGATCTGACCTTGTCGTAGCGCCTGCACCAGCTCGTGCGCGACATAACCGTTCGAGTTGACCGAGATATCGGTGCTCACCGGGTGCGAACTGAGCCCGTCGCCGATCCGGTCATAGACGAATACGGCGTAGCCCGCGTTCGTCATGAAATTGCGATACGAATAGACTTGGGGAACATACGGCCAATCCCAGTAGTGGTGATCGTACGTGGCTCCGTGCACGGTCAGGATGACCGAATTGGCTTGGCCCGATGGCGGCAGGCAGAGCTTGCCGGAAACGGAATAGCCCTTGGGCCCGCCCTCGGCCAGCGCTACCGGTACCGCGACGGACTGGCAAGTCGTCGCAGCGCTCGCCTGGGCGAACGCGTTATCGCAAACGAACGATGACAGCCCGAGCGACGCGATTGCAACGAGCAGTGTCGATGTGCGGGACAAGCGCTTTCCGGCGCGCTTTGCGGCTTTTCCAATCGGCGTTGTTTCCATCATGTATGACCTTTTTCGAAGAAAGTTGAAGACGAGCGACGACATGCGCTGCGCGGCGAACTGCAGCGCGCAACGCTCGAAGCGCGTCGGAAGATCGGATCGGTCCGTTTTGGAACGAATGTGAGTGCCGCGGCGGGGCGCCGCGTTCGCGACAGCGATGGCCGGACCGGAGCTTATGGTAGACAGGCACCTCTGTCCCGGCGACGCTGATCCTCGTAGAAAGGGTGCCGTTAAATCGCCTTCACCACGCCAGTTGTATGCGGTGTTCCCGAGCCGCATAAATCGCCAAATCGCGCCGCATTGACGATCGTTAAAGATCGGATGAATGTCGCCGTTAACAGACGACGTGGGACGATGCGCCGCCCGTCGCGCGACGACGCTGCAATTCGGATTTGACGAACGGCTTGCGGGGGAAAAACGATGCTCCGGGGGATACTGAAAACGATCGCCGCGCTGGCGTGTTGCTATGCGCTCGGCGCATCGGCGAACGGGACGGATACGATCGCCCCGGCGCCCGATCTATTGCAATCCCCGGAGCGGGCGGCCGGTATCGTGTCCGAGCATCAGCGCGACAGTTATCGGTCGGTTCTCGACGCTTATCGCGCCGGGCTCGTGCAACATCCGCATGATGTCGCGCTTGCAGTGGCGCAATGCGGGTTCATTCAACGCTTCGCGTGGTCGGAAGACCTGGAGTGGAGCGATGCGGCGGCGAACGATTTCACGGCCTGCCAGCATATGCTCGACGAGCGCTTTCCAGGTCAACCCGAGGCCGCGCTTTTCGTGCTCGAGCATCGCTACGGCAAAGACGCGCTTGCTAAGGGCGAGCCGTTGCTCGCGCACTCCTCGGAATGGACTCCGGCGCAGCGTACGCGGCTTCATGCGGCGCTTTCGCGCGCCTATTCGGCAGTGAAGGACGAGAAGCACGCGGGCGAGCAAGCGCTGCGCGCGGTCGAACTCGATCCGTCGAACCCGTGCCTCGTCGAGGCGCTGCGCTATCTCGTGCGCTCGAGGCGCAGTGACGAGGCGCAGCGGTTGCTGGCCAGTGCGCCTGTCGCGAAGACAATCTGGCTCGAAGCCCAACGCATCAATACGGCGGCTGAACTGTTCCCGGGGGCGCAGGCACGCGACGAACTCATGCGAGCCCGGCATGCCGGATTGAAGATCGATGCCTATACGTCGGCGCGCGCGTTGTTTCGGGCCGGCGATGTGGCGGGCGCCGAGGCGGCGCTCGCCGCGCAAAAGCAGCCATCGAAATTTATGACACCGCAAAATCGCCAGATTCGACTCGATGTTGCGTTCAATGCGGGCAATTCGCTCGCGGCGGCCGATCTTTTACGCGACGAATACGACCGGACGCACCAAGCGATGCCGCTCGTTCCCGCCTACGCGCGCTTGCTCGATCTCTCCCCGAAGATGCTGATGCGTGCCGATCTCTTGCCGTTCGCCGGCGCGTTGATCTTGTACACGGTCCTGTTGGTTGCCGCACCAGGTTTGCTGTTGTTTCCCGCTCACTATCGCGGCCTCTTGCGCGCACGGGCAAAAAAGGTCAGCGAGCCGCTTTTCGGGCGCATCGGTTTGCGGCATGCGTGGTGGGCTTTGTCGTCGATGTATTTCGCCCTGTATGTGTTCGGCGGATTTCGCGTGGGTACCGCATCGCTATCGCCGGCTCACGGCACGGTGCTGCGCGAGGGCTGGCAACAGGGCGTGGCGATCTCGTACATCTGGTCGCTCGCCGTCATGGCGCTGGGTCTCGCATGGGTGGCAGTGCGTTTCTCGCGGCGCGAATGGCTCGGCAGCGGCGAATGGAAAAAAGCCTGGTTCGTCCCGCCCGCGCTCTATCTCGGGTGGTGCCTATTGAATTTTGTCGCCAGCCGTCACGCGATGCCGACCGGAGGCCCCGGTGTCGCCTGGCAATTGGCATGCGTTACGGGCGCGCATTCGATAGGCGGTCTGGCCCTGCCGTTGCTGATCTTTGCGGTGGCCGTGCCCATTGTCGAGGAACTGATTTTTCGGGGTTGCTTGCTCGGAGGATTGTCTCGCCATATCAGCTTCGGGTGGGCCAACGTCATGCAGGCCGCGCTTTTTGCGGCGCTTCACAACGATATGTCGCACTTCGGGCAACGATTCGTCCTCGCGCTGATCGCCGGATGGTTAGTGAGGAAAACTAAAGGGCTTGCGCTGCCGATCGCCATGCACGGCGTGGTCAACATGTTGTTCGTATTGGCGGTTGTCCGGAACCTCTGAAGGCCGAGCTTTCGTTTTGTAATGGAAACCGAACGGCCGTAGGGAAGACCGAAGGGCAGAAAAAACACGTGTGCGCTTTCGCTGCACAATTCGGCCACTCGAACGCGGATAACGGTCCGCTCCATGGGAGGTCGCAGATGAGCGAAGTTAGCCGCGTAAGGGGTGGTCAAGAGCAGCCTGTCGTATCCGGCCCGCAACCGGACGAGAAATCCGATTCGTCGAAGGCTTCGGTTCGATCGGTACGAGGAAGGCTTGGCGAGATCGCGTCGAAAGCTCGACCGATAGCCTCCGCAGTTACTGGGGCAGCTGCGGACGCCGCGACGGCGGCACGACGATCGGCAGCATGGAGAACTGCATCCGACCGGCTGACAATGGCGGCGCATCGTCCTTTGACGGCTGCGTCAGATGCGGCCTGGATCGGACGATTGCCGGGCGGTCAGCGTGTGAGAAGCGCGCTGACGCAGGCCGCTGAAAAAGCTGCTGTCGCACGTGCAATGGGTCCCAATCTAAAGACTTTGCTCGGCGACATCGATCCGCTCGACGCGGCGATCGACACCCACCAGCGCGAACAAATGCTGAGCGCGATAAAAAATCTGGGTTTGAGGGCGGAAATCGCAATTGTCGACGAGAACGGCCAATTGAGCCCGGCAGACAGCAAAGTCTTCGAACAGATTTACATGGAAAACTTCCCGGCCGCCGAGGCAGTTCCTGTCAAGACGATCCAGGCGGCAATGGCAAATCGAAAGGCGGCCGGCACGGAACTGGACGGCAAGCGTTTCACGCTCTGCTATACGGGCAAGCTGCCGGGGGAATCCGAAGACAAGCGCCGGCCACTCGCATTCGCGCAAGGCGGCACGCTCGATGCCGGCAAAAACGGCATGGTCAGTTTTGCCGAGTATCTTGCCGTCCAAGACGAATTTCGCGGCCATGGGATGCTGCATGTGATGCTGGGCTTTGTCAATGCATCGGCTATGGCGGCGGTCGCCAAGCATAACCAAACGACGGGCGACGACAAGGCAATGCTCGGGGCAGTGTGGGAAATCGATCCGAAGGGGCGCGGCGAGACTGCGGAGGACCGCCTCTACACGATTCAACGGAACCGGATTTATGACCGTGCCGGCGCGCTAGTCGTCATGGGGCAAACAAATGATGAGCGCCTCGTACCCGTGCACGCACAGCCTGATGTAACTCCTGACGGCAACACCGGCAATTGGCATCTGCATTTCGTCTACCGCCCCAACCCCGGCAGCCCTGCGTTCGACAAAGACGCACTCGTGGCCGCCAGCCAGAGCTATGACGACTATTTCCGCGACTGGGCGGCAACCGGCCAGCCGGGCGTTGATGCAGCCAAGATCGTCGAAGCGGCCCGGTATAAGGGTGAGTTACATGCAGGGTTCGACGAGGTCGCGCTGATGAAGCCGAGCGATGCGCCGAGCGACTGGGACATGGCACGCGACGACCCGCTCGTCGCACAGATCGTCGCGGAAGGATTCGGACTTGTGCGTGGGGATGGGTCAAGCTACAGCGACGCAGACTTCGCGAATCCCGCTATCAGGAACGAGATCGCCGCTCGTGCGGCGACCGCATTTGCGCGCGAACTCGGGGAGGCGAACGCGGCCGCGGAGGCCGAGTAAAAACGCTGCGGCCCGTCCCGCGGGCCGCAGTCTGGTTGGCGCAATGGGACCGATAGCTTCCCTCAATCCGATTGATACTGACAATCAAATTCACGGATCGATAGCTTCGGGCCATACTGCACTCACTTTCCAACCCAACCAGAGGATGTACGCGAAATGTCGATCATCAACAGCCAAGTCAAGCCGTTCAAGGCCACCGCTTATCACAATGGCGACTTCGTGACGGTCACGGACGAGACGTTCAAGGGCAAGTGGTCCGTCGTTTTCTTCTACCCGGCCGATTTCACGTTTGTCTGCCCGACGGAGCTCGGCGATCTGGCTGATCGTTATGCCGAATTCCAGAAGCTTGGCGTCGAAATCTACAGCGTGTCGACCGACACCCATTTCACCCACAAGGCGTGGCACGACACGTCGGACACGATCGGCAAGATCAAATATCCGATGATCGCGGACCCGACGCGTGCGATTGCGCAAAACTTCGATGTCCTGATCGAGGAAGAAGGTCTGGCATTGCGCGGCACCTTCGTCATCAACCCCGAAGGCCAAATCAAGCTGTGCGAAATCCATGACAACGGCATCGGCCGCGATGCAGGCGAACTGCTGCGCAAGGTGCAAGCTGCGCAATACATTGCGGCTCACCCGGGCGAAGTCTGCCCCGCGAAGTGGACGCCCGGCGCCGAAACGCTGACGCCGTCGCTCGACCTCGTCGGCAAGATCTAAGCCTTTCCCGCCCGGCTGGATGCGGCGCCGTCTGCTCGATGGCGCCGCGTGCAGCCTGCCTCTTTCCGCCCCATTCGACATACCGGATCAGCCATGCTTGACGCGAATCTCAAGACCCAACTGAAATCATATTTGGACAAAGTCACGCGGCCTATCGAGATCGTCGCATCGGTCGACGACTCGGCCAAATCGCAAGAGCTGCTCGCGCTGTTGCGCGAGATCGCCACGCTGACCGAACGCGTCGCCGTCATCGAACGGCGTGACGACGACGAACGCAAACCGTCGTTTTCGATCGGCGAGCCCGGCAAAGCCGCGAGCATCCGGTTTGCCGGCATTCCAATGGGGCACGAATTCACGTCGCTCGTGCTCGCGCTGCTTCAGGTGGGCGGGCACCCCATCAAGCTCGAGCAAGCGGTGATCGACCAGATCCGCGAGCTCGACGGCGATTACACGTTCGAAACGTATTTCTCGCTGAGCTGCCAGAACTGTCCGGAGGTGGTGCAAGCGCTGAACGTCATGGCGCTCGTCAATCCGCGCATCCGTCATATCGCGATCGATGGTGCGCTGTTTCAACACGAAGTCGAGTCGCGCCAGATCATGGCCGTGCCCACGATGTTCCTCAACGGCGCGGTATTCGGGCAAGGCCGCAGCGGCGTCAAGGAGATTCTCGCCAAGCTCGACGGCAACGCCGGCGCGAAGGCCGCCAAGGCGCTCGAGAACAAACCTGTTTTCGATATGCTCATCGTCGGTGGCGGCCCCGCGGGCGCCGCGGCCGCAATTTATGCCGCGCGCAAAGGTATCGCGACGGGTGTCGCGGCCGAGCGTTTCGGTGGTCAGGTACTCGATACGCTCGCCATCGAGAATTTCGTTTCGGTGCAGGAAACGGAAGGTCCCAAGTTCGCCGCCGCGCTGGAAGAACACGTGAAGCGCTACGAAGTCGACATCATGGACGCGCAGCGGGCGCAGGCGCTCGTGCCCGGGGAAATCAACGAAATTCATCTGGCCAACGGTGCGGTGCTGAAGGCGAGGACTGTGGTGCTGGCCACTGGCGCGCGCTGGCGCGAAATCGGTGTGCCAGGCGAGCGCGAGTATCGCAATCGCGGTGTGGCGTACTGTCCGCACTGCGACGGTCCGCTCTTCAAAGGCAAGCGCGTGGCCGTCATCGGCGGCGGCAATTCGGGTGTCGAAGCGGCGATCGATCTCGCCGGCATCGTTCGGGAAGTCACGTTGCTTGAATACGGCGAAACGCTGCGCGCGGACGAAGTGCTGCAACGCAAGCTGCGCAGCCTTTCGAACGTGACGGTCGTGACGCGGGCACAGACGACGCAGATCGAAGGCGACGGCAAGAAAGTGACGGCGCTCAGCTATAACGACTTGCGTTCGACCGAGGCGAAGCGCATCGAACTCGAAGGCGTGTTCGTGCAGATCGGACTCGTTCCGAACACCGAATGGTTGAAGGGCACCATCGAGCTCTCCTCGCACGGCGAAATCATCGTCGATGCGAAAGGCGCGACGTCGCTGCCGGGTGTGTTCGCGGCCGGTGACGTTACGACGACCCCGTTCAAGCAGATCGTGATTGCCGTCGGCGAAGGGGCCAAGGCGTCGTTGGGTGCATTCGATTACCTGATTCGCAGCGGCACCGGGCAGCCGGTCAGCGTGCCTGCGAACCGGGAAGCCGAAGCCGCGCTTGCCTGAGGCGGGTCCGAAAACCGCAAGAGAAAAAAACGATCGGCGGGCACCGCTCCATTCGAGCGATGCCTGCCGTTCGTCGTTCGTCGTTCGTCGTTCGTCGTTCAGCGTTTACCGCGCCGCTTGCCGCCGCTTACCGTTTTCAGCTCCAGTCATCCATATCGTGCTTGATCGCATGACGATTGGCGATCAGCGTCTCGACGCTCGGCTCGTTCGACATGGCGCGTTGGATGGCGAGCTTGGTTGCTTCGTAGTTGGTGCGATACATATCCTTCTTGTCGAAATCCGGATCCGTCACGCACCGCGGATCGATCCAGACGAGGCTGATGATGCATAGCTCGTTGGCCTGATCTTTGGGCAGGATGCCTTCGATCAGGCAATCGACGACGGCATCCGCGGTGGCCGATTGCACGACGCCGCCGAAAAGCTCGATGGTGGCCATATCCTTCAATGTCACCTTCGGGACCATGATCGTGGCCGGACGCACCATTTGGTTGCAGGCTCGAATGGCGAACATCGCCGTATGGCCTTTCGTCTGGGCCATCATATTGGCGAAGGCGTGCCCGACCGGGCCGTCGACGCGGCCGATCAAAATCTCGGGCATCGCATCGGTGGCCTGGCCCGGCGCCGCGAAAACGGTAGCTTCGCCCGCGCGAAAGGTCATATCAATGGGCATGGAATCGACTCCTTTTGAAAGTGCAACGACAAACGATTGAACATCCGTATTCCGGCAATCGAAGGGGGCGGTGAATGCAATGTTGATGCCGGCTGTCGAAGGGCCGCCGTGGGCCCCCGCTCGCGTTTGTCGAGGGAGCAAAGTGTCAGCATTCCGAGACACAGTGATCCGTCGAGGCAGGAACCAACGCTGCCACTATTGCCCGATGAGGTGGAGCACGATATCGCGCGTATGCGGTTGCCGCCGGTGTTCGAACACGTAGATGCCTTGCCAGCTGCCCAGTGCGAGCCGGCCATTTTCGAGTGGGATGGTCAACTGGACTTGTGTCAGCGCGGCGCGCAGATGTGCAGGCATGTCATCCGGGCCTTCGGTGTCATGCTCGTACCGGTTCGGGTCCTCGGGTGCGACGGTCTCGAAGTAGCGCTCGAGATCGCGGCGCACCGAAGGATCGGCATTTTCCTGTATGAGCAGCGAGGCCGAAGTATGGCGGCAAAAAACGGTGAGCAAGCCGTTGTCGATCGGCTGGCGATCGACGAACTCGCTAACCTCCGTCGTAATCTCGACGAGTCCTCGGCCGCGCGTTCCGACATGCAGATGTTCGAGGGCTTGGCGCATTTGGGGTTCTCCGGAACGGCAGTTCCTGCACAACGAAACCAAAGGTAACATGCTCTAGCGAAGAATTCGCAACCCAACACAGGAGTCAATAAGCGAATGGAAATTGCGATACGGGACGCGATACCCGCCGATGCGTCCGTCATCCTCGACTTCATCAAGGAATTGGCAACTTACGAGAAGGCTGCCGATCAGGTCGTTGCGACGGTCGATTCGATCAGGAGCGGTCTTTTCGGCGACGGCGCGCACATTCGTGCGCGCATCTGCGAAGTGGATGGGCAGCCTGCTGGTTTTGCCCTTTACTTCTTTTCCTTTTCGACATGGCAGGGGCGTAAAGGCCTGTACCTGGAGGACCTTTACGTCACACCGCGCTTTCGCGGCGCGGGCGCCGGCAAGCACTTGCTGCACGATCTCGCCAGAATTGCCGTCGCTACGGGATGCGGACGTTTCGAATGGAGCGTGCTCGATTGGAACGAACCCGCCATTCGGTTCTATGAATCCGTTGGCGCGAAACCGCAGAGCGAATGGGTCCGCTATCGGTTGACCGGCGACGCGTTGCAAGCATTTGCGGACGACCGCGAGATCAAGGCCGATTGATGGCTGCGTCGCTCGAGGCGCGCGTGCGGCGTTGGGCTTCCTTTACCAATCGGGCAGCGACATGGGGACGCCGTGCTTGCTGCGGGCCGCATGCCGCTTGCCAAGTCATGCGCGTCAGCCCACCGGCGTTTCGCCTTCGCCCGGCTTCTTGCCTGGCTTGTCGGCGGGTGACTGCTTGCGTGCCTGATCGCCGCGTTCGGGCATCTTGCTGCGCGCGTCGTCGTTATGGTGCGCGGGTTTCGGGTGCTTGAAATCGGCCTGCTGGGTATCGTTTCTCGTCTGATTCATGGTGTGCTCCGTTCGGTCGTCCAGCGTGAAAAAGACAGCAAGTCGCGCGCCTGAGCCAACATTGCGGTAGGGCCCGATTCCGACAGACCCAAGTTGATTCGCCCCCGAAATAATCGGTGATAAAGCGGTAATGAACTGCTCGTCGTTTCTTAAGTTTCGTCGACTATCCTGGATAGCGCCACTTTTCGAATGCCACTTGGCCCGTGGCCGAAACTACGGAGGTATGTCGATCATGAACGGTTTATTCCGTACTGTCGTTATCTCGTCCGCGCTCGCGCTGCCTGCATTCGCGCTCGCGCAGCAAACCAACGGTCCGGTGACTCGAGAGCAAGTTCAAAACGACCTGCGTCAACTCGAGGCGGCGGGCTATAGCCCGGCTGCCGGCGAAAACGCGCAGTACCCAAACGATATCCAGGCCGCTGAAGCGCGCGCGCAAGGCGCCGCGCAGACCGGCATCGGCGGTGCGACGAGCGGCACGTCGCAATCCGGACGCTCGATGGAGCCCGCCCCGGAATCAGCTCAGCCGTCGACAATGCAGCCGCCGCAGTAATCGCGGAACATGCGTTGACCTGACCTCGTCCATGGCCAGGTGCCGCGCCTCCAAGCGCGTGCAACCTGGCCTCTTCACAAGTGCCGCTCGTTCGGCCATCAAAAACACAAAAATAGCGTTCCGCGGAATTCCTCCTTGCCAGGTGTCATCGAATCGCAAGCCCCCGCCTCGATATGCCTCGATATGCGCTCCTTTTGAATCTGACAAATTGAAAGAATAGAGAAGCGCCTTGAATTGAGCATTGTTTACGATCGACCGTCTTGACAAAGTCAAACCTTAAATCTAGTTTCACTATCGTTGAATGGAAAGTCGGACACTCCCAAAAATGGTAGTGAAGTAATAACAACCTCTGATTCGCATAGAAATGCTGATTTAGTCGGTAAGTGCTCGTATTTTTTATTGAAAATGACGGGCTGGAAATCGGCTTGTCTGTTGTTCGCCGTCGGCCCGTTCAACCATGAAGGACAGACATGAGACCGGACCTCAGCTGTAGCGCCAGTAGCGCGGGCCGCCAGGGACACTTCATCTGGCTCGGCGCATTGGTGATGGCAACGACGATTCTCTCAGCCTGTGGCGGCGGAGATGGCGGGTCATCCGCGGCATCGAGTGCAATGCACGCGAGCGCGGGCGCAAGCCAGCTCGCCAATCAGGTGCAGACGGCGAATCAGCCCTATACCGATCCAATTGCCTATTCACCGCATGCGAAAGACGGCCTCGATGCGTCGCAAGTCGCTGAGAAATCCGCTGTCATGCATTACCAATGGACGTCCGGCGGGAAGACGCTCAATTACACGACGACCACGGGCCATTTGACCGCATCCGACGCGAATGGCAAGCCCGAAGCGACGATGTCATACGTGGCGTATACCGTGCCGAGCACGAACGGCACGCCGCGCCCTGTGACGTTCTTCTATAACGGCGGGCCGGGCTCTTCGTCGATCTGGCTGCGGCTTGGATCGTTCGCGCCGACGCGTGTCGCCACCCCGGACCCGCTGCTGACGAACTGGCCCAACTATCCGCTCGTCAACAACGAGCAAAGCCTCATCGATACGACCGATATGGTCTTCATCGATCCCCCCGGTACGGGCCTCTCAGAGGCCATCTTGCCGTACATGAATCAAACGTTCTGGGGTTGCGATTCCGATGTCGGCGTCATGCGTGATTTCATCAGGCGTTATCTGGCGGCGAACAACCGCGGTGATTCGCCCCTTTATCTCTTCGGCGAGTCGTACGGCACGCCGCGCACCGATATGCTCGCGCTTGCGTTGGAATCGGCCGGCGTGCATTTGTCTGGCATTGTCCTGCAGTCGTCGATTCTGAATTACTTCGCCGATGCCATCGAAGCGGTGGCGATCACGAATTCGACGAGCGCGCTTGCGCTGGACACCGATACGTTGAGCGGCTATCTGCCGGCCTATGCGGAAGTCGCGGCCTACTATAACCAGGTCCAGCCCGCGCCGGTCGATCCCGGCGTCTATGCCTGGCAAGTCGCGACGTTCGTGACCGGCGAATATCGGCAGTTCCGCAAATACGCGCAGACCTGGGTGCTCAGCCAACTGGGCATTCCCGACGCGCTGGGCAAGCCCGTACTGCCGAATCAGAACGTACTGTCGTCGTGGACCTGGAGCTCGGGCATGACGATGCAGGCGTTGAACGGTTACTTCAACGTGAACCCGTTCTTCACGGCATTGTTGCCCGGGACGACGATCGGTCGTTACGACGGACGCGTGTCGCTGCCGAACTCCGATCCGCGCCTGCAAGCCGATTCCGACCCGTCCGACATTCTCATCGCGCAGCCATTCGCGAACGCACTGGCAACGCAAATGCCGGACTACCTTGGCTATAGCGCGCCGAACGCCACGTTCATGCCGCTCAACGACGAGATCATCCAGGTGTGGGACTTCTCGCATGACGGCCAGCCGTTGCCGGACACGGTGCCGGATCTGCTGGCTGCGCTGACGCTTAATCCGCAACTGAAAGTGCTCTCGCTGAACGGCTACCATGATCTCGCGACGCCCTTCTTCAACACCGAGAAGCAGTTGGCTCGTTTGCAGACGGTAGCTGGCCTGTTCCCCAATCTGCAGGTCACGTTCTACCCCGGGGGGCATATGATTTACCTTGACGACACGGCGCGTCCGCAGATGAAGGTCCAACTGGCTGATTTCTATCGGGGGCAGTGGATTCCAGGCGCGCTTGGCCTCTGGATGCTGCCTCCGCCGTGGCGCGACGAGGCGCCGGCCGGCACGCCGACCGAGACCGCGCAGACTTCGGCACTCTAGCCCGCGATCGCGGTCAATTCGGACACTTATCTATCGAGAGCTCAACATGTCTCCAATCGATATCCGACGTGGCGCTGTCCTGATCGCTGTTTGCCTGGCGGCAGCCAGTGCCCAGGCGACACCTCAGGCCGTCGCTCCGGTCACACCCGCGCATCCCGGCGGCGGCGTGGACGGCCCGTATTTCCCGCGCGAGCGCGTCGCACCCGTCGCGCCGTCGACGGGTGCGCTGCTCAAGCAACAAGCTCAACAGCGGCTCGAAGCGCGCCTCGGCGCGCATTCGGCACTCAGCAACGGTGCGGCCATCACCAAGGCCCAGGCGCAGCAAAACGGGCTGGGATACATCGCCCGGCACTTCGATGAAATCGACACCGCGCATACCGGGCGCGTTTCATTGAGCGACGTGCGGCAATATCTGCAGCAAAAACAGCAGCATCAGTGATCGATGCCCAGCGCGGCGACGCCCGCAGTTCACGCGCCGCCGCGCTGCGATTCGATCAATGCGCGAAGCGACAGGCGCTGGCGTCCCTCGGCATCGAAGTTCTCCGGTGCCAGCCAGTGCTCGAAACCTGCCTTGATGGCAGGCCATTCGCGATCGATGATCGAAAACCAGGCCGTATCGCGCGAACGGCCCTTATAGACGATCGCCTGGCGAAAGCAGCCTTCATACTGGAAGCCATAGCGCAGCGCGGCAGCGCGCGACGGTGCATTCAGACTGTCGCACTTCCATTCGAAGCGGCGGTAGCCGAGCTCGTCGAAGACACGTCGCATCAGCAGATACATCGCCTCGGTGGCCAGGGTCGTTTGTTTCAGCCGGGGCGAATACGCCACGTGGCCGACCTCGATGACACCGTTCGCGCAGTCGATACGCATCAGTGCGAAGGTGCCGAGCGCCTCGTTCGACACACGATCGACGATGGCATGATGCAGCGCGTCCGTGCTGGCCGCGTTCCGCTCGAGGTATGCGCGCAAACGCGCTTCGTCGGTGAGTGGCTCGGCGTTCGCCATGTAGGTCCAATCGCGCGTATCGGGCGCCATGCTGAACGAACGCCACAGCGCGGGGCCATGTCGGTCGACGTCGAGCGGCTCGATCCGGCACAGGCGCCCATCGATCGGCGTGCGCGGCGGCCACTCGCGCGGCGTCCAGTCGGGCAGCGAAGGACCGATCGGCTGATCGAACTCATTGAGGATCGGCGAGGCATCGCATGTCGGGCTCATGGTTTCTCCTGGTCTTTGCGCGCTTCCGAGGGCAGTATTCATGCTTTCGCCGCTTCGTGCCAGTCGAGCACGTAACGGGGCGTCTCGCCCGGTGAGGCCGCGGCGATTGGCGCCCGCGGTGCGAGCGCCAAGGGCAGTACGCCAGCCCATACGGGCAACTCCAAATCTTCCTCGTCGTCATTCGGGCCGCCCGTGCGGACCTTGCACGAGGCTTCGTCGAGCGCGATACGCAGCACCGTGGTGGCTGCGAGTTCCTTCGCGTTGCCGGGACGCGCATGTCGCGACCGCCCGGGAGCGAGCGTTTCCATGAACGCATCGAGTGTGGCGGCCTTCTGCGATTCGGGCACGACCTCGAATACGCCGTAGATGATCGCGCAGCGGTAGTTCATGGAATGATTGAACGCCGAGCGCGCGAGGACGAGCCCGTCCAGATGCATGACGGTGATGCACACCTGTGCTCCGTCGGCCGCGAGTTTGAGCATGCGGCTGCCGTTCGAACCATGCACGTATAGATGGTTGCCCTCCCGCCAGCATGCGGTGGGGATGTTGTGCACGCCCTCCGAATCGGCGAAGGCGATATGGCAGACGTAGGCATCGTCGACGATCGCCTCGAGCGTGGCGCGATCGTATCGGCCCCGTTGCGGTACGCGCCTCACGCGCGTACGGGTAGAGCTTGGCGAATTCGTTTCTTCCGCGGACATCGTTGCCTCGTTGTGGTTCGTAAAACGCCAAGCGTAGAAAAAACGTGGCACCATGGGTAGACCCACGAAACGACGATATTTTGGGGCCACGATTCGATGCCACCGATGCCACCGATGCCACCGATGGAGCCGCGATGGACTACGTGTTGATGTTCGCCGAATACGCACGCGAAGTGCAAGGGAGTGCGGACGCCCGTCAGTCCCGACAGCAGCGGCTTTATGCGTGCTTGCGAGCTGCGATTTTGCGCGGGACGATCGCGTCTGGAACGCGGCTTCCCGCATCGCGCGTGCTGGCCGAGGAGCTCGGCGTCGCGAGAAATTCCGTCCTTTATGCCTATGAGCAACTGGCAGCGGAGGGCTTCGTCGCGGGATCGAGGCAGGGTACGGTGGTGGCGGATGTCGGGCTGACACCGCAAGCGGATGCAATCGAGCATGAGGAGGGCAAGCCGCGGTTATCGCGCCGGGCGTCGAATATCGGCCGGCCGTCGGACGATTATTCGGAGGTCGATGGGGAGCCTCGTGCGTTCGTCCCCGGGCTGCCGGCGCTCGATGCATTTCCGATACGGCAATGGCGGCGTTGTCTGGAGCGTGCGTGGCGCAGCGTCGATTCGACGCGCCTCGATTTCATGTCGGCCGGCGGTAACGTTGCGCTGCGCGAAGCCATTGCCAACTATGTACGGGTCTCGCGCGGCGTGCGTTGCGACGCGGCGCACGTGGTCATTACCGATGGAACGCAAAGCAGCCTCGATCTTTGCGCACGCACGCTTGCCGACGCGGGCGATACCGCGTGGATGGAAGACCCCGGCTACGGCGGCGCGCAGGCGGCATTCCAGTGCGCGGATCTGCGGGTCGTGCCGGTGCCGGTCGATGCGGACGGCCTCGCGCCGCCGCCCGCGTTGTGGCGCGAGGCGCCGCCGAAGCTCATCTACATTACGCCGTCACATCAGTATCCGCTCGGTTCGGTCATGAGCCTCGAGCGTCGGCTGATGCTGTTGCAGGCGGCCAGCGCGTGCGGCGCATGGATCCTCGAGGACGATTACGACAGCGAGTTTCGTCACCAGGGTACGCCGCTCGCGTCCTTGCAGGGTTTGGCCCCCGACGCGCCGGTCGTGTATCTCGGCACGTTCAGCAAAGTGATGTTTCCGGCGCTCAGGATCGCGTTCATCGTCGCCCCGTCCGTGCTCGCGCATCAATTGGTCAAAGTGGCGAGCCGCTTGATGCCGATGGGCCGCCTTGCGGAGCAGCTCGCGCTTGCGGAATTCATCGACTCGGGATATTTCACGCAGCATCTGCGGCGGATGCGCAAGCTCTATGGCGAGCGGCGCGAGGCGTTGCTGGATGCATTGCATCGTCATATGAGCGGCTTGCTGACCGTTTCGGCGGGCGCGGGAGGCATGCATTTATCGGCGCGGCTCGATATGCCCGTCGACGATATTGCCGTCAGCGAGGCGGCACGTGCACATCGCCTTACATTGCGACCGCTTTCGCCGTTTTGTCTCGATGCGGCGGCACGCGCGGACTACCGCGGGCTGGTGCTGGGCTACGGTGCGCTGGACGCACGGCACACGGACGCCGCGGTGCGGCGTATGCGGGGTGTAATCGAAGCGATGGCGCGCGGTACCTGAGAGCGAGTCGATTCCGCGCGCCGATGCTCACGACGCGTTTTGCGCGGCCTGAATCATTTTCCAACCGTTGCCGGCAGGATCGCGGAATCCGGCATCCACGCTGCCGAAGCGGTCCATCGGCTCTTGCGTGAACTCCACGCCGAGGGCATGGAGCTTGGCGTAGCTGGCGCGGCAGTCGGTTACCGAGAGCACCAGGGGCGGCATGGCGCCCTTGGCGACCATCGCGCGCAACGTCCGTGCGGTGGCTTCGTCGTGGATGGGCGGCCCCGGCGTGAACAGGCCCAATTGGAACGAAGGCTGATCCGGATGCTGGACGGTGAGCCAGCGATAGGGCCCGTTGCGCACGTCCGTGTGGACGCGAAATCCGAGTTTGCCGACGTAAAACGCCAGCGCTTCGTCCTGGTCGTCGACGTACAAGCCTACGACGTTGATACCTTCGTTCATTCGACCTCCTTGGGTTCTTTGGATGATGGCCGAACTGTATCGCCGGCCATACGGCGACGCTTCTCCAAAACTGCGATGGTGAGGTCGGGGCGCTGCGCGGCTTTCAGTACGCATGCGGGCACGCGGTCGAGCGCAGGTACGCCGGCCCGAGCCTCCTGGCGCAGGGCGCCGGGGCTCTGGCCGGTGATATCGCGGAAAATGCGGCCGAAAGTACCGAGGCTCTCCCAGCCGGTGGCGAAGGCGATTTCCGTGATGTCGAGATCGGTGTCGCGCAGCAGGGTAGCGGCCTGTTCGATGCGCCGCGTCAGCAGATAGCGGTGCGGCGGAAGACCGAACGCGCGCTTGAACGAGCGCGCGAAGTGCGCTTCGGAGATGGCGCTGACTTCGGCCAAACGCTTGATCGGCCATGCTTCATGCGAGGCGGCATCCATCCGGTCTTTGGCACGCAGCAGGCGGCGAAGCAAGGCCGGGTCTTCCAATGGCTCTGCGTCGGCCGACGCCTGAGCCGGGGCCGGGGCCGGCGACGTGGCGCGGGCGTTTTCTCGAGGAGACATAAGGTCCGTCTTTGCGACCGAAATGCGGGTAGTTTAGCTATCCGCTGGGTCGTGCGCTAACGGGCGGGGTGCGGCAGCTTGAGCCAACGGGGAATTGCCGCGTTCGCGATCCATGCGGCACAGCGCGCGAAGGCTGTCGAGGCAGGTTCGACCGCGC
Source organism: Trinickia sp. (assembly GCF_057351765.1). Classification (NCBI taxonomy): domain Bacteria; kingdom Pseudomonadati; phylum Pseudomonadota; class Betaproteobacteria; order Burkholderiales; family Burkholderiaceae; genus Trinickia; species Trinickia sp. The sequence continues at coordinate 20,096 of NZ_JBMRBK010000040.1, read as the reverse complement.
CGACTGCGGCCGTTTGGCCCGCAGTGCTTATCTCGACGAACGCATCGCAAGGCAACCGGTACCCCTCTCCTTCGCCGAGACGCACGCGGCTGACAGGTGCGGCATCGAGCAGCCAATTCAGCGATTCGTCCCGATAGCGCAACCTCAGTGTGCCCTCGATTGCAGCGATCGAGCTTCCGCGGCGCAATCGGACGACGTGAATTTGACCTGGAACATACCGCGTTTCGTAAGCTTGCATGGCTGTCGGTCCTGAATGTGAGCGGTCTTTCGAGCTGTTTGCAGACACCTCGAGCTTACGATCGCAGTCAGGGGACGCGACAGACCCAGCATGCGGGAATCTGCAGCGATACAGCGCTTCGTTCGATCCCACTGTATCGGTCCTCAATTCGCCGATCTGTATCTGGCCTGCAGGTGATGTTTGGGACACGATCGGCCCATGCCATTTCCCGACGACCCACCATTCGATCTGCCCATGCCCGGCGAGCCGCTGTACGAACGGCTCGCGGAACACTATCGCCGCATCATCGGTGCGGGCACGCTTGCTCCCGGCGACCGCATGCCCTCGGTGCGCGCATTCATGAGCCGCCATGGCGTCAGCTTGTCCACCGCGGTCCAAACGTTTCGGCGTCTCGAGGAAGCAGGCTTGCTGAGTGCGCGTCCGCGTGCCGGATATTTTGTGCGCCGACCCGTCACGCGTCTCGAGACCGTACGAGAGCCCGGTATGGCCTCGTTGCCCGACGAAGCGAGATATGTAGGCTTGCACGAACGCGTGTCGCGCGTGATCGAGCGGGCCAGCGCCTGCCCCGGTGCATTGAATCTGGGCGGTGCGACGGCGGTTGCCGGGCTCTATCCAACGACCCGGCTGCAATCATTGACGACGCGTCTCTTGCGTCGCCGCCCAACGTTACTGACGGAGGCCGGTGCCGATAGCGGCGCGCCCGAATTTCGGCAGGCTGTGGCACGGCGTGCATTATCGGCAGGTGTCGTCGTATCGCCCGATGAAGTCATCGTGACGATGGGAGGAGTCGAGGCGGTCAATCTCGCTTTACGGGCGGTGGCGCAGCCGGGCGATACGATCGCCATTGAATCGCCCGCATTCTTCGGACTCCTGCAGATCCTGGAAAGCCTGGGTTTGAGGGCATTGGAGATTCCGACGAGCCCGACCACGGGGCTATCGCTGGAGGCGCTCGACATGGCGCTCTCGGCGTACGGCAACGTGAAGGCGGTCGTGGTCGTGCCGCATCTGCAGAATCCGCTCGGCTCGATCATGAGCGACGAACGCAAGGCGGCGTTGGTCAGCATCGGTGCGCGATACGGCGTTGCCATCATCGAGGACGAACCGTATCGAGAACTCGTCGAGGCCGCGGCGGCGCGACCGATCAAGGCGTGGGACCGCGAGGGCAACGTGATTTACTGTCCTTCGCTCAACAAGGTGCTGGCGCCCGGGCTTCGGCTTGGCTGGATGGCGGCGGGCAAATGGGCGAGCCGCATCAAGATGCTCAAGTTCACGCAGAGTCGTCACAACGAGATCCTGCCGCAGCTCGTCGCGGCGGAGTTCCTCGCTTCGGGCGGCTTCGACCGCCATCTGTTTCAATTTCGCGAGCGTTTGCGGGCGCAGCGCGAGGCCGCGGCCGATGCGATCGCACGCTACTTTCCCGAAGGCACGCGCCTAAGCCCGCCCGAGGGCGGGTTGTTACTTTGGGTGGCGCTACCGGAAGGTGTGCGTTCGGAGCGCCTGTTCGAGGCCGCGCTGGCCGTGGGCATCCGGATCGCTCCCGGGGCGATCTTTTCGAATGCCGGTCAATTCGATTCGTTCATACGAATCAGTTGCCCGCGGCCCTTCGATCGAGAGATGGATGACGCGTTGCGACGGCTCGGTGCGCTTGTCCGCAGCCGGCTGGAATAGGTCCCATTAGGGCGCAGGTGTGGCGTCCACGCCGCACATTTGCTGCTGATCGTCGAAACTAGGGGAAAACCCGTAGGTATTTTCGATATAATGACGAACCGATCCCGTTTCCAGTTTCGATTCGTCCGATGAAAGCCTTTGAGAAATTTGCCTTTTCCGTCGTCACCCTATTCGGCCTGATGTGTTTTGCCGTCGTGGTGTATGGGCGAAGCTCGGAAGCGCGAGACGCCGTCCATGAAATCGTGAAGGCGGGTACCGCGTGGCCGCTGGGCGCGTGCTCGATGTCGCCCGACGACCCCTGCACCATTTATTGGCTGAACTAAACAAAAGGGAGCGCCGAACACTACGGCACTCCCTTTTGTCCTTCCGGCCAGCCGAGCGATGCGAATGGGCGCTACAGCGCCCGTTTTTATTCGCCGCCGTCTTTCAATTGCGGCAAGGCCGACGCCTCGCCGGGGGTCAGCAAGCCGACTTGCGAGTAAATCCGCAGCTTCTCGCGCGTATCGGTGATATCGAGGTTCCGCATCGTGAGTTGGCCGATTCGGTCACGCGGCGAGAACGTCGATTGCACCTTCTCCATCGAGAGCCGCTCCGGCTGATAGGTCAGATTGGGCGACTTCGTGCTGAGAATCGAATAATCGTTGCCGCGGCGCAGTTCGATCTTGACCTCGCCCGTCACGGCGCGGGCCACCCAGTGCTGGGCCGTTTCGCGCAGCATGATGGCCTGGGGATCGAACCAGCGGCCTTGATAGAGCAGGCGGCCCAGCCGACGGCCGTTTTCGCGGTATTGCTCGATCGTGTCCTCGTTGTGAATACCCGTGACGAGGCGCTCATAGGCGATATGGAGCAACGCGAGCCCCGGGGCTTCGTAGATACCGCGGCTTTTGGCTTCGATGATCCGGTTTTCGATCTGATCGCTCATGCCGAGGCCGTGGCGGCCGCCGATCCGGTTCGCTTCGAGCATCAGCTCCACGGCATCCGTGAACTCGACGCCGTTCAGCGCCACGGGACGGCCTTGCTCGAAACGGACGGCGACCTCTTCCTTGGCGATTTGTACGTCATCGCGCCAGAACGCGACCCCCATGATCGGATTGACGATCTTGATGCCGCTTTCGAGGCTCTCGAGATCCTTGGCTTCATGCGTCGCGCCGAGCAGATTCGAATCGGTCGAATAAGCCTTTTCCGCCGACATTTTGTATCCGAAGCCCGCCTGCCGCATGAACTCCGACATTTCGGCACGGCCGCCCAGTTCGTCGATGAACTGTTGATCGAGCCACGGCTTGTAAATCTTGAGGTCCGGATTCACAAGCAGACCGTAGCGGTAAAAGCGCTCGATATCGTTGCCCTTGTAGGTGCTACCGTCGCCCCAGATGTTGACGCCGTCTTCCTTCATCGCGGCGACGAGCATCGTGCCCGTCACGGCGCGGCCGATCGGCGTGGTGTTGAAATACGTCACGCCCGCCGTCGAAATGTGGAATGCACCGCATTGCAGAGCCGCGAGGCCCTCGGCGACGAGTTGCGCGCGGCAATCCACGAGGCGCGCGCCTTCGGCGCCGTATTGCGTCGCGCGGCGCGGGATCGAGTCGTAATCGTCCTCGTCGGGTTGGCCCAGGTTCGCCGTATACGCATAGGGGACGGCACCCTTGATGCGCATCCAATGCAGCGCGGCGCTCGTGTCAAGGCCGCCGGAGAAGGCGATGCCGACCTTTTGGCCGGTCGGAAGACTCTCGAGAATTGTGCTCATGAGGAAAACCGTTGATTCGGGGTAGGAGAGGTACCGCGAGATTGTAACGCCAGGCAGTCCGCCATTATGACGCAACTCGTGGCGCAGTCGCTCGTATCGTCGGAACGGGTGGTTTCTCGGTGCATGGATGATTTCCTCGCCGGACTACGAAGATGCGGTATGGGAAGATGCTCTACACTCTCCGGCTTAGACCAAAAACCGCGCCCGACAATTCGAAGGCTGCGCCGCTTCGGGCGGACGTGGCGATACTCATGACAGTGCAAACGCCGCAACCCGTGGAATCCCTCGACTCTCCACAAAGCTCAATACATCGCGGTTCCTTTCGGCGTTTCTGGGGGACGCGGGGGTTATCGTCGCTTTCGTTTCAGATGCTCGCCGTCGCGATCGGCTGGCATATGTATGCATTGACGCATAGCGCTTTCGCGCTCGGTCTGGTCGGACTCGCGCAGTTTCTGCCGATGTTCGCACTGACGCTCGTCGTCGGGCACGTTGCCGACCGCTATGATCGCCGACGCATCATCGCGGTCTGCCAGTCGATCGAAGCGTTGGCCGCCGGTATTTTCCTGCTGGGCACGCTTGGCGGATGGCTCACCGCCCCCGCGATTTATGCGCTGGCGGCCGGGGTGGGGGCGGCGCGCGCGTTCGAGGCGCCGTGCGTGGCTTCGCTGCTGCCGGCTGTGGTGCCGCGCAGCGAGTTGCCGCGCGCGACCGCGCTATCGAGTTCCGCGAACCAGGTCGCACAGATTCTTGGACCGGCGTGTGGGGGTGTCCTCTACGGGGTCGGCCCGAGCGCGGTCTATCTCGCTTGCTTCATCGGTTTTCTCGCCGCGGCGGGTCTCGTCGTTTCGATCCCGTTGCGCGCGAAACCTGTCTCGCGTGCGCCCGTGACGTTCGAGTCCGTGTTCTCGGGCATCGCGTTCATTCGCCGCGACCCGGTCATTCTCGGGGCGCTTTCGCTCGACCTTTTTGCCGTACTGTTCGGCGGCGCTACCGCGCTGTTGCCGATTTTTGCGCGCGATGTCCTATTGACCGGACCTTGGGGTTTGGGTGCGCTGCGCTCGGCGCCCGCTGCGGGCGCGCTCCTCGGCACGCTTTGGTTTGCGCGGTTTCCGCTGCGCACGCGGCCCGGCGCGGCGATGCTCGGCGGCGTGATCGTGTTTGGCGCTGCAACGATCGTCTTCGGCTTGTCGACGAATTTTTTCGTTTCGCTGATCGCGCTTGCCACGCTGGGCGCCTCGGACGTGATCAGCGTCGTCGTCCGGTCGTCGCTCGTGCAATTGCGTACCCCCGACGACATGCTCGGGCGGGTGAGTGCGGTCAACTCGCTTTTCATTGGCACGTCGAATCAATTGGGCGAGTTCGAATCGGGTATCACGGCCGGATGGTGGGGGGCGCGCGCGGCTGTGCTCGTTGGGGGTATCGGGACGATCGGGATTACGTTGCTTTGGATGAAGCTTTTTCCGCCGTTGTTGCAGGTGCGATCGTTCGAGCGTGAGTAACGTTACAGTTACTCGCTCCCGGCTACTACACACTCCCCTCACGCTCGACCACGAGAATGCGCGCCACCCCGCGCGGGTGGGCTACATGCTCGCAGCCAATATCGGCGAAGAAGACGTCCCCCGTTTCGAGCGTGGCGACATGCTCGATCCCGGCGCTTCGATAATGCATGTCCACCACACCGTCGAGTACCGCAAACACCTCTTCACCGTCATTGACGTGCCATCGATACGGCTGATCGGTCCAGTGCAGGCGCACCGTCGTGCCGGCCATATTGGCGATATCGATAGCGTCCCAGGCGCGCCTGCCTTGGAACGCTTTGCTTCGAATAACTTTCAATGCATGGCTCCGTCGATTATCGATACAAAGCGCAACGCGCCACGCTCACGCCCGTGACGCGTCCACGATCTCATTGACGACTGCGGCTCGCTTTGCAAGCGAAGCGGCCGAACGCGCCTTGCCCATCGCCAGAATATGAGCGGGCGCCGTATCGGGACTGCCCGACTCGAACGGCGGCGCGGGCGCGTATTCGAGCTCCAACTGGATCGCCTGAGCTTCATCGTCGCCCGCCAGTTCCGCCGCGATGGTCAATGCGAAGTCGATGCCGGCCGTGACGCCGCCACCCGTCAACAGATTGCCATCGCGAACGACGCGGCCGTGCGTCGCAATGGCGCCCAGCGGTTCGAGCAGCGAATGAAATGCCCAGTGCGTCGTGGCGCGTCGGCCACGCAACAGCCCCGCGGCACCCAGCAGTAGCGAGCCAGTGCAAACGGAGGTGACATAACGCGCGCCGGCTGCTTGCTTGAGAACGAACGCGACCGTTTCCTCGTCGCGCATCAAGTTCGTCACGCCGCTGCCGCCCGGTATGCAGATGACGTCGAGCTGGGGGCAGTCGCTGAAACTGATGCTCGGCGTCAGCAGGAGTCCGCTGCTCGAGGCAACGGGCGCTCGTGTTTTCCAGACCAAGTGCACCGTGGTATCCGGTAGCGATGTGAGCACGTCGTGCGGCCCGGTCAGATCGAGTTGCTGAACTTCGGGGAATACGAGAAAGCCTACTTGCAGTGTCATGAGGTACCTCGGCGATGGAATGAAACGGAACGATGCCGGTTCGCTGCGGCCGGCGCGGATCGCCCGTCGACAAGACTATTCTATGCGTGTACCGTATGGCAGAAATGCCATTTAACCCACGTTTCCTGCCACGTCGATTTAGAAGCCGATTATCCAGGCGATGCTTCCGATTCTGATTCTCGCGTTCCCCGATGCGCAGTTGCTCGATATCACCGGGCCGCTACAGGTTTTCGCCTCGGCCAACGAGCTGGCTGCGGAAAGTGGGCGGGCGAGGCCGTATGCGGCGCGTGTCGTCGCAGCGGAGCCCGGCGCGGTAATCACCTCGTCAGGGCTTGCCGTGGTAGCCGATGGACTCCGTTCGGCCGCAAAAGGCATCGATACACTGATCGTTCCAGGCGGCAGAGGGGTCGAGGCAGCGTCGCAGGACGCGAGGCTGACGCGCTGGGTTCGCAAGCAGGCGAGTGGTGCGAGACGTGTCGTGTCGGTATGCAGCGGGGCCTTCGTGCTGGCGGAAGCGGGCCTGCTCGACGGGCGTCGCGTAGCGACGCACTGGAGCCGCTGCGAGCAATTGGCGAAACGCTATCCCGCGCTTCAGGTGGAAGCGGACCCGATCTTCATTCGGGACGGCGCGATATGGACATCGGCCGGTGTAACCGCAGGCATCGATCTGGCGCTGGCGCTCGTCGAAGAAGACCTCGGCAGGCCTGCCGCCCTCGATGTTGCACGCGAGCTCGTGGTCTTCATGAAACGCCCGGGCGGGCAGGCGCAGTTCAGCGCGTTGCTGTCGATGCAACAAGCGGGCGACCCATTCGCCGAGCTGCATACATGGATGGCCGAGCATCTGGGCGCCGACCTCTCGATACCGGCATTGGCACGCCGCGCCCGCATGAGCGAACGCAGCTTCATGCGGCACTACCGCGCCGAGACGGGCCGCACGCCGGCGCGAACGGTCGAGCAGTTTCGCGTGGAAGCCGCGCAGCGCTTGCTTGGCGAAACGTCATGGTCGATCAAACGCATCGCCTCCCGGTGCGGATTCGGCACGGAAGAAACGATGCGCCGCACGTTTATCCGTCTGTTACGCGCGACACCACAGGCGTACCGCGAGCGGTTCGCCTCGCAATGATGCGCGCCGCAGGCGTCGCCGCACAGATCAGATAACGAGCCGCGAGATCTTGGTGCCCTCGAGCGAGACGCCCGCCATCAATCCCGCATTCGTCAGAACGAATGCTTCCACGGGCCTCAGCGTCGACGACGTATCGACGTTGCCGTTCGCCCCGACATGCAGTACGGCTACCGTGGCATCGACGCCTGCCGCCCACCCTTGGCTGTTGACGAATTTGTCGAGCGCCTCTTGCGTCATGAACAGCATGACGATGGCTTTGGATTGCGCACCGATCTGCAGTCCGAACGATGCGGCCGCGATGCTGTAGTAGCCGCTCGTCTGCTCGCCTATACGCAAGGCGCCCTGGCCGTATTGGCCACCGAACCAGAAGCCGGCCGAAATGACCGAGGGAAACACGAGCACCCCGCGCGCCTTGCCGACGAGTTCCCTAGAACCGTTGACGGTGGCGTAGAGCCGGGACAGCGTCGAGTTGACGTCGGCATCGATCGACTGACGCCGTCCGGCATTGGCCTCGGGCGTGGCGCTCGACGAAGCGGGCGTGGTCGTGCATCCGGCCAGCGAGAGTCCGCCCGAAGCCACGAGGGCACTCGTCATCGCAATGAATTGACGGCGTTGCATGGATTCTCCTGATGATGTGAGCGGCGCGCGATGTCTCGATTCTTCGCACGTCAGTGTCAGTGACCCGAAAAGAGGGGACGGAGTTCCTGACAGATAGTTGCGCGCAAGGCGACGCGAACAGATACTGGCCGATACGCGACGCGCAAGCACCGTTTGCTGCCGCTTGCCGCGGTTTGCAATTCTTTGCGTTTTTCGAGTTGCACGGCGCACACCATCCTGTACCATGCTGCGGCACGGAAAACCCTGCGATCCCGCGCCTGCTCGACGCCGGGCTCGCACCACCATCGAACACTGAACGCATGAAAGATCTCGGACATCATGCCGCTTGGCGCAGCGGTTCGTTCATCGTATCCCGCGCCGTGCTGGCGGTCGTCGCGGCCACGCTTGGCGCCGCGCTTGCCGGCTGCAACTCGCTCTATACGGAAGGTGCGACAGCAGGCGCCGGCGTTGCCGGTGCCGCAGTCGCCAGCACGGTCACGCACAACGCTGCGACGGCGGCGGGCATCGGCCTCGGCGCCGTCGCAGCAGCACGAGCTGGTGTTCAGTTCTCCCAGCGAATCGTCCATCGCGACACCCAGGACAGCATCGCCAAAGTGGCCGGGCCGCTCGGCGTCGGGGCAGTGGCGAATTGGAGCGCGACGCATTCGGTGCCCATCGAAGAGGACGAGCACGGACGTGTCACGGTGAGCCGGGTCATCAGCCAGGGCGCGCTCGATTGCAAGGAAATCGTGTTCTCGGTCGATCGGCCCGCGAAAAAGGATACGCCGGCGTCGAGCGCGTTCTACGTCGCCGCCGTTTGTCAGGACGGCAATGCATGGAAGTGGGCATCAGCCGAACCCGCCACAGAACGTTGGGGCGCGCTGCAATGAGCGGGCCGATGACCCCACGCGTGCCGTTGATGCGCCTGATCGCAGTAGGGACGTTTTCCATTTACGCGGGTCTTGCTTTGAGCGGTTGCGCATCGGTGGGGGCTGCGGCGGGTGCCGTTGCCGGTGCGGCGACAGGTCTGGTGTCGGCCAATCCTGCCGTCGGTATCGGCGTCGGCATCGCGGTGCAGGGCGCTACGGACGAGGCAGTCAAGCGCTATACGCGTTCGATGCATACCGATCAACAGGACGCGATTTCCAGCGCGGCCGGTGAGATGGACGTTGGGCAAACGCGTCCGTGGCGTGTCAAGCACCGCATCCCGCTCGAAAACGGCCACGGCGAGGTACGCGTGACGCGCGCTTTCGCGACGCCGCTCGCGAGCTGCAAGGAGTTCGTGTTCTCGGTTGTCGATGGGGAAAAGCCCGGCGCGCCGCAGCACTGGTATGCGGCGAGCGCGTGTCAGCAGGACAGCCGATGGAAATGGGCGTCGGCCGAGCCGGCGGTCGAACGTTGGGGCACGTTGCAGTAACGTGCGGGGACAAGGCGGCCGTTTGCAGCGACGGCGTTCGCGTCAGCGCGATTTGCCGCGCGCGCTCTTTTTGACAGAGGCGGGACGCGCGCCATCTTTCGCCGCCATCCCCTCGCTTTCGTTCAATTGTTCGATCCAGGACAGTGCGTCGACATAGCCCAGGAATTGGCGCAGGTACTCCGGGGACAGCTCGCGCATCAACGAGAGCGAGCGATATACGAGGCTCTCGGAATTGAGCGGCCCCGCATTCCCGGGCACCTGTTCGTGCGATTCGCGTAACCGGCGCTCGGTGCTGAGCTTGGACCACGTGTGCCTGAAATAATCGAGCGCTTCCGGCTCGGGATCGAACCGCGATGGACCTGCCGTGCCGCCGATTGCAGGACGATCGCCATCGCTGGGCGCACGATTCGCGGCCATCTGGTCGACGAGCTCGGCCAGCGCGCTACGCGGGCGCGGGTTTGGCGTCATCGGCATGTCGCGCTCAACCGCAACCGGCGCGGCTTTTTCAAGGTCTTCGGCATAGGCGTCGATCAACCCTGCGATTCGCTCGTCCAGAAGGCGACGCACCTCGCCCGTCTGGTACGCGGCCCGGCGTGCGAGCGCTTCGATCGCTCGGAAGCGCACCGGCTTCACGCGATCGGCACCGCTTTCGCGCCATGCTTGCAGCATCGAGGCTGGATCGAGGGCCTCGCTAGCCATGGGACCTCGGGGTGGAGGCCGCCGCCTTTGGCATCGGCGCGAGTTCGACGCGTCGATTCCTGGCCCGGCCTTGTTCGTCCGCATTCGAACTCACGGGCTGTTGGGAGCCGAACGCGGCCGCAAAAACCGACGACGGTGGAATGCCTTCGTCGATCAACGCGCGCGTCACGGTGAGCGCACGCTTGGCCGAGAGTTCCCAGTTGTCGGCAAAGTGCCGGTTGCCTTCGCGAACCTGCAGATCGTCCGCGAAACCGCTGACCATCAGGATTTCCTCGTGACCTCGTAAATAGGCCGCCAGCGGCCCTGCAAGGCTCTTGAGCAACTCGCGCCCCTTCGGCTGCAGTTGGTCCGAGTTGAGCGCGAAGAGCAGGCTGCCGCTAATGCCGATGTGTCCGTCGACGAGCGTCACGCGGCCCGCCGCGAGCGGCCCGGCCAGCGCCTGCTCCAGTGTTTTGCGCCGCTGCGCTTCGAGCTGACGTTCCTTGATCTCTTTGTCGAGCTGTGTGGAGAGCTCCATTTGAACGCCGATGACGCCCACCAGGATCAGCACGAACACACCGAGCAGAACCGACATCAGATCGCCGAAGGCGGCCCAGATCGGCGCGCCCGCTTCGGCGCCGGCTTCGATTTCCTCGCTCATGCCGTCTCGGCTCCGGCGGATTCCGACGTGCGCTGCGTGGCGAGCCGCTGCAAATCTTCGACGATCTGCTTTTGCGACATCATGCTCAGATCGATGACTTCCCGCGCTTGGGCGACGTAGTAGGCGAGTTGGTCATCGCTGCGGGCGAGCGATTTGTCGAGTGCCGCTTCGATGCGCTCCAGATGCGCGACGAGTTTCTCGTTCGCGTCGCCGAACAACTGTGCGGCAGCGCCGAATGCTTCCGAAAGGCTCGCCACTTCGATTGCGCTGCTCGTCATCTGCGCGACAACGGTGCCGAGCTTGTCCGACTCGGATCCGAGCGTTTCGGTGAAGCGCTGGCCTGCGCGTTCGAGCAGACCCGAGGAGGTCGCAATCAGCTCGTCCACGGCCGAGCGTTGACGAGTCGAAGCGTCGTTGACCGCATCGAGCAGCGTATTGAACGTCGCCAGCATTCTGCTGCGCTCTTCGAGCATCGCCGTATCGCGCGCCATGCTGTCGGACAGCTTCTGACGCAATTGCGCGACGACTTCGGCCGCGAGCTTCGGTGCCTCCGATGCGGCTTGCATCAGGCGCGCAATCTCGGCGATCGTCTCGCTTGCATGGGCCTGCGTGTGGGCTGCCGTTTCGCGCATCGTGCGGGACAACGTATCGCAGATCTCCTGCTGGCGGCTTGCGTTGCCGGCACCCGCGCGCTCCCATTCCTGACTCAAAGCCGCGGCCATTGTTTCAAGCCGTTGGGCCCAGGCCGCGAGTCGTGTTTCGTCGCGCGATGCGAGCAGATCGGCCAACCGGACGTGCGCTTCACCCGTGGACTGGAGCAAAGACGCCGAATGCTGCTCGAATTGGGCAGCCGCTGCATCCACATACTGTTGCGCCGACGCGCTCAGGCGCGCGACGAGCGCCTCGTTCGATTGCCGATGCGCATCCAGCGAGCGGTTCCAGATCTGCGCCACTGATGCGCTCGACGTTTCGAAGCCTTTCGATAACCCATCGAGCTGGCGCTCCACCGACCGAGCGATGCTGTCGCGCAGCGCGACGCTCTCGCGTTCGAGGCCGGCCATCGTGGTTTCGACGACCGGCTGGAGCATGGCCCCCGCGTTGCGGGCGTTTTCGGCGATGCTCTCTTTGAGCGATTGCTCGACCGACGACGCAAGGCGCAGATAGGCCGCTTCGGTCTTGCTGTGAAACGCTTCCTGGCTGGCCAGCTGCCGCTCGTTCGACTTCAGGTTTTGCTGTTCGATCGCAATGGTCATGGCGTGCAACCGGTCGACCAGCGTCGGCATCGCATCGGCATGCCGCTGCAGCAATCGGAACGCTTCGTCGCGCTGATGCGCAGGCGAAAACGCACGCAGCGTCGTTGCGATCCTGGCATCGAGCAACTCGACGGCTTGCGTGCGCTCGCGTCGGCAAAACGCAGCGAGCAGGCCCAGCATCGCCGAAGTAGCGACGCCGGCAATAGACGTGCCGAACGCGAAGCCGAGCCCTTTCACCGGCGCGGCCAACGAAGCCCGGATCGCTTGAAGGTCGGCGGCGCTTTCGAGCGCCGCACCGGTACCGCGAAGCGTCGCCATCATGCCGAGCAGCGTACCCAGCATGCCGAGCAGCACGAGCAAGCCGACCAGGTAGGGTGCGAGCGTAGGCGAGGGCAACGCGCCGCGCGCGCCTTCGATGCGCAGGCGCACCGCATGGCGCAGGCTCGCGGGTACGCGTTCGAGCCACGCCCCAAGCGCGGGCGGCGGCTCGGCAAGGTCCGAGACTGCTTCGATCAGTCCGGACGTAGCCCGATGATGGCGTTGCAATTCGACCGAGCCGGCGACATAGCACGCGCCGATCAACAGCGTGACGATGAGCGCCACCGGGTTCGAGACGACATAGCCGGTACCAATCCAGGCAAGAACGGCGAGACCGGCCAGGAACACTGCGAGATGAATGGGATTCCTAAACATTGGGTCCGGATTAGCAGGTGCGGAGGGCGGCAAGCAGCCCTTGCACCGGTTGAAAACGAAGATCGAGCTCGGCGTGCAGAACACACTGCATGTCGTAGCGGAACGTGTCCAGCCACGCACCGGGCTCGATCGTGGTGAGGCGGCCCTGAGCCTGCGCTTGTGCTTCTCCGTGTGCCAACCGTTCGGCTTCGGCCGTACGCAGGCGCTCGAAATGCCCACGCAGCGCAACGGGCGCACTGCTCAACAGATGTTGCTCGCGCGCTTCGAGCGCGCGCTCCATTGCAGCATCGACCAACGCAAGGCGGCCCATCGCGCTCGAGCGCATTGCCAGCGTGGCCCTCAGGCGGCGGCGCAGATTGCCGATATGGGTCTCCATGCTCTGCTGCAATGAGAGGTAGCACTGTCGAAAGAGCGTGTAATCGGCCACGTCGTCGCCCTTGTCGTTGCGCCGCGGCGCGTGCACGGGTATTGATGCGCGCCCGGGCGTTCCGCGTGTCGCGAGCCTTGCGGGCATCAATATGCTGTCGCCGGCAATGGCGCGAGCCAGCGTTGCACGAACGCGATGGCACTCGCTTTCGCATGCTTCGGCCGTGCCCAACGGTTGAGCGTCGGCGACGACAGCGGCGGACGCGCCCCCACCGAGCGCCGAGGAGAGCGCAATGGCGTCGGTCCAATCGAGCCACCCCGTCAGGCGCTGCGAGAGCGTCTGCGCGGGTTCGGCGACGTTGCTGTCTGTCAGGCGGGCGAGCAGACGAATAAGTGTCGGACCGCTCAGTGCTGAGCGCTGCGGGACTGTCACGATACGGCTTTACGAACGGAGTCGAAAAACCCGACAGTTTACACGCTGACGCGGGATCGACCTCCCTTGTCGAGGTCGGCGGCTTCGGCGCCGCTGCCGTCGGGCCTCAGGGCGGTACGTGTGCCTTCGCGCCACGAAACCGAGTGATAGCAGGATGGTTCGAGCGCCAGTCCTGGCCGGCTTCATCTGGAACTCGTTGCGACCTGGCGAGCATTTTCAGATATTTCTGATTTTCTCGGCAGCAGCGCGAGCGTTCCATCAGGCGCTGGAGTGGTCCTGTATCATACGCCTCGCACTTGAGAGGGTGCATCACTACGGATTCTTTCAAAAAAATAGATGAACCGTTTCGAACCTAGTCTGCTCGACAAATTGTTCGGCGACGGCCCGAATCAGCCGGCGTCCGCCGTTGTGCGGCAGCTGTCGCTGGACGAACTCAAAGGTACGGTCGCGCGCCATATCGAGTCTCTTCTGAATGCCCGAATTACATTCACCGACGAACGCCTCGCCGGGTTCGACGAATGCCAGCGATCGGTGCTGACCTATGGGCTCAACGATTTCGCAGGGCTCAGTCTCGCCAGTCACGACGACCGGGAGACCATCTGCAAGTCGATTCAACGCGCGATCGAACGCCACGAGCGCAGGCTCAAGCAGGTCGAGGTCGAACTGGAAGTGAACGTGCAGTCCACGAACCTGCTGTGCTTCGCCATCAAGGCAATGCTGGTCGTGCATCCGGCCTCGGAGCCCGTCAACTTCGACGCCATGCTGCAACCGTCCACGCTGCAATATTCGGTCAGCCGCGCACGCCCAAAGAGGCTCTAAAAGAAGGCCACGAAAACAATAGCGGCGCACCGGCCGGCTAGCACACTGATCCTGAGACCCAGATGGAAGAATTACTGCCGTACTACGAGCGCGAGCTATCGCATTTGCGCCGTTATTCCGGGGGCTTTGCACAGCGCTATCCCAAGATTGCGGGACGCCTTTTGCCGGCGGACGAGCACGGCGACGATCCGCACATCGAGCAATTGATCCAGGCGATAGCGCTGCTCGATGCTCGCATCGGCAAGAAGCTCAAGGATGATTATCCGCAGTGTGTCGAGGCGCTGTTGGACGTGATGCATCCGCATTATCTGCGCCCGTTCCCGTCATGCTCGATTGCGCAGTTTACCGTCACGGCTGCCACAGACGGTAAGCCGATCTCCCATAAGCTGGCACGTGGCACGGAGTTGGTCAGCCGGTCGATCAACGGTGTTCAGTGTCGATTCAAGACCGCCTACGACGTGACGCTTGCACCGCTTGCGATCAGCGAGGCGCGTTATCTGCCGGCGGCTGCGGCCCCTGTCGTTTTGCCGGTGAACGCGGCGGGGATCGTGTCGATGACATTCGAATCGACGGCGCCGCACCTGGATTTACGATCGCTCGGCCTGCGTAGCGTCCGCACGCATTTGAATGGCGAATCCTCGTTCATTGCGGCGCTCGCCGATGGATTGTTCATTCATGCGCTGGCAGGCTATGTGCAAGCTGATGGCGATGGTAGCTGGAAGCCGTTGCGGACAGTACCCGTCGCGCAGGCCGGATTCGATAAGGACGATGCACTGCTCGACTATCCGTGGAAATCGCACCCGGCATACCGTCCCCTGGCGGAGTACTTCGGCTTCCCGGAGAAACACGATTTCGCCGACATCGACCTCGGCGCGATACTCGATACTGCGGGGCCATGCCGGAGCGTGACGCTGTACGTGGTGCTGAAGGAAGGCCACGGTAACCCGCACGCTGCGCGCCTGCTGGACTCGTTGTCGGCCACGCACTTTCGCCTGTTCTCGACGCCCGTCGTCAATGTGTTTCGCCGCCCCGGCGAACCTATCCGCGTGACGCACCAGGCAGTCGCGTATCCGGTCGTGGCCGATGCAAGCCACGCGGCCTCTTACGACATTTATTCGATCGATTCAGTGAACGTCGTGCGCCAAACGCAAACGCGTAGCCGCGTCATCGAGTTCCGGCCGATTTTCTCGCAGCGCTACGGCGATGACCCACGGTCCGTGCATTACTGGTTCACCCGCCGCGACCCAGCGGTGGCCTTGGCAAGCCCCGGCTACGAAACGGAGATTTCGGTCATCGACACCGATTTCGATCCGATGGCGTCGCACACCGATACGTTGAGTCTCGAGCTGACCTGCACGAACCGGAATCTGCCCTCCAGACTCGCCATCGGGCTCGAGGGCGGCGACTTGTTCTTGAGGGACAGCGACGAGCATGGTGGCCCCTCGATCAGTGCGGCCATGCTGCGCCGTCCGACGCCGACGCTGCGCTTCGAACGCAGCGACGCGTTGCATTTGAGGTTTGCTACGCACCTTGCGCTCGATCATCTCTCGCTTGCCGATATCGGTGTCGACGCGCTCAAGGCGGCGTTGGTGTTATACGACCTACGGCGCTCCGCCGTGACATCGCGGCACATCGAAGGGATCGTGGGCGTCGAGGTGCGCGATGCCGCGATTGAGCTACCGGGAAACCCAACCATGACGGCAGTGCCAGGGACTGAATTGCGCGTGACTCTCGACGAGAAGCATTTCGTCGGTGCCAGCATCGCAACGTTCGTGGGCACGATCGATATGTTTCTCGGTTACTACGTGCAGCTCAATAGCTTTGTTCAACTGGTCGTCCTTTCGAAATATACGGGCGAACCGATTGTGCGATGCAAGCCGCGCAGCAGCGACTTGATTCTCGGGTGATGGAAAAGGGAGATCTTTGCCGATGACGACACGCCACGACGAGTTCGACGACGATCTACTTCGGCATTATTACGAGCGAGAACTGGAGATTCTGCGCCGGGACTTGCGCGCGTTCGCGCAGCGAAATCCGGAGGCGGCCACGCGATTGTCGGTCAATAGCGATGGACGTTCGGATGACGCGGGCGTGGAACGCATGGTGCAATCGACAGCCATTTTGCACGCCCGCCACAGCGCAAAAATCGATGACGACTATCCCGAGTTGTCCGAGGCACTGATCGAACGCACCTTTCCGCAGTACCTTCGCCCCTTCCCGTCGTGCTCGGTCGCACAATTCGACATGGCAGGGATGTTCGATAGCTTGACTGAATCCGTCCGGATCGAGCGTGGGACGCAGTTGAAGACGACGGAGGGCGGGTGTTTGTTTCGAACCACGTATAACGTCGTGCTGGCGCCGGTGGAAATCGCCCGAGCCCAGTATGCGACCACGCCAACGGCTCCCCTTAGCGTCAAGCTGCCACCCGATGCCAGTGGCATGCTCTCTGTGACCTTCCGCTCTGCCAAGACCGGCAGCCGCCTCGGTGTGGCCGCCCCGGCTACGCTGCGGGTCCATCTCGCCGGCCAACCGTCAGTGGTCGCGGCGCTGATGGATACCATGCTGCTGCGCACGGCGAGGGCTTATGTCGAAGACAGTGAAGGACGCTGGGCTCGGCTGCCGACGATTGCCGTTGCACCGGTGGGGTTCGGTCCGCACGATTGGCTAGTCACAGATGCAAAAGAGCCCGGCCAGCCGTTCGGGCTGCTTGGCGAATACTTCGCTTATGCCGGGCGCTTCCATTTTGTCGACATCGATTTGGCGTCTGTGTGTGCGGCGGCACAGGGTGAACCGGCGGGCGAATCGCAGTCCGAACAATTGACGCTGCATTGGGTGGTGACGGGTGTGCCGCCGAATTCGCGCGCCGCTCAGCAGCTCGCGCATCTATCGGCGGATCACCTGAAGTTGTTCTGCACACCGGTCGTCAATTTATTCGAAAGAAAGGGCGTCTCGCTCAAGTACGATCAGCAAAATGGTGTGTGGCCGATCCACGCGCAGGCCAAGAACGATGCACACACCGAGGTGTGGTCGGTCGATCAGGTTTGCACCGCGCAAGGCACTCGGCTGCGCTCGTCGGCCGCGCTGATGACCGGTCACGCACCTTCCACGTGGACATTCATGCAGCGTAGTGGTCCCGCATCGCTTGAGACCGGGCTCGCTGCGGCACTGCGTCTTGAGGGCACCGACGCTCGAGTGAGGACGGGCCCCGAGATGGACACACTGGTAGCGGACGTGACGTGTACCAATGGGGATTTGCCGCATTCCTTGCCGTTCGGCGCATCGGGTGGGGACATGCGGCTGGCAGCCAAGAAATCAGCTACCGAGAATATCGCGTTGCTCCACGTGCCCACATCGGTCGTTCAGCTTTCTCGTACCAACGGTGCATTGTGGCGGCTCATTGGTCAGCAGACGCCCCATGCATTAAGGTTGACTCAGGCCGGGTTGCCGGCCCTCAAGCAACTGTTTCAGCAATTCGCGCAACTTTCGCCTTCGCAAGCGCAGCACGTCGACGGCATCACGGGCCTGAAGCACCGGGCGGTCATGACATTCATGGCGAGAGCGCCGCAGCCGGCGATGGTGCGCGGGATCGAGGTGACGCTGGAAATCGACGAGCAACGCTTCGTCGCGCACAGCGTCGCCGTCTTCGCACGCGTCATGGAGCGCTTCTTTGCGCCATACGCGCCGTCCAACAGTTTCGTTCAATTGGTCATTGGCTCCAGCACTCATAGCGGCGCCGTTTTATGGCGAGGCGAGCCGGTGAGAGGCGGATCGCCACTATTGTGAATACGGGCTGTAAGTAGGCAATCATTGCCGAAAACCATAAATGGATCGGAAATATTTGCTTTGCGAACGATCGGCCGATCCTAACAATGCTGTGAGGTATTTGGGCGTGAAGAAAATCTATGTAAAATCGCGCGACTCTGAATGCCGACTTCTTCGTCAGGCTTGCTAATGAATACGAACTTGTCTGTTCAAGATCTGCGAAAGATCGCCACGGGGATGCAGCACAATCGGCTATTGACGCTGTCATTCCCGGATGGCAAAGCGCCGTACGACATCCTGTTGGTGAATCGTCTCGAAGGCGAGGAATCGCTCTCGCGCGATTTCCGATTCCTGATCGAAATCCTGTCGGATAACGCAAAGCTCGATCCCAATGAGTTCGTCGGCAAGCTCATTGCGGTGAAATTGCTGCGCAACGATGGCAGCTATCGGTATTTCAATGGACATATTTTTTCGTTTCGGCTCGTGCGGAGCGACGGGGGCATCGTTTTTTACGAAGCCGAAATGGGCCCGTGGATTCGGTACCTGACGCTACGCAAGAACAACCGGCTGTTCCTGGATCAGGATATCCGAGGCCAAACCGCCACGATCTTCTCCGATTACGGCACGCTGGCGGTCTGGCAGTGGAAGGTCTATCAGAAGGACCCTTCGATGACGATGGCGTGCCAGTTTGGCGAGCACGACCATAACTACGTCCACCGCCGCTGGGAGCACTTGGGGCTGTGCTACTGGTACGAGCACACGGCGACGGAGCACAAGCTGATCATCTCCGATCCAGGGCGCCAGGAGCCGGTCATCGACGGTGAAAGCCCCAAGGTTCCTTACCAGAGCCAAGCCGGTTCACAGGAAGCGGACGGGATCGCATCGTGGTCGTTCATTCAACAAGTCACGTCCACGCACATTGGTGAGTCGACCACCGACTTCAAGGCCATGCCCCATTTGAACGCGCGTAGCGGCGGGTTCGTCGATGCGCGCACCGACGCATGGGCGAGTGATCGCGGGCAGAAGCTGGAATGGTACGACTATGCAGGCCAGTATGCGCACCGCGACCTGGAAGACGGGGAGTGGCAAACCAGTCGCCGTATCGAAGCCATCGAGGCGATTGCACGTGAGTGGGAGGCCACCGGCAACAACCGCTTCGTGATGCCGGGGCGGTGGTTTCAACTAACCGACCACTTCGGATATTCGATCAGCGCCAGCCATTTCGACGATGAATATCTGATTACCTTTGCGCATCACGTTGCGACGAACAACTACCTTCAGGGTGTCGGCGCGCAGGCGACGTACAGCAACCGATTCACGTGCGTGAAGAAAACCACGCCGTGGCGGCCGATGCGCGGATTGAACAGCGTCGATACACGCATCTTGGCGCCGCAGACGGCGATCGTGGTCGGCCCCGAGGGCGAGAGCCTCTATACCGACGAGTACGGGCGTGTGCTGCTGCAATTTCATTGGGATCGAGAGGGCAAGTACACGACGTGGGTGCGCGTCTCGAGCGGCTGGGCGGGCGGCAGTCAAGGGATGAGTGCGCTGCCCCGGATCGGCTCCGAGGTGGTCGTTCAATGGATTGACGGGAACCCTGACCATCCGCTTGTAACGGGGCGCGTGGGGAGTGCGATGAACCTGCCGGCGTGGCGGTTGCCACATCAGCGGGCGCTGACGGGCATTCGCAGCCGCGAGCTCGTGGGCGATACCGGCAACCGAGGTGGCGGGCGTAGCAATCACTTGGTTTTTGATGACACGGCCAACGCCATTCAGACGCAGCTGCGAAGCGATCATCAAGCAAGTCAATTGTCGCTCGGGAGTATTACTCGGATCGAGGATTGGCAGGGGCGGCAGGATGCGCGTGGGGAAGGCTTCGAGCTGCGCACCGATGCAGTCGGGGCGATTCGCTCGGGCAAGGGTATGTTGGTGAGTACCGAAGCTCGGCGATCGGGGCAGTCGCACATTTCGGATGTGAGCGAACCGGCGTCGCGTCTGGCGCAAGCGCAGCGGCAGCACGATGAACTCGGCAAATTGGCCCAGCAGCACCAGGCGCAGGATAGCGCAGGCGATCAAAGC
>NZ_JBMRBK010000039.1:0-12040 GCF_057351765.1 Trinickia sp. | reverse complement strand
GGCGTGATCGAGCCGGGCTTGCCCAACACTTGGCCACGCTCCACGTCTTCGCGCTTCGTGCCGCGCAGCAAGATCCCGACGTTGTCGCCCGCCTGACCTTGGTCCAGCAGCTTGCGGAACATCTCCACGCCCGTGCACGTCGTCTTCACCGTCGGCTTGATACCGACGATTTCGATTTCCTCGCCAACCTTGATCACGCCCCGCTCGACGCGGCCCGTCACCACCGTGCCGCGACCCGAGATCGAGAACACGTCTTCCACCGGCATCAGGAACGCACCGTCCACCGCACGCTCCGGCGTCGGAATGTACGTGTCCAGCGCATCGGCCAGGTTCATGATCGCCACTTCACCGAGCTCGCCCTTGTCGCCTTCCAGCGCCAGCTTGGCCGAACCCTTGATGATCGGCGTGTCGTCGCCCGGGAAGTCGTACTTCGACAGCAGCTCGCGCACTTCCATTTCCACCAGCTCGAGCAGCTCAGCGTCGTCCACCATGTCGCACTTGTTCAGGAACACGATGATGTACGGCACACCGACCTGACGCGCCAGCAGAATGTGCTCACGCGTTTGCGGCATCGGGCCGTCAGCGGCCGAGCACACCAGGATCGCGCCGTCCATCTGCGCGGCGCCCGTGATCATGTTCTTCACGTAGTCCGCGTGGCCCGGGCAATCGACGTGCGCATAGTGACGGTTCGCCGTCTCGTACTCCACGTGCGCCGTGTTGATCGTGATGCCGCGCGCCTTTTCTTCCGGCGCCGCGTCGATCTGGTCGTACGCCTTTGCCTCGCCGCCGAACTTCGCCGTCAGCACCGTCGTGATTGCCGCCGTTAGCGTGGTCTTGCCGTGATCCACGTGACCGATCGTGCCGACGTTCACGTGCGGCTTGGTCCGTTCAAATTTACCTTTAGCCATGATTCTCTTCTTTCAAAAAGTGGTCGATGAGAAGGATTCGCCGTACGCGGCTTACTTCGACTTTGCGCTGATGATGGCGTCCGCCACGTTACGCGGCGCCTCAGCGTAATGCTTGAACTCCATCGTGTACGTTGCGCGGCCTTGCGTCAGCGAGCGCAGCGACGTCGAGTAGCCGAACATTTCCGACAACGGCACTTCGGCGCGAACGATCTTGCCGCCGCCGACCATGTCTTCCATGCCCTGCACGATGCCGCGACGGCCCGACAGGTCGCCCATCACGTTACCCATGTAGTCTTCCGGCGTTTCGACTTCCACGGCCATCATCGGTTCGAGGATGACCGGGCTTGCCTTGCGCATCGCTTCCTTGAAGGCCATCGAGCCGGCCATACGGAACGCGTTTTCGTTCGAGTCCACATCGTGGTACGAACCGAACGTCAGATGCACCTTGACGTCGACGACCGGGAAGCCCGCGAGCACACCGCTCTTGAGCGTTTCCTGAATACCCTTGTCGACCGCGGGAATGTATTCGCGAGGAATGACACCGCCCTTGATCTCGTCGAGGAATTCATAGCCCTTGCCCTGCTCGTTCGGCTCGAGCGTGATGACCGCGTGACCGTACTGGCCGCGACCGCCCGACTGCTTGACGAACTTGCCTTCGACATCGGCCGCCGTCGCGCGGATCGTTTCGCGATACGCCACTTGCGGCTTGCCGACGGTCGCTTCCACGTTGAATTCGCGCTTCATCCGGTCGACGAGAATTTCGAGGTGCAGCTCGCCCATGCCCGAAATAATCGTCTGGCCCGACTCTTCGTCCGTTTGCACGCGGAACGACGGATCTTCTTGCGCCAGACGGTTCAGCGCCAGGCCCATCTTTTCCTGGTCGGCCTTCGTCTTCGGCTCGACGGCCTGCGAGATCACCGGCTCCGGGAAGATCATGCGTTCGAGCACGATCGGGTGCTGCGGATCGCACAGCGTGTCGCCCGTCGTCGCTTCCCTCAAGCCGACGGCCGCGGCGATGTCGCCCGCGCGCACTTCCTTGATTTCTTCGCGCTGATTCGCGTGCATCTGCAGAATCCGGCCCAGACGCTCCTTCTTGTCCTTCGTCGAATTCAGCACCGTATCGCCCGAGTTCACGACACCCGAGTAGACGCGGAAGAAGATCAACTGGCCGACGAACGGGTCGGTCATGATCTTGAATGCGAGCGCCGAGAACTTCTCGTCGTCCGCGGCCCTGCGCTCGGCCGATTCGCCGCTTTCGAGTTCGCCCTTGACCGGCGGAATATCGACCGGCGACGGCAGAAAATCGATCACGGCGTCGAGCATGCGCTGCACGCCCTTGTTCTTGAACGCGGTGCCGCAGAGCATCGGCTGGATTTCGCAGGCGATCGTGCGGTCGCGCAGCGCCTTGACGATTTCCGCTTCCGTCAGCTCTTCGCCGCCGAGATACTTCTCCATCAGCTCTTCGTTGGCTTCGGCAGCCGACTCGATCATCTTCTCGCGCCACTCGTTGCAGGTGTCGACGAGTTCAGCGGGAACGTCCACGTAGTCGAACTTCGTACCTTGCGACGCTTCGTCCCAAATGATGGCCTTCATCTTCAGGAGGTCGACGACACCCTTGAAGTTCTCTTCCGAGCCGATCGGCACGACGACGGGCACCGGATTCGCCTTCAGGCGCGTCTTCAACTGGTCGTAGACCTTGAAGAAGTTCGCGCCGGTGCGGTCCATCTTGTTCACGAACGCGAGGCGCGGCACCTTGTACTTGTTCGCCTGACGCCACACCGTTTCCGATTGCGGCTGCACGCCACCCACGGCGCAATACACCATGCAGGCGCCATCGAGCACGCGCATCGAACGCTCCACTTCAATCGTGAAGTCGACGTGACCCGGGGTGTCGATGATGTTGATGCGGTGTTCCGGATAGTTGCCGCCCATGCCCTTCCAGAAGGCAGTCGTCGCGGCCGACGTAATAGTGATGCCGCGCTCTTGCTCCTGCTCCATCCAGTCCATGGTTGCAGCGCCGTCGTGAACCTCGCCGATCTTGTGGTTCACGCCGGTGTAAAACAGAATGCGCTCGGTCGTCGTCGTTTTGCCGGCGTCGATGTGAGCGCTAATACCGATGTTGCGGTAGCGCTCGATAGGAGTCTTGCGAGCCACTTTTATCCTCTATTGGATCGCACAACGCATCTGATGAAAGGCGTTGCGCCCTAACACAAACGGGCGAGGCGCTAAAAAGCGCACCCGCCCGGAATTTTTTCCGATTGAGCCAGCGATGAGCGGCTTAGAAACGGAAATGCGAGAACGCCTTGTTGGCCTCGGCCATCCGGTGCACTTCGTCGCGCTTCTTCATTGCGCCGCCACGGCCTTCCGCAGCTTCACTCAGTTCACCGGCGAGGCGCAATGCCATCGACTTCTCGCTGCGCTTTTTCGCGGCCTCACGCAACCAACGCATCGCCAATGCCATACGACGCGACGGACGCACTTCGACCGGAACCTGATAGTTGGCCCCACCAACGCGGCGGCTCTTCACTTCGACCACCGGCTTCACGTTGTTGAGCGCAACCGTGAACACTTCCAGCGGGTCCTTGCCACCCTTGGTCTGGATTTGTTCGAAAGCGCCATAAACGATGCGCTCGGCAACCGACTTCTTGCCCGAGAGCATCAGGACGTTCATGAACTTTGCAACATCAACGTTACCGAACTTCGGATCCGGCAACACTTCCCGCTTGGGGACTTCGCGACGACGCGGCATGTTTCTTTCCTTTACTTTTCAGTTGGAGCGCTGCTTTTACTGACGCTCCGCGGTCACCAACAAACCCGATCCATCCTTCGACTAACCAGCTTGGCCGGGTGACCACTTACTCGACAGCACCGACAGTTTCGGCACCACCGCCCTTGTTGAATCCGAAAACCGGTTACTTGCCGGCCTTCGCGCGCTTCGCACCGTACTTCGAGCGAGCCTGCTTACGGTCCTTGACGCCTTGCGTATCGAGCGAGCCGCGAACCATGTGATAGCGCACACCCGGCAAGTCCTTCACGCGACCGCCGCGGATCAGCACAACCGAGTGTTCCTGCAGGTTGTGGCCTTCACCGCCGATATACGAAATGACTTCGAAGCCGTTCGTCAGACGAACCTTGGCGACCTTACGGAGCGCCGAGTTAGGCTTTTTAGGCGTCGTGGTGTACACGCGTGTGCACACACCGCGACGCTGGGGGCAGTCCTGCAAGGCCGGGCTCTTGCTCTTCGTCGTTTCCGACGTGCGGCCTTTGCGAACCAGTTGATTGATGGTTGGCATTGTGTATTCCCGAAATTGAAAAAAGCGACGCACCGCCGGCCGGGCAAAGCGGACAGCGATACGCCTGATACATCCCGCCTGAGAACCGACGACCGATAGCGGCCGCGCATTCCACGGACAGGAACCCGGCATGATATTGCGAAAAGGTCAAGTGAGTCAATAGTTTGCGGAGATTGGCGCGAACGAGGCTGGGGAATCGCCTAGGTGCCATCACCGCTGACGAATCGTCCGGCGAGCGGTGACAGCTCCAAGTTCAATCCGCCCCCGCAACCTCGAGCAATTCATCGCCAAACCGCTCCAGCTTCCGCGCCCCGATCCCCGGAATATGCCGCAGGTCGTCGATCGAATCGGGCGCCGCTCGCGCGATCTCGGCCAGCGTGGCATCGTGAAAAATGACGTAAGCCGGCACCCCATCGCGCTTGGCCGTATCGGTACGCCAGGCACGCAACCTGTCCCAGCGCGCGCGCTCGCGCGGCCCCAGACCGGCGGCCGGATCAACCCGCTGTGCCGAGCGTCCCGCCGTCTGACGCGTGCGAACCGGCTTGACGTAGCGCCGCAGCGTCACCGTCGTCTCCCCCTTGAGCACCGGCTTGCTCGCATCCGTCAAAACCAGGGCCCCAAAGCCGTCGTGATCGACCGCGAGGTAGCCGAACGCCACCAACTGACGAAACACCGCTCGCCATTCGGCCTCGGAAAGTGCCGCGCCAATGCCGAAAGTACTGAGCCCCTCGTGCCCGCGCTGCAATATCTTTTCAGTGCGATTGCCACGCAAGATATCGATCAGATGACCCGCGCCAAAGTTGAATCCGCTCGCGCGCCGGGCCCGGAATACACAGGAGAGCGCCATTTGCGCCTCACGCGTCGCGTCCCACGACGCAGGTGGCTCCAGGCACGTATCGCAATTGCCGCACGGCTCGCTCGCCTCGCCGAAATAAGCTAGCAAGCGCACACGCCGGCAAGTCGCCGCTTCGCATAAACCGAGTAGCGCGTCGAGCTTGCCGGTCTGTACGCGCTTGTGCGCATCGTCCGCATCGGACTCGTCGATCATTTTGCGCTGCTGCACCACATCGCCCAGCCCGTACGCCATCCACGCATTCGCAGGCAGACCGTCGCGCCCGGCCCGCCCCGTCTCCTGATAGTAGCCTTCGACGCTTTTCGGCAAATCCAGATGCGCGACGAAGCGTACATCCGGTTTGTCGATACCCATGCCGAAAGCGATCGTTGCGCACATGACGATGCCCTCTTCGCGCTGGAACATCTCCTGATGGCGCTGACGCATTTCGAATTCCATGCCGGCGTGATACGGCAGAGCCCGCACGCCTTGCGCCTTGAGCCACTCGGCCGTCTCCTCGACCTTCCGGCGCGAAAGGCAATAGATGACGCCCGCATCGCTCGTGCCGTCGGCATTCATATGCTCGGCGCGAATGAAATCGATGAGCTGCGCCCGCGCATTGTCCTTTTCGACGATCCGGTAGCGGATGTTCGGCCGATCGAAGCTCGACACGAAAATCCGTGCCTCATCGAGCGCGAGCCGTTGAACGATCTCGTCGCGCGTGATCGCATCGGCCGTCGCCGTCAGCGCGATTCGCGGCACGCGCGGAAACCGCTCGTGGAGGACCGACAGCTGGATGTACTCCGGCCGGAAATCGTGCCCCCATTGCGACACGCAGTGCGCTTCGTCGATCGCGAAAAGGCCGATGCGAGCGCGCTCGAGCAGATCGAGAAACCGGGGCGTCATCAACCGCTCCGGGGCGACATAAAGGAGATCGATGTCGCCTTCGCGCAGTGCGCGTTCGGTCGCCGCAGCCTCGGCACCCGAAAGCGTGGAATTCAGAAATGCGGCACGCACACCGACTTCCCTCAGCGCTGCGACCTGATCCTGCATCAACGCGATCAACGGCGATACGACGATGCCGGCGCCGAGCCCAGCCTCCGAGCGCACGAGCGCGGGGATCTGGTAGCAAAGCGACTTGCCGCCACCCGTCGGCATCAGAACGAGGCAGTCGCCGGCTGCCGCGACATGCTCGACGATATCGTGCTGTTGTCCTCGAAAGGCGGGGTAACCGAATACTTCATTGAGGATTTCTAGCGCACGGGACATGAACGAAGGGAGCAAACAAGGAGGGGCTGAGGTCCCCGAATTCTACCAATGAGGAACCGCTCGGCACTCGGGGGATTGCAGTGTTGGCCGATCGGATAGGCAAGTTCGCCTCGCATGCCGCGGCGTCGGCAGCGATGCGACCAGCGCGCGAAAGCTCACCTAAGCTCGAACATCGTCTAATCACTGATGACGCGCTCATCATTCGACGATGCCCGTTTCGCCCCCGAGCCGCCGCGGATCCGCAGACGAACCTGAGCCTAACGACGATCGTTCCTATCCGAACGAGGGCGCAAGCGATATCGAGCCGAAGCTCCCGTCCACGAATGGGCCGCTTGATGAGCTTGCAAACGTGGAGCGCGCGCGAGCGTCCAACCGTGCCACGTTTCGCACGGGCCGCGATCTTGCAATTGACCCGATTTTCGTCGCGCGCGGCCCGAACCCGCTCGCCTCCCTCGATGCCGCCGAGCTTGTCTCGCAATGGGCGACCACCAGCCGGGTACGGCGCGCAACCGATCTCGCGCTCGACGCGCTGTTCGCTCCCGTTACGCTTCCGGCACTCGCCGGTGCGAGCATTGCGCTGGCCCTCGAGGGCAAGGTGGGAAATATCCGCTTCAACTCGGCGCGCATAGGCAAAGATCACGAAATATTTTTGATGCACAAACTGCGCACGCTGTTGGGCGGCGATCAGTCGGACAGCAGCGAAGGGGCCGAAGACCCGCGGGCCACGCGGGTCGGTCGTCTCGTGCGCAAATACATCGTCGACGAAATGCTCGTGCTGCCGACCAACGTCGTAAAAGGCCAGATGCAGTTGGTTGCACACCGGCCGCTCGTCGACGCAGATATGCAGCTGATGGCCGAAAACCTGCGTCCGGAGGACAACCGCATTTGGCGGGCCGTCTATGGTGCCGAGCCTCCAGGGTTCCTCAGCGCGTTCGGCAATCTAAGCCCGTTCCTCGATGCCAACTCCGATGAGTATTTTCGCGCTCGCGCCGTGCTCGACGTCTGGCAGGCCATGAATGCCGGACCCCGTCTTTCGAAGCGAATCATCGAAGACACCATTCGGATCGGCCTCGGGAAAATAGACGACCCGTCTCAACTCGTGGGCTACAAGCAGACGCATGGCGCGCGCAGCTTGGTACTGGCGGCCTGACGGAGCGTGGGCGAATCCCGCCGCTCGTGCACGCGCATATACAATGATCTCGCTTTGCCTGCTGCATTCCTTTTTGAAGGAGGTCCCGATGACCGCATCAACCGCCGTTCTTGCAATCCTCGTCGCGCTGTTCCTTGGCGCAATGATCCCGGGGCCGAGCTTCGTCATCGTCGCCCGCAATGCAATCGGTCTGTCGCGCGGCGATGGACTCGCCACGGCATTTGGCATGGGCGTCGGCGGCATCTTTTTTGGCAGCATTGCGCTGGCCGGCCTCTACACGCTGCTGCAGGCCGTTGAATGGCTATACATCGGACTCAAGGTCGCAGGCGGCGCGTATTTGATTTTCGTCGCCTCGAAAATCTGGCGTGGCGCGAAGCAGCCGTTCGCAATGGACAATACGCTCGGAGCGAAATCGGGCAACCCGCGCCGTTCTTTCTGGATGGGTCTCACCACGCAATTGAGCAATCCGAAAACGGCGATCTGGTATGGCAGTATTTTTGCCGCGCTGCTGCCGCAACATCCGCCGGTGTGGTGCTACTTCGTGCTGCCGCCGCTCGTGTTTGCTGTCGAATGCGGCTGGTATACAGTCGTTGCGCTCGGCTTTTCGAGCCGCGGCCCGCGCGAAATGTACCTGCGCGCCAAGAAGTGGATCGATCGGATCGCGGCCGGCGCAATCGCTGCACTGGGCCTGCGCCTGATCCTCACGGCGCCGAAAGCCGGCATTTGACGGGCCTATGAACAACAGCAGCAATCCGATCCCCGCGGCCGTCACGGGGGAGCCCAAAACCGGCTCGCGATGGGGGCAGGACAGAAGACTCGAGTTCATCGACTTTCGACTGCAGTGGGACGGCAGGCTCAACCGTAGCGATCTGACGGACTTCTTCGGTATCTCGGTGCCGCAGGCATCGCTCGATATCGCTCGGTATCAGGATGCGCGTCCGGGGAACATGGAGTACGACCGCAGCTTGCGGGTCTATGTCGCCACGTCCGCCTTCTCTCCCGTCTTTCCGGTCAGCCACCCATCCCGCTATCTCAATGAACTTCTGGCGGCCGCGACGGGTGTGCTGCCCCGAGACGCCACGTTCGTGGGCTGGTGGCCGCCGGTCGGAATCGCGCCGATGCCTGCTCAAACGCTCGACGTCGAGGTGCTGACTGCGTTGCTGCGCGCCATGCGGAACCGAACGGGCTTGCGCCTGCGCTACCAGTCGACGGCCTTTTCCGATCCGCAGAGCCGGGCGATGACGCCGCATGCACTGACGTTCGACGGCCTGCGGTGGCATGTGCGCGCGTTCTGCCATCTCGAGCGCCGCTTTCGCGATTTCGCGATCACCCGCATGTTGAAGGTGGAAGGCGAAGAGCCGGCAGGTTTGGGCGGGGCGGACGACGCCGAGTGGCAGACCGTCGTGACACTCGTGCTGGCACCCAACCCCGAACTTGAACAGTACCGCGCTCGCGTCGTCGAACTCGATTACGGCATGGTCGACGGCGAGCTCCATCTGTCGTGCAGGCAGGCATTGCTTTTCCATACCCTCAGGCAGCTGGGTCTGCGCAATGGCTCGGCTGCCAAACCCGGGGACGTACCGCTCGTTCTCGTCAATCGCGACGAGGTCGAATCGCTGCTGCCGGCATAGCGCCGGGCGCAACGCTTAGCGGGCACTTGACAGTTAAGAGAGCCGCACCAAGAGCACCGCAACCGTCGCGTCAAAAAAAAACCACAGCACGTGGTGCCGTGGGTTTCGATCCAGCAGCGTCGCGCACCGGCCCCGAAAGGCACCTGCGCAACGCTACGGAAGAGGCGGCGCATCGCGCCGCCCATGCATCACTCCGCCGGATGCTGTTGCTGCTGCTCGTCCGCGGGCGTCTCGGGCGGACCGAAGTCGAACGCTTCTTCCGCGGCGATCTGATCGAAACGCTCGCGGTCCGAAGCCTCCTTGTTCTTGCGCGCCTTGTGGAACGCAAGACCGGTACCGGCCGGAATCAAGCGGCCGACGATCACGTTTTCCTTCAGCCCGCGCAGATCGTCGCGCTTGCCCATGATCGCCGCTTCGGTCAGCACGCGCGTCGTTTCCTGGAACGATGCGGCCGAGATGAACGAATCGGTCGACAGCGATGCCTTCGTGATACCGAGCAGCACGTTCTCGTACGTCGCCGGGCGCTTGTCTTCCGCCGTCATCCGGTCGTTCTCGTCGAGCATGTCCGACCGCTCGACTTGTTCGCCCGGAATGAAGCGCGTATCGCCGTTATCGACGATCTGCACACGGCGCAGCATCTGACGCACGATCACTTCGATGTGCTTGTCGTTGATCTTCACGCCCTGCAAACGGTACACGTCCTGCACTTCATCGACGATGTAGCGCGACAGCGCCTCGACACCCTGCAAACGCAAGATGTCGTGCGGATCGGCCGGACCGTCCACGATCATTTCGCCCTTGTTGACGACCTGACCATCATGGACGAGCACCTGCTTTTCCTTCGCGATCAGGAACTCGTGCTGCTCGCCTTCGAGGTCCGTGATGACGAGACGCTGCTTGCCCTTCGTATCCTTACCGAACGAGACCGTACCGGTGACTTCCGCGAGAATGCCGGCGTCCTTCGGCGAACGCGCTTCGAAAAGCTCGGCCACACGCGGCAGACCACCGGTAATGTCACGCGTCTTCTGCGATTCGGTCGGAATACGCGCAAGCACTTCACCGACCTGCACTTGCTGTCCGTCCTTCACCGTGATCAGCGCGCCGACCTGGAAGCCGATCTGCACCGCATGCTCCGTGCCGGGGATCTTCACTTCGTCGCCGCTCGCATCGAGCAGCTTCACCTGCGGACGGACCGTCTTCGAGGCTTGCGAGCCGCGGCGCTTCACGTCGATCACGACGAGCGTCGACAGGCCCGTCACATCGTCGATCTGCTTCGCGACCGTCACGCCTTCCTCGACGTTCTCGAACTTCACCGTACCACCGTACTCGGTGATGATCGGACGCGTGAGCGGATCCCACGTTGCGAGCTGCGTACCCGCCTTGATCTGCGCGCCGTCGAGCTGCAACAGCGTCGCGCCGTACGGCACCTTGTGACGCTCGCGCTCGCGGCCATGATCGTCCGTGATCATCGCCTCGCCCGAACGCGAAATGACGATCTGCTCGCCCTTCGCGTTGGTCACGTAGCGCATCGTCGACGTGAAGCGCACCGTACCGTTGCTCTTCGCTTCGACCGACGAAGCCACCGCCGCACGCGATGCCGCACCGCCGATGTGGAACGTCCGCATCGTCAGCTGCGTACCCGGCTCGCCGATCGACTGCGCCGCGATCACGCCGACCGCTTCGCCGACGTTCACGAGCGAGCCACGGCCCAAATCGCGGCCATAGCATGCTGCGCACAGACCATAGCGCGTCTCGCAGGTGAGCGGCGTGCGCACCCGCACTTCGTCGATGCCGAGACGCTCGATTTCCTCGACCGCCACTTCATCGAGCAGCGTGCCGGTCTCGTACAGCGTTTCCTGCGTCTCGGGGTTGACGACGTCGGCGGTCGCGACGCGGCCGAGAATCCGGTCGCGCAGCGCTTCGACGACTTCACCGCCTTCCACGAGCGCCTTCATCGCCACGCCGTTGCTCGTGCCGCAATCTTCTTCCGTCACGACCAGATCTTGCGTCACGTCGACGAGACGGCGCGTCAGGTAGCCCGAGTTCGCCGTCTTCAGTGCCGTATCGGCCAGACCTTTACGTGCGCCGTGCGTCGAGATGAAGTACTGCAGCACGTTCAGGCCTTCACGGAAGTTCGCCGTAATCGGCGTCTCGATGATCGAGCCGTCCGGCTTCGCCATCAGGCCGCGCATCCCGGCGAGCTGACGGATCTGCACCGCGGAGCCGCGCGCACCCGAGTCGGCCATCATGTAGATCGAGTTGAACGACTCCTGGCGGACTTCATTGCCGTCGCGATCGGTGACCGGCTCCGTCGAGAGCTGTTCCATCATCGCCTTGCCGACCGCTTCCGACGTTGCCGACCAGATGTCGACCACGTTGTTGTAGCGCTCTTGCGCGGTGACGAGACCCGACATGTACTGGCGGTCGTACTCCTTCACCTTCTTCGCGGCGTCGCCGACGATCACTTCCTTTTGCGGCGGCACGAGCATGTCGTCGACGCAGATCGAAATGCCCGCGCGCGTAGCCAGACGGAAGCCCGACTGCATCAGCTGGTCCGCGAAAACCACCGTCGCGCGCAGACCGCACTTGCGGAACGCAGTGTTGATCAGGCGCGAGATTTCCTTCTTCTTGAGCGGCTTGTTCAGCACCGAGAACGGCAGCCCCGGCGGCAGAATTTCCGACAGGATCGAGCGGCCGACCGTCGTCGCATAAAGCGAGATCTTCGGCACGAACTGCGGCGCACCTTCCGACGTGTCTTCGTTCACCACCATTTCGGTGATCCGCACGTTCACGCGCGAAGCCAGCTCGACTTCCTTGTTTTCATAGGCGCGCAGCACTTCGGACACGCCCGTGAACGACATGCCTTCGCCCTTGCCGTTGACCGCTTCGCGCGTCGCGTAGTAAAGGCCGAGCACGATATCCTGCGACGGCACGATCGACGGATCGCCGTTGGCCGG
>NZ_JBMRBK010000038.1:0-7692 GCF_057351765.1 Trinickia sp. | reverse complement strand
CGCTGCAGAGCACGATCGAACGCACGATATACGATGCCGAAGCCGCCTACGCCCAGCACGGCATCCAGTTGAAGCTCGC
Organism: Trinickia sp.; assembly: GCF_057351765.1. Classification (NCBI taxonomy): domain Bacteria; kingdom Pseudomonadati; phylum Pseudomonadota; class Betaproteobacteria; order Burkholderiales; family Burkholderiaceae; genus Trinickia; species Trinickia sp. The sequence continues at coordinate 7,613 of NZ_JBMRBK010000038.1, read as the reverse complement.
CGAAACGATGCCCGACGGGAAGCGGCCTGACCCGTGCGTCGTCTTCGCCCGTGCGAGAGGCGATATCGATACCGCGTGGACGGTCCATGGTGTCTCGGGATAGCTGATCCATCATCTGCAACCTCTCCGATGCGGGCCGCGCCGGATTCTGCGCGGCCCCGGGTTCGCCCTCATTGATCGCGTCACGGCTCGCGGTTTTGCTGCGCGCCGAAAAGCCTGATGAACAGTTCGTCATCGGGCGTGCCCGTGTGCGAACACGTCGAAAGCGGCGCGCCGTTCAGCGCGTGTGTCCACCAAAAGCTCGTCGCGCCGTGTGGGTCGAAGTAATGCGCAAGTCCGGGCCAGCCGGCGGGCGCGTCGGCTGGCGACGCCGTATCCGGCACGTCGACATACGTCAGGCGAACCGCCGACAGCGCCGACTCGAATTGCTCGGGCGCCCGGCCATGACGGACCGCGTCGAGCAGCACGGTGCCAAGCTGCCGATAAAAGCCTCCGGCTCGCGCGGTCAGTGCGCTCGAGTAGTCGCCCGCCTCGATCGCGAGCATCGCCACGATGGGGTAGTAGCGCCCTACCCGGTCGCAGCTCGGCGCAATGCAGCCGAGCTGCACGTATCGCGCACCGGCGCCTGCCGGCATGGCGAAGTTCCAAAGCGGCGCGACGGCGTAGTGCCGCTCGAGCGCTCCAGGCCCGCGCTGCCGCATCGCCGCCATGCCGTGCTGGAGCCAGCGCTCCCACCACCCGGCCAGTGCGTGCGGCAGATGCCGGCTGACGAAGTCGCCCGCGCCAGGGAGCTTTCCGTACCAGGCAGGCGGCATATCGAAGCCACGTGGAATCGGCACAGCGATCATGATGTGGAGGCCGGACAGGAAAACGATTCGAGCTGCGGCAGCCGGAACGGATTGCGAACGCTGCTTGCCGTGACCTGCAGCGTGAGCGGCTTCCCATCGATCGTGAACCGCGCAACCATCTGCTCCGGCGCTCGCCCCGCCGACACGGCTGCGCGGTCGAACAACCGATGCAGCGCCCACGAGCCTTCGGTGACGATCCCGCCCGTCGCACCGGAGCTCTCGACGATCTGCAAGCGCACCTGAGCGCTGCCGCGCGTGCCGGGCCAGCGAACGGTCGCCGGCACTTGCGGACCGTGCGCATACCGCACGATCTGGCCATCGACGTCGAGCACCATCTCCGAGATCGACGCATCCATGTCGAGCGGCTTGATCTCGACCGTCGTCTCTGGCACATGCGAGCCTCCCGGGAAGTACGCATCCCGGATGACGGCCGCCTTCTCGAACGAAGAGAGAACCGGCGCGGCCAGCGGCTGTGCGCCTTGTCCGGCATTGTTGAAGCGCCAGGGCCGTGCCGCTGTATCGACGAGCGGCTGAAGATTCTTCTGGAAGAAGCTGTCCATCAAACCGCCCGGTGCGAAAAGCTGCGCGAAATCCGCAGGCGTCACGTCGCGCGACGATCCGCGCGCAAACGGATAGCGTCCGCCGATCGCCTGCCTGCAAAACTCGCCGACATTGACGGCCGCATCGTGCGTGACGTTGCGTTCCTGTGCACTCGCCACGCTACCGTTCGCGGCATTGGACAGTTGGTCGAGCATTTCGCGAAATGGCGTGGGCAGCCGGCCCGCCTGGGCGCGTATTCTGTCGGGGACGTCGGAGGGCGGCGGCATGCCGCCGCTGCGCAGCGCGTGGTCGGTCGCCGTGAGGTAGCTATAAAGCTCGTCGATCGTCTTGCGAACCCCATCGAGCGGCTCGGTCGACGATGCCCCCTGGCCGTTCGGACCGAACGCACGGAAGCCCGCGAAGTGACTGTCGACGATGAATTCGGGCCTTGCCGCCGCGCCCGTTCCCGTATTCCCGCTCGAGCCGCTCTCGAACATCTGCGCGAGCGAACTGCGCGCTTCGTCCACCTTGTCCCGCGTCTTCGCACCCGCGGCGAGCGGGCCTTCTGCCGCCTCCTTCCCAAGCGTGGTTTCGCGTGCCACGGCGGCGAAGAGCCGCGTCAACGGAGAATCCGGCGACGACAATATTCGCGCCTCCTGAATGCTTTGCGCGAGCGATGCACCGCCGCGCAGACGTAGGTCGGCCAGATAATCGTCCCACGTCTTGATGTAGTCGTTCAGGTAGAGCTGCCGGACACCGCGCGAGCGCGCCGCCGCTTCATCCGCCGACGCCACCTCCATGCGGTCGAGGTTCAGCACCCAGACTTCCTCGCGTCCGAACGCGCTCACCGCGTCGTCGACGCGCTTATCGAACACATTCCAGTAACCGCGTGGCGTGTAGAGACCCGGCAGGCTTTCGCCGAGTCCCTTGCCGCTTCGCCGCTCGAACACGAGCGAGGCATCGGGCCCCGCCGCGTCCGAGAAGTTGAAGTCGTACGGCGCCGTACTCGCGCGCAGCGTATGGATAAGTTGCCCATAGAGCCGCTGTGCGAATGGCACGCGCCGCAACTGATCGCGCTTGTCGGCAACGAGGCGTTCATCCATCGGTATCGGCGACGTGACCACGCGATCGTCGAACAGCGACGCGAGATGGGCACGCAGGGCGCGGCGTTCCGACGACGGCACATCCGCAGGCAGCGACCTCTCGATCACGAGATCCAGCACCGCCTGAACGAACACCGGGTCGTAGTGCCCGCTGTCGTACAGCATCAGATACGCCTTCAACACGGCATACGCATACGCACCGTCATCGGCACGCGCGTCTCTCAGGGCCGTTTCCAATCGCCGGGCAGCGAGCGGGAGCAGCGCTGCCTCGAGCTCGCGACGATAGGCGGCATCCGCTGCCGCCATCATCCGGTCGCCCTGGAAGAGGCCCCATCGATACGACAGCGGCGGATGTCCGGGCTCGATGCCGCCGGCCGCCGGCCATTCGCGCAGTGCGTCCAACACGGGCAGCAGCTGCGCGATATCGCTGCCATCGCCGATCTTCGCGCGACGCATCTGATCGTTTACGGCCGGCACGCGCGCCGCGAGTGCGTCCAGATACGCACTGTTGTGCAGATAACTGCGCGTCCAGCCGATACCGACTATGCAGAAGACGATCGCGAGCGCGACGTAGGCCGCGGTCGCGCGAACTTTTCGCCGTCGATGCCAGGAGAGATCGCTGCCCGCGAGCGACGCCTCGTTGAAGATATGCTCTTGCAACAGCGTCTTGAGGAAGAAGCTGCGGCCGCCGAGCGCGGGCTGCGCCATGGGCGGCGTGCCCTCGATCTTCAAGAAGCGCTTGATGCCTCCCATCACGCGGTCGAACGCCGTGCCCTCCTGCGTGCCGCTCGTCAAATAGATGCCGCGCAACATCGGCATCGGTTCGAATTTCGATGCGGAAAATACCTCCGCGACGAACTGCCCGAGCATGTCTCGCAGATTCGCGAATTGCTGAGGGAGCAGATACGTCAGCTCGCGCTGACGCGCGTCGAGCTGCTCCGCGAGCAATTCCGGCAGCGCATCGTTGAGCCTTCGATGAAGCAGATCGAATTCGCGGTCGAATGCCGCGCGCAGCTGGAAATCGGCGGCCGCCTGCTCGCGCAGCGTGAAGGTAAAACCCCATACCTGCTCACGCTCCGCGCGCCCGAACGCGCTGAAGTACTCGGTAAAACCGGCGAGCAGGTCCGCCTTGGTCACGATCAGGTAGACGGGAAACTGGATTCCCAACTGCGCTCGCAGCTCCTGAAGCCGCTTGCGCAATACCATGGCGTGCTGAGTCCGCTCGTTCTCGGACGCACTCACCAGATCGGCCACGCTGATCGTCAGCATCGCGCCGTTCAGCGGCTGGCGCGTGCGGTACTTCTTCAGCAGTTCGACGAAGCCCTTCCACTCGCCTTCATCGAGCGCACGGTTGCTTTCGTGCGTCGTGTAGCGCCCCGCGGTATCGATCAACACCGCATCGTTCGTGAACCACCAATCGCAATGGCGCGTACCGCCTACGCCACGGATGGCCGCGCGACCGAACTGCTCCGCCAGCGGAAACGTGAGCCCCGAGTTCACGAGCGCCGTTGTCTTGCCCGAGCCCGGTGCACCGATGAACACATACCAGGGCAACTGATACAGATACTGCTGCGAGAAACGTTCGACCCAGCGCGCAAGCCCGCGGCGCGGCCGATTCGCGACGCCGAAGCGGACTTTTTTCAACAGCGCGACGGCCTCGCCGAATCGTGTGCGCAACTCGTCGAGGTCCGGCTGAGGAGGCTCGCCGGCGGGCTGCGCACGAGCGGAGTCGCTACGCAACTGCGCGAGCAACTCGGCATTGAGTCGAGCGGCGTGCCAGTTTCGCCACGCCACACGGGCGCCCCATATCGCCAGCAACACGACGATCGCAAGCATTCTGGCCGCCGCGGTTTCGAGCGGACGGTGGCCGTCGAACGCGACGAGCGGCCCAGCAAACCAGATCAAGGCAGCGAGTGCGAGCACACCCGCGAACGTCCAGGTCTCGCGGCGGTTCAGCACGCGACCGACCCTCGGCAACGAATGGCTTGTCGTCATGGTGTTCCCGCTGCCGGTTGTGCCGAGCCGGCCGTCGGCGCCAGCATCAACGTAATTTCGACGCGCCGGTTGCGCGCGCGCCCCGATGCCGAATCGTTCGGCGCGACGGGATCCATCTCGCCTCGGCCCTGTGCGCTCAGCCGGCCCCGATCGGCGAGGCGCGTGGCGAGCAATCGCTTGACCGCTTCCGCGCGCTCTTGAGACAAGTCCCAGTTCGACGCGAAACGCAGCGTGTGCACGGGTACGTTGTCGGTATAGCCGGCCACCGTCACGCTGCCCGCGGTGCCGTTCAGTGCGTCCGCGATGCGCATGAGGACAGGGAGGTAGCGATCGATGACCGCGGTCGAACCCGACGCGAACAGCCCGTCGCCGCGCAGCACGACGACGCTGCGATCGGCCTCGTCCCGTACGGAGACGAGACCGGCGTCGATCTCCGGCTGCAGAAAGTGCGCTAGCCGAGGCGGTGCGGGCGCCACGGGTCGCGGCGCGGCGCTTGCCTGCAGCCGCGGCAGGTGCAATTCGTCGATGGCCGTGAAAAGGCGATCCGCGTGCATCGCCAGCGCAAACCGCAAGCCGGCGAACAGGCCGAGCGCAAGCAGCACGGCGAGCACCGCACACACCCATAGCGGTACCGCGAAGCCGCGCGCTTCGTCGCGCGCCACCGCATCGCGCCAGTGCGGCGACAGACTGGGGTCGTAGTCGCCGCGCGCGGTGCGGATCGTCCGAGCCAACTGACGCCTCAACGCATCGAGCTGTGCGCGACCGTTATCGACGACGCGATATCGACCCTCGAAGCCGAGCGCCAGGCAAAACTGCAGCAGTTCGAGCAGATCGATGTGCTGCCCCGGCTGCTGCGAGAGTCTCGCGAGTACCTCGAAGAACTTTTCGCCACCCCAGGTCTCGTTATGAAACGACACGAGCAAACTGTGGGAGGACCAAACGCCGCTTCCCCATGGAGTCAGCGCCGCCGCTTCGTCGAGCGCGGTGCACAGACAATAGCGCGCGGCCATGATCGTTTCCGGCGGCACGCCCGCTTGCTGCGCACGCGATTCGAACGCGCGGATTTCGACGACGAGATGTTCGCGCAACCAGGCCGGATTCGGATGATGCACGGTCGAGCGAATTTGCGGCACCAGATTGAGTAACGGATTGGCCGCGGCAACGAGCGGGTTGCTGCCGGTTGGCGTGCACTGCCCTGCTACCGCGGATTCCGCCGCAGCGGCGCCGCCAGCCTGGGCGCCGCCGGGATTCGGCGGCACGAAGCCGCCGGCCCCGGCCCCGAAAGAATCGACCGAAAGGTTCATGATGCAGGCCTCTTGCTAACCCCGAATAGCCCAAAGCTCGAGCGAGAGCCCGGGAAACTCTCCTGCGAGATGCAGAGCGAGCGCTCCCGAGCGGTCAAATTGCTTCCACAGCTCGTTGCCCTTCTCCAGCTCGAAATAGGCGTGATCCGCGTGATACGGAATCTGTCGCGGCGCGACGGGCAGCAGACGCACGCCGATGCCCGGCAACTGAAGATGCACGAGGTCGCTGATGCGCTCGACAGGGCCGAGCTTCGCTTGCGCCGGAAATCGCAAGCGCAGGCTGTCCGAAGGCATGTCGCTGCGAACGGCCAGCACGAAGCCCGCATCGCGGCGCAACGTCGGATCCGCCACCGTTGCCACGCGCACTCCGCCACCCGCGTCGCGCAGATCGATACGGATGGCGTTCTGCTCGAGCACTGTCGAGAGCGAACGCCGCAGCTCCGTCATCAGCGCGGCGAACGTCGCACGCAGATCGCCGTGCTCGTACGCCGGCAAGACTTGCGGCAAGCGGTTGGCGGTCGTGAACGTGCTCAAATCGCAAGCGAGCTTGAGCCAGTCGCGAAAGAGCGTTTCGGGGTGAATCTCGACATCCTGCTGCGCGTGCCACGTGAGCCCGAGATACCGGTTGATGAGCTGCAGCAGAAGAAAATCCGCCACCTCGGAGATGCCGCCCTTGCCCGGCTGCGTCAAGCGTTCCGCGAGCGCCTCTGCGCGTTGCGCGAGCATGCCGTGCAGCTCGCACAGGTAAGTGCGCAGTATCGGGTCGCGCTGCACGGCGAGCCGCGGCGGTATGAAGTCGGCTTCGATCGCCAATTGACCGTTCGCGCGGCGCTCGACGATGTGCATCACGCCGAGCGCTTGCCAGTCGCCGGTCAATTCGGACTCGAGGGCGAGGCGCAGATTCAAACGGCCGATCTGCAACAGCGCGGGCTCGAGCGCAATCGGATTGACATCCGCGATCTCGCGTTCCTCCACGAGGTAGCGGGCCAGCGTACAGGCATCGCCACCGAACGAGACGTCTTCCGCCGACCCGCGCCATAAGGGCAAGGCCAGCACGATTCGCTCGTCCTTGACGTGCGTACCGATATCGAGCGGCTCCGGCCCATCGTGCAGCTGCGAAAAAGCGAACGGGGTGCCGTCCGGCATGACGCCCGAAGCCGCGAGCAAGCGTACCTTGCCGAGCATGAGTGCTTCGCGATCGATCTCCAGCTCGTCAAAGCCCCAGAAGAGCCGTTGCAGCGGCAAACAGCGCGTCTGCACAAGGCGTTCGAAATGACGCTCGAGCTGTTGAAAATGCTGAGGGCGCAAGAACATGCCTTCGGACCAGATCACGCGCTCGCGCAGCCCCGCAACGGACATCGGCGACATCACCGCATCGTTCATTGCGCCCCCCGGGCATCAGAACTCCGATCGATGCCGCCATTTCTGACCGCGATCGCGAATTTCGCCTCGCGCGGCGACCCCTGCCAGAATCGCAACGCACTGGGCTGCTTGCCTTCCGGCAGGGCCAGAGTGAGCCTCCACCGATTCGTTTCGAGCGATCGGTATTCGGCGACGATGCCAATGGCGCGTGCTTCGGCATTGCCCGTATAACGGACAGTCCGAACCTCGCCGGGCCGCAGGATCATCCTGTCGACGCTCAGCAATTGAGCGCCCAGCGCGTTGTCGGGCTTGTCCTGGAGCGCGAAAAACTCCGCGCTCTCGAAGGCGGACGCTGATTTCAGCTGGAATACCTTGAGAACGATCGGAGACGGACGTCCCCGGATGTCCGGATTAACGTCGGCCGCCACATCGAATGTCACCGCGTAAGGTAACGGCACGTG
>NZ_JBMRBK010000037.1:0-71491 GCF_057351765.1 Trinickia sp. | reverse complement strand
TGTCGGCCGCCGCCGTCATCGACAATCTGCGCCTTTACATGTCGCGCATTCTTGCTCCGCGCGCGACACTGCATGGCGTATTTCTCGACATCCTGGGCATGGGCGTATTGCTGACCGGCGACTCCGGTCTCGGCAAAAGCGAACTCGGTCTCGAACTCATCAGCCGCGGCCACGGACTCGTGGCCGATGACGCGGTCGATTTCGTCCGACTCGGCCCCGATTTCGTCGAAGGCCGTTGCCCGCCGCTGTTGCAAAACCTGCTCGAAGTGCGCGGCCTCGGCTTGCTCGACATCAAGACGATCTTCGGCGAAACGGCGGTGCGCCGGAAGATGAAGCTGAAACTGATCGTCCAGCTCGTACGCCGCCCCGACGGCGAGTTCCAACGGCTGCCGCTCGAAAGCCAGACGGTCGACGTGCTGGGCCTGCCGATCAGCAAAGTCACGATCCAGGTGGCCGCCGGGCGCAACCTCGCCGTGCTCGTCGAGGCCGCGGTGCGCAATACCATCCTGCAGTTGCGCGGTATCGACACGCTGCGCGATTTCATGGACCGCCAACGCCTCGCCATGCAGGATCCCGACAGCCAGTTGCCCGGCAAGCTCATGTGATCGATGGCCGGACCGGCGCATGCCGCGCCCGGCCCATTGTCCGCTCGAACGAGGCCCAATGCTGGTGATATGATGAGATGAACGAGTCTTCTCCCATGCGTATAGTCCTGATCACCGGCATTTCCGGCTCCGGCAAATCTGTCGCACTGAACGCGCTCGCGGACGCGGGGTATTACTGCGTCGACAACCTGCCGCCGCGCTTTTTGCCGTCGCTCGTGCAATACCTGGCGACCGAGGACGATGGGCAGGAGCGGCTCGCGGTCGCCATCGATGCCCGTTCGAGCGCCTCGCTCGACGAGATGCCCGGCATCATCCGCGATCTGGCCAGCGAACACGATGTGCGCGTGCTGTTCCTCAATGCGAGCACCCAATCGCTCATCCAGCGCTTCTCCGAAACGCGGCGCCGTCATCCGCTTTCGGGCACGCCGGCGCACGATGCCGATGTCGGATTGCTCGCCTCGCTCGAAGAAGCGATCGAGCGGGAGCGGCACCTGGTTGCGCCGCTCGCGGAGTTCGGGCATCAGATCGATACGAGCAGCTTGCGCGCGAACGTGTTGAGGGCGTGGGTGACCCGCTTCATCGAAGACCAGCGCGAGGGCTTGATGCTGATGTTCGAATCGTTCGGGTTCAAGCGCGGCTTGCCGCTCGACGCCGACTTCGTATTCGATGTGCGCGCTTTGCCGAACCCGTACTACGATGACCGTCTGCGTCCGCTCACCGGACGCGATAAGCCTGTCATCGATTACCTCGATGCACTGCCGATCGTCCACGAGATGATCGACGATATTCATACCTTCGTGATGAAGTGGCTGCCGCGGTTCCGCGAAGACAACCGCAGCTACCTGACCGTCGCGATCGGATGCACGGGCGGGCAGCACCGCTCCGTGTTCATCGCAGAGACGCTCGCCGCGCGTCTTGCCCGCGAAGCGACGGTCATCGTGCGGCACCGGGACGCGCCGGTTCAAATCGGCGAATCGTCGAGACTAGTGGCTTAACCCGCCGCGCTCAAGGCAGCGGCTCTTTCGAAGCGTTGCGCCATGTCCTCCAATCCTGCCGTCTACGCCGATCTACCGCTCTTTCCCCTGCACACGGTACTGTTCCCGGACGGGATTTTGCCGCTGAAGATTTTCGAGGCTCGCTATCTCGACATGGCACGAACGTGCTTGCGCGAGGAGGCCCCCTTCGGCGTGTGCCTGCTGAAAAGCGGAAGCGAAGTGGCGCACGGCGACGAGCCCGCCGTGCCCGAAGCGGTCGGCTGTCTCGCGCGCATCGAGCATTGCGATGTCGACGAGTTCGGCATGCTGCACGTTCGCGCCCGCGGCACCGAGCGCTTCCGGCTGCTCTCGCACCGGGTGGAACCGAGCAGTCTGCTCGTCGGCATGGCCGAGCCGCTCGCCCAGGACATTCCGCTCGAAGGCGCCGACGCCCTGGCGAAGTTCGGTGCCTGCGCGGAGGTGCTCGAACGCATCATCGAAACGCTTCGCGAGCGCGACCCGGAGTGTCAGCCGTTCGGCGAGCCGCTGCGTTTCGACGATCCCACGTGGGTCTCGAATCGCCTCTCGGAAGTGTTGCAAATCCCCTTGCGGGCGCGCCAGAAACTCATGGAGCTCGTCGACGTCAACGCGCGCATCGATTGCGTCCACCACTATATGCAGCAGCATCAGCTGCTCTAGCCGGCCGGAGGATGTTCGAACCGCGCTGTGTGTTATCGAATGGCTGGCTATGGCGCCCCTGCGTCATAGCAACGAGCCCTTGAGCCCCTCGAGCAGCTTGCGCACCGGCGCCGGCACGCCGTAGGCGTCGAGTTCGTCCAGTGGCACCCATGCGCTCTCTTCGTCGCGCAGCTCGCGCGCAGCTTGCGGCGCGCGCATATCGTAGTCGGCCAGGCGCGGCTCGATATCGAGCTTGAAATGCGTGAACGTATGCGTGAGCGGCGCGAGGCGAGCCAGCCCGTTCGCCGCGCCGAACTCGCCCGCGCGTACGGCGAGCGCGGCTTCATCGGCCGCTTCGGGCAAGCTCCATAGTCCGCCCCAGATGCCCGTGGGCGGACGCCGTTCGAGCAGCACGGCGGGCCCATCGCGCAATATCAACATCCAGGTGCGGCGAGTCGGAATCGTCTTTTTCGGGCGCGCGACGGGCAGCTCGCGCTGCCGCCCCGCCAAGTTGGCCACGCATTCGGCGGCAAACGGACAGTGCGCGCAATCGGGTTTGCCGCGTACGCACAGCGTCGCGCCGAGATCCATCAGACCTTGGGTGTAGGCACTCACTTGGGCGCTGCTGGCGTCCGCGCCCGGCATCAGCGTCTCGGCCAGCGCCCACATGGCTGTCTCCACGCGTTTGTCGCCCGGAAATCCGTCGATGCCGAAGATGCGGGCGAGCACACGCTTGACGTTGCCATCGAGGATCGTCGCACGCGCGCCGAATGCGAACGAGGCGATCGCCGCCGCAGTCGATCGGCCAATGCCGGGCAATGTCGCGAGCGCGTCCGGCGACGCCGGAAATTCGCCGCCATGCTGTGCGACGACGACTTGGGCGCAGCGGTGCAGATTGCGTGCACGAGTGTAGTAGCCGAGGCCCGCCCAAAGCGCCATGACGTCGTCGACGTTCGCCGCGGCCAGCGCGGCGACATCGGGAAAGCGCGAGAGGAACCTGGCGTAGTAGGGAATCACCGTTGCGACTTGCGTCTGTTGCAACATGATCTCGGAGAGCCAGATTCGATAAGGGTCGCGCGTGTTTTGCCACGGCAGGTCGTGACGGCCGTGCCGGCGCTGCCAGGCGATGAGGCGCTCGGCAAAGACGGCATGCATCTCGACTGGGGCAGGCGCCGTGCAATCGGGCGCGATGAGAGCAGGGTCGGACATGAGAGAAAATGTTGGGTTCAGCGCTGGCAATGCGCACAGAAATAGGTCGAGCGCTGCCCCTGCACGAGATGCCGGATAGGCGTGCCGCAAACGCGGCACGGCAAGCCGGCCCGGTCGTAGACATGGCAATCGAGCTGGAAGTAGCCGCTTTCGCCGTCGCTGCCGACGAAATCGCGCAGCGTGCTGCCGCCGCGCTCGATCGCCGCGGCAAGCGTGGCGCACACCGCTTGGGCAAGCCGCTCGCAGCGCGCGCTCGACAGGCGACCGGCCGCGGTCGTCGGCCGGATGCCTGCTCGAAACAGGCTCTCGGAAGCGTAAATATTGCCGACGCCGACGACGATGTCCCCTGCCAGGAGCGCCTGCTTGATCGATACCTTGCGCCCGCGCGTGCGCTGGTGAATCAGCGCGCCCGTGAATTCGGGCGAGAACGGTTCGACCCCGAGGCCAGCCAACAGCGGATGAGTATCGATGCTGCCCGCGGTACGCGGATGCCAAAGGACGGCCCCGAAGCGGCGCGGATCGCGGTAGCGCAGCACGAATTCGTCGAAGACCCAGTCGATATGGTCATGTCTGGCTGGCGCCGGGATGCCGGCGTTCGGCAAAACGCGCAGCGTGCCCGTCATGCCGAGATGGACGATGAACCAGCCGGCGTCGATCTCGAACAGCAGATACTTGCCGCGCCGCCCCACTGCCCTGATCTGCTGCCGGGCCAGCGTGACCGCCAGTTGCGCCGGAATGGGCCAGCGCAAAGCCGGCGTGCGCACGTCGACGCGCTCGACGCGGCGCCCGCGCACGTAAGGCTCGATACCGCGGCGGGTCACTTCGACTTCTGGCAGCTCTGGCATGTCAATTGGCTGTGAATCACTGGAGATAGGGCGCTACTTGCGCGGTCGAATCTGCGTGTATTGTAGCGAGCGCGTTACAATCGACCGAAACCCTCGAACGGATCTCCATGATTTTGTCCCTGAAGCTGCCTTCGACGCGCCCGGACAGCGTGCGCTCAGCCCGACGCGGCGCACCCGTCGGCCGGATCGCCGCGGGCCTTGTCGCATTCGCGCTCGCCGCGTATCCCGCGTTCGCACAAGATCCGGCGCCGTCCGACGATTCGGCCACGGCCTCTTCGAGCACCGATCTTTTCTCGTCCTCGCTGCCCGAGGAAACGAAAGGTTTGCCGGACGTGCCGCTCACGAGCCAGATCGTTTTCCAGGTACTGGCGGCGGAAATCGCATTGCAGCGCAATGAACCGGCGCCGGCTTACCAGACGTATCTGGCGCTCGCTCGGGACACCCACGATCCGCGCATGGCGCAGCGCGCCGCCGAAATCGCCATTGCGGCACAAAGCCCGGCCGATGCGCTCGCCGCCGCGCAGCTGTGGCGGCAATATGCGCCCAGCTCCGAACGCGCCGCGCAGCTCGACGCGTCGCTGCTCGTGCTGTCGGGCAAGCCCGACGAGGCCGAACCGATGCTCGCGGCCGAGTTGGCGAAGGTCCCCGCCGCGGAGCGCGGCAGCTCGATCCTCGCGCTCCAGGTCCTGCTTTCGCGCGGGCCCAACCGCGTGGGCGGATTGCATGTGCTGCAGGATCTGTTGAAGCACGACCTCGATCGGCCCGAGGCATTGACGGCGATCGGCCGCCAGCAACTGCTGGCCGACGATCAGCCGGGCGCTCGGACTTCGTTGGTGCAGGCGCTCAAGCTCAAGCCCGATTACGTGCCCGCGGCGCTCGCACTCGCGCAAATGGGCCCGGAGGCGCGCAACGACGCGATCGCCTCGTTCGAGTCGGTCGTGAAGCAAAATCCGAAATCGCACGATGCGCGGCTCGCGCTGGCGCAGCTCTATCTATCGAGCGAACGCGTCGAAGATGCCCAAAAGCAGTTCGAAGCGATGCATAGCCTCGATCCGCACGACCCGACACCGCTAATGGCGTTAGGTCTCATCAAAATCCAGCAAAAGCAGTATGACGCGGCTCAGAAGTACCTGAAGCAGTACGCCGACCTGACGGAGAAGACGCCGGGTGCCGATGCCGGGCAGGCTTACATCTTTCTCGCGCAGTTGGCCATCGAGCAGAAAGACGAGGCGCAAGCCGCCAAGTGGCTCGACAAGGTCACGCCGGACAGCCCGCGCTATGTTTCGGCCCGTGTCACGCGCGCGCAGTTGCTCGCCAAGCAAGGCAAGACCGACGATGCGCGCAAGATGCTCGCCGATCTGCAAAGCCCCGATCCTCGCGCGCAGGCGCTCATCGCGCGCACCGACGCCGCGATCCTGTTCGACGCGAAGCGTTACGGCGAGGCCGAAGCGCGCCTCACGGCCGCTAACGACGCGTTCCCCGACGATCCCGAAATCCTCTACGACCTTGCCATGGCCGCGGAGAAAACCGGGCATTTCGACCTCATGGAGTCGAAGCTGCGCCAGCTCATCAAGGACCAGCCCGACAATCCCCAAGCTTATAACGCACTCGGTTATTCGCTTGCGGACCGCAATCAACATCTCGACGAAGCCGAAAAGCTGATCGAGAAAGCTTCCTCGCTCGCGCCGAACGATGCGTTCATCATGGACAGCCTGGGTTGGGTCAAGTACCGCCGTGGCGACACGAACGACGCTGCGCGGCTTTTGCGCAAGGCATACGATCTGCAGCCGAACGCCGAAATCGGCGCGCACCTCGGCGAGGTGCTCTGGAAGAGCGGAGATCAGGCCAAAGCGAAGGCCGCCTGGCGCGACGCCCGCAAGCTCGAGCCCGATAACGATACGCTCGTGAAGACGCTCAAACGCTTCCAGGTCAACACCAACGATCTCTGATGGCTTTTTGTTTCCCCCTTCGTTCTTCCCTTCGTTCGTTCGTCGCGGCGGCATTTGCGGTCGCGGCGATTTCCGGTTGCTCGGTCGCGCCGACGCGCGGGCCCTCTACGTCGAACGCGGCCACATCGCTTTCCACACAGACGAACCGCGCCTACCGGGGCCGCTTCTCGGTCAGGTACACCGATGTCAACGGCCGGCCCCGGAATGCGTATGGCAACTTCGACTGGCAGGAGCAAGGCGACACGGTCACGCTGCAGCTGCTGAACCCGTTCGGCCAGACGCTCGCGATCGTGACGTCGTCACCCTCCGCCGCGACGCTCGAGCTGCCGAATCGCCAACCGATGACGGCTGACGACGTAGGGACGCTGATGCGCAACGCGCTCGGCTTTTCGCTGCCGGTCGAAGGCCTGCGCTATTGGTTGCAACCGTCGCCGGCGCCGACTTCGCACGCGAAGACGGTGCCCGATCCGCAGGTCCAGTCGCGCCTCAAGGAGATCGACCAGGACGGTTGGACCATCCAGTACGTGAGCTACGCCGATGCACCGGAAACCGGCGTCAAACGCGTCGATCTGACGCGCCGCGAGCCGCCGCTGGACATCAAGCTGGTCCTGGACCGATGACATCTCCCCGCGCGAACCCTGAACGCGAAGCATGATCGAAACGACCGAATCGCTGCGGGACTGTCCGGCCCCCGCCAAGCTCAATCTGTTCTTGCATATCACGGGCCGTCGGCCGGACGGCTATCACGCGCTCCAATCGGTGTTTCAGCTGCTCGATTGGGGCGATACGCTGCATTTCACGCTGCGCGCTGACGGCGAGATACGCCGCCGGAACGCCATTGCCGGAGTGCCTGAGGAAAGCGATCTCGTCGTCCGCGCGGCGAAGCTGCTCAAAGCGCAAACGGGGACCCGCCTCGGGGTCGATATCGACATCGAGAAACGGCTGCCGATGGGTGCCGGCCTGGGCGGCGGCAGCTCCGATGCGGCAACGACGCTGCTCGCGCTGAATCGGCTCTGGAAGCTCCGCCTGTCGCGTGAAACGCTCTGCTCGCTCGGGCTCACGCTCGGCGCCGACGTTCCGTTTTTCGTCTTCGGCCGCAACGCGTTCGCCGAAGGCGTCGGCGAGGCCCTGCGGCCCGTCGCCCTGCCGTCGCGCTACTTCCTCGTCGTCACGCCTAAAGTCCATGTGCCGACCGCAGCGATTTTCTCCGACAAGTCGTTGACACGCAATTCGGAACCCGTCACAATTACGGACTTTCTCGCACAGCAAAGTTGCGATGCAAGATGGCCTGACAGCTTCGGCCGGAATGACATGCAGCCCGTTGTCGTGGGAAAATACGCGGAAGTCGCGCAGGTGCTGGAGTGGTTTGATCGCGTCGCACCCGCGCGGATGACTGGATCGGGTTCAAGCGTTTTTGCCGCCTTCACCAGCATCGCCGAAGCGGAAGCGGCACAAGCCAAACTGCCAGCAGGTTGGACGAGCGCCGTGGTACGGAGTCTGGATACGCATCCACTCCTCGCTTTCGCGTCATGAGTTTTCGCCTCGCCGGAGGTCAATCGCAATCCGGCGAAGCTCAGAGTCAGTGTAGGGGAGTCGCCAAGTTGGTCAAGGCACCGGATTTTGATTCCGGCATGCGAGGGTTCGAGTCCTTCCTCCCCTGCCAAACATTCCCGCAGTCCCCGCCTCCAGCAGCAGGTGCATGATGAGCAGCCATGACGGCCTAATGGTTTTTACTGGCAACGCGAATCCGGCGCTTGCGCAAGAAGTCGTCAGAATTCTCGGCATACCGCTCGGCAAAGCCATGGTCAGCCGTTTTTCGGACGGCGAGATCCAGGTCGAGATCCAGGAGAACGTGCGCGGCAAGGATGTCTTCGTGCTCCAGTCCACCTGTGCGCCCGCGAACGACAATCTGATGGAGCTGATGATCATGGTCGATGCGCTCAAGCGCGCCTCGGCCGGTCGCATCACCGCCGCCATCCCCTACTTCGGCTATGCCCGCCAGGATCGCCGCCCGCGCTCGGCGCGCGTGGCGATTTCGGCGAAGGTCGTGGCGAACATGCTGGAAATCGCCGGTGTCGAGCGGATCATCACGATGGATCTGCACGCCGACCAGATTCAAGGCTTCTTCGACATTCCCGTCGATAACATCTATGCGACGCCGGTGCTGCTGGGCGATCTGCGCAAGCAGAACTACGAGAACCTGCTCGTGGTATCGCCCGACGTCGGCGGTGTGGTACGGGCGCGTGCGCTCGCGAAACAGCTCAATTGCGATCTGGCCATCATCGACAAGCGCCGTCCGAAAGCGAACGTCGCCGAAGTGATGAACATCATCGGCGAAGTCGAGGGCCGGACCTGCGTGATCATGGACGACATGGTCGATACGGCCGGTACGCTGTGCAAAGCCGCACAGGTGCTCAAAGAGCGCGGCGCGAAGCAGGTCGTCGCTTACGCAACGCACCCCGTGCTATCCGGCGGCGCGGCCGAGCGGCTGACGAATTCCGAGCTCGACGAGCTCGTCGTGACGGACACGATTCCGCTCAGCGACGAATCGCGCGGTTGCGAGAAAATCCGCTCGCTCTCGTGCGCGGGGCTGCTGGCGGAGACGTTCTCGCGCATCCGCCGCGGCGATTCGGTGATGTCGCTGTTCGCCGAAAGCTGAGCATCGCAAACAAGACATGACTGAAGGCGCTGCTTCGTGCAGCGCCTTTGGCTTGAGAGGCACCCTCCTATCGGATGTGCCGCGTTACCATGGGGCCGACGCGCCAAATGCGCCGATGCCCCGTTTCACTGCCTGGTCGCGGGCAGTTATGGAGATTGAACATGAAAGTCGTCGCTTTCGAGCGCAACAAGCAAGGTACGGGTGCGAGCCGCCGCCTGCGCAATTCCGGCAAGACGCCGGGAATCGTGTATGGCGCCAACAGCGAGCCGCAACTGGTCGAACTCGATCACAACGCCCTCTGGCACGCCCTGAAGAAGGAAGCGTTCCACTCGTCGATCCTCGATCTCGAAGTGGCCGGCAAGTCGCAAGCCGTGCTGCTGCGCGATGTGCAATATCATCCGTTCCGTCAGATCGTGCTGCACGTGGACTTCCAGCGTGTCGATGCGAACAAGAAGCTGCATACGAAGGTGCCCGTGCACTTCATGAACCAGGAAACGAACCCTGCCGTGAAGCTCGGCGGCGCGGTGATCTCGCACGTCGTGACCGAAGTGGAAATCGAGTGCCTGCCTGGCGATCTGCCTGAATACGTGGAACTCGATCTCGCGAAGATCGAAGCGGGCCAGTCGCTGCACGCGAAGGACATCGTATTGCCCAAGGGCGTGTCGCTGACGGCTCACATCGAAGCGGAAAATCCCGTGATCGCCGCTGCTGCGGTGCCGGCCGGTGCCGTGTCGAGCGAAGCCGCTGCCGAAGGCGAAGGCGAGACGCCGGCAGCCTAAGGATTTCGTCGATCGATATCCTCTCGATCCGTTTCAATGGGACGGACGACGTGACCCGCCGCGGCATGCCCGGCGGGTTTTTTTTGTCATCTTTCGGCCGGTGGCTATAGCTGAGGGCTGATGGCTGAGACGAACCATGATCAAGCTGATCGTCGGGCTCGGTAACCCGGGCGCCGAATACACCGCGACACGCCACAATGCGGGCTTCTGGCTCGTCGATCAACTCGCGCGTGACGCCGGCGCCACGCTGCGCGACGAGCGGCGCTTTCACGGCTTTTATGCCAAAGCGCGACTGTTCGGCGAAGAGGTCCATCTGCTCGAACCGCAAACCTACATGAACCGCTCGGGTCAGTCGGTCGTCGCGCTCGCGCATTTCTTCAAGATACTGCCCGACCAGATCCTCGTCGCTCACGACGAACTCGATCTGCCGCCCGGCGCCGTCAAGCTCAAACTCGGCGGTGGGAGCGGCGGTCATAACGGCCTCAAGGACATTTCAGCGCATCTCTCGTCGCAGCAGTATTGGCGCCTGCGCATCGGCATCGGACATCCGCGCGACCTGATTCCCGAGGCTGCGCGCGCGGGCGCAAAACCCGATGTCGCGAACTATGTGTTGAAGCCTCCCCGCAAGGAAGAGCAGGAAGATATCGATACGGCGGTCGAACGGGCGCTAGCCGTCATGCCGCATGTGGTGAAAGGGGAATTGGAGCGGGCGATGATGCAGTTGCATCGCGCGGCGTGACACGGTGCGTGTGGTGAGGTCCGCTCGACTGCTGCGCGTGTAAGCGGGACGACACAAGCCCGCAAGCCGCGAATCAGCCGGCCTTGTTATCGGCGTCGTTCTCGTTCTTGTTTGCGCTGTTATCCTCGCTGCCGCCGCCATTCGGTGCAGCGGCTTTCGCTGCCTGCAGGTTGTGGTATTTGACGAGCAATTCCTCGGCGCTTTCCACGTGTTGCGGATCGCGAGGAATGCATTCGACGGGGCAAACCTGCTGACACTGCGGCTCATCGAAATGGCCAACGCATTCGGTGCACTTCGACGGGTCGATCACATAGATCTCCGGTCCCATCGAGATTGCGTCGTTCGGGCACTCGGGCTCGCACACGTCGCAATTGATGCATTCGTCGGTAATAATCAGGGCCATACTGCCGCAACCTTCCTGAAAGATTCCACATTATAGCTTCGCCGTTCCAGGCCCGATCGACGGCGTAAGGCTGCTGCGAGCGTCACGGCGCCGCGGAATGCGGCCCCATCTGGGCGACCTTCTCCTTGAGCCACTTTTCGACCGACGGGAACACGAACTTGCTCACGTCGCCGCCCAGCTGTGCAATCTCGCGCACGATCGTGCCCGAAATGAACTGGTACTGATCCGACGGCGTCATGAACATCGTTTCCACGTCAGGCAGCAGATAGCGGTTCATGCCGGCCATCTGGAACTCGTATTCGAAATCGGAGACCGCGCGCAGGCCTCGCACGATCACGCGTGCGTTGTTTGCCCGTACGAAGTCCTTGAGCAGCCCGCTGAAGCTCATGATCTGCACATTGGAATAATGCCCAAGCACCTCTTGAGCGATGTCCAGCCGCTCTTGCAGCGTGAAAAACGGCTTCTTGTTGCGGCTGTCCGCAACACCGACCACGAGCGTATCGAATATGCTCGCCGCGCGGCGCACGAGGTCCTCATGACCCCGGGTGAGCGGGTCGAACGTACCCGGGTACACGGCGACTACCATGGACATCTCCTCTCGTTATCCGTCGGGGCGCCCCGCCATTCGCGGGCCGCTGCGGACCGGGAGCGGCTCCGTGCCCGCCCGGTATCGCGTTCGAAACGGGCATTATTCATCATTTTCGCGCTGCAGCAAATGATAGTGGACCGCGCCGGCCTTGCCGCGGCGGACAATGCTCCACCCGCCGAGCAGCGGCTCCTCTTCGTCGAGCGGCTCGCCCGACTCGACATACAGCCAGCCGTCGTCCGCGACGAGCGGCAGGGCGAGCTCCAACGCACGCGAGAGCATCCCCTCGCCGAAGGGCGGATCGAGAAAAACGACGTCGAACGAGCGGGGAGCGAGGCTCCCGGCCAGCTTCAGGCCATCGGCCTCGGCGATCTCGATCGCGCGAGCGGCCAAACGCGCCTGGTTCTCGCGTAGCTGCCTCGCGGCGCGCGCGTTGCGCTCGACCATCACGACCCGCTCGGCCCCACGCGATGCCGCTTCGAACCCCAGCGCACCGCTGCCCGCGAACAGGTCCAGGCAACGTTGACCGTCGAGCCGCTGGCCCAGCCAATTGAAGAGCGTTTCCCGGACGCGGTCGGGCGTCGGGCGCAGGCCTTCGAGATCGAGCACGGGCAACGGCGTGCGCTTCCAGTCGCCGCCGATGATACGGACGGTATGACCTTTGCCGCGGGCGGCTGATTGCTGCGGCGTGCGCGAATGAGAAGTGGAGCGAGGCATCGAACGGAACTCGAGTGAAACGGGCAAGCGCACACGACGACAGCGCCGCTCAGTACGCAACGGCGCCCACGTTACCACAGCATCTACCGTGACGCGCCGTTCGGCGCGGGCGACGCGAGCCGCGTCGACGGCGCCTGATAAAATAGCCATCTTTTGCCGCGCAGCGCGGGCCGCGTCATCTGCCCCCCCGCGACAGGCGCCACCGCAAGCGTCGCGGCGCACCAAGCCCAATCCACCGTCCAGGCCATGTTCAGTTTTTTCAAGCGATTCAAGGGCTCGAAAGCGCCCGAAACCGTCGAGGCGCCCCCCGCGCCCGCCGCCGAAGAACCGGCCGTCGAGCCTGCGCCGGCACCCGCGCCGGAAGCCGAGCCGGCGCCGGTAACTGCTCGTACGCCCACCGTCGACGCTGTGCGCGCGCCGCAAGCCGAGCCGGGACCCGAGCCGCAGCCGGCTCAGCCGCCGCTGCACGCTGGCTCCGGCGCCGGGGCGCAACCAGCCCCCGAGCGAACGGAGCCTTTGGACGAGTCCGCAAACGAGGTCGTCGAGATCGTCCCTCCCCCCGCCCCCGAGCCTGCCGCAAAGCAATCATGGCTTTCACGGCTGAAGGCCGGCCTGTCGAAGACGAGCGCAGGGCTGACCGGTATTTTCGTCGGGACGAAGATCGACGATGCGCTCTATGAGGAGCTCGAAACCGCGCTGCTGATGTCGGATGCCGGTGTCGAAGCGACGGAGTACCTGCTCGGGGCCCTACGCGAGAAGGTCCGTGCCGAACGCCTCACCGATCCGCAGCAAGTGAAATGGGCCCTGCGTTCGCTGCTCGTCGAGCTACTGAGTCCGCTCGAAAAGTCGTTGATGCTGGGACGTGCGCAGCCGATGGTCATGATGATCGCCGGCGTCAACGGCGCCGGAAAAACCACGAGCATCGGCAAGCTGGCCAAACATTTGCAACGGTTCGAGCAGTCGGTGTTGCTCGCGGCCGGCGATACCTTCCGCGCTGCCGCCCGCGAGCAACTCGCGATCTGGGGCGAGCGCAACAACGTGACCGTCGTATCGCAGGAAAGCGGCGACCCGGCGGCCGTGATTTTCGATGCGGTAAGCGCTGCGCGCGCTCGCAGGGTCGATATCGTGATGGCCGATACGGCAGGTCGTCTGCCCACGCAGCTTCATTTGATGGAGGAGCTGCGCAAGGTCAAACGCGTGATCGGCAAAGCGATGGAGGGCGCGCCGCAAGAGGTGTTGCTCGTGATCGATGCCAACACGGGGCAGAACGCGCTCGCGCAAGTGAAAGCCTTCGACGATGCGCTTTCACTGACCGGCCTCATCGTCACGAAACTCGACGGAACCGCGAAAGGCGGCATTTTGGTCGCGATCGCGCGCCAACGGCCGGTGCCCGTCTACTTCATCGGCGTGGGAGAGAAAGTCGAGGACTTGCAGCCCTTCAGCGCAGAAGAATTTGCCGACGCCCTGCTCGGCTGAACATGCCGCCGGCGGTCGGCCGCGGCCTCACTCCGCGTCCGGCTGCGCTCCGGGCGCGGCACGCGCAAACGCATCGAGCCCGCTTGCGTGCTCGTAAAGACGCTGCAACGTCGGATAGGGCGCGATATCGATCTTGAACCGCAGCGCGTTGAATACTTGCGGCACGAGGCAAACATCGGCGAGCGTCGCCGTATCGCCGAATACGAACGTGCCTGTACGCGGATCGGCCGATAGCCGTGCCTCCAGCGAAGCGAACCCGTTTTCGATCCAATGCCGGTACCAGCCGTTCTTGGCCTCCTCGGAAACGCCCATCTCGCGCACGAGATAGCGCAGCACGCGCAGATTATCGAGCGGATGGATCTCGCAGGCGATCTGCAAGGCAATGGCCCGCACATACGCGCGATCCGCGGCCGCCGCGGGCAAAAGCGGTGGATTCGGATGCGTTTCCTCGAGATACTCGATGATCGCGAGCGACTGCTGCAATACCACGTCGTCGCCGTCCACGAGCGTCGGCACGATGGCGTCCGGACTGAGCTTGCGGTAATCGGCCGTGAGCTGCTCGCCGCCCGCGCGCAGCAGATGAACGGGCATGTACTCGTACGGCAGGTTCTTCAAATTGAGCGCAATGCGCACTCGGTATGCGGCCGAACTCCGAAAGTAGCTGTAAAGCTTCATGGTCGACTCCGACGATGCGCACGGTCACACGACGCATACGCTGAATTCTCCGAGACCCTCGATGCCGCCCCTCATCGAATCGCCCTTGACGATCGCGCCCACGCCTTCGGGTGTCCCCGTAAAGATCAGATCGCCGGCGTTCAACTCGAACAACGTCGACAAATAAGCGATCGTTTCCGGTGTCGACCAGATCAATTGCGATACGTCGGAGCGCTGTTTCTCGGTGCCGTTCACCTCGAGCCAGATGGCGCCCCGATCGATGTGGCCAACTCGGGCGACGGGGTGGATCGGGCCGATCGGCGCCGAATGATCGAAGCCTTTTGCGGTCTCCCAGGGCCGTCCCAGTTTTTTCGCTTCGGCCTGGAGATCGCGCCGCGTCATGTCGAGCCCGAGCGCATAGCCGTAGACGTGCTCGAGCGCGCGCTCGACGGGAATGTCCCGACCGGCCTTGCCGATCGCAACGACGAGCTCCATTTCGTAATGGACATTGGTCGAGCACGACGGATACGGAAATTCGCCCGTTGCGCCCGGCGCCACGTTCAGGACCGCGTCGGCCGGCTTCGAGAAAAAGAACGGCGGCTCGCGGTCCGGGTCATGGCCCATTTCGCGCGCGTGCGCCTCGTAATTGCGTCCGACGCAATAGATGCGGCGCACGGGGAAGCGCCGGCCGGTGCCCGCAGCGGCGGTCGTTTCCGCGACCGGCACCGAGACGGTGGGCGCCGGAGCAAACACATAATCCATTCCCCTCTCCCTGCAATGAAAGAAAAGAGTTTAACGCGCGTGCAGGTGCCACGGCTTGCAAGATCGCGGCGAATGCGGTACTCAATGATGTTGCACAGCCTACTTACTTCGACGGGTTCTCGTCGCACCCGCTTCCTGTCATGACTGAATCCGCCGCCTCGCCGGGCACCTTTGCCTGCGCCCGTTTCATCAAGGAAATCGGACGCGGTCCGAACGGAGCCCGCGCGCTCTCGCCGGAAGACACGCACGCGTTGTATAGCGCGATGCTCGATGGCCGCGTCTCGGATATCGAGCTCGGCGCGGTGATGCTCGCCTACCGGCTCAAAGGCGAGACGGCTGCGGAACTCGCCGCCATGCTCGCGGCCGCGCAAGCGTCGTTCGCGTTACTGCGCGTGCCGGGCGGTGAGAGCCGGCCCGTGTCCATTCCGAGCTACAACGGCGCGCGCAAGCAGCCCAACCTGGTGCCGCTGCTCGCGCTGCTGCTTGCGCGCGAGGGCGTACCGACGCTCGTGCACGGCGTGAGCGAGGATGCCGGGCGGGTGACGAGCGCAGAGATTTTCGCGAGGCTGGGGATCGCGCCGGCCAAGTCCCATCCCGAGATCGAGGCCCAATTGGCCAGCCGCGCGCTCGCCTTCGCGCCGATCGAGGTACTGGCGCCGAAGCTCGCGCGGCTTTTGGCGCTGCGCCGGATCATGGGCGTGCGCAATTCGACGCATACGCTCGTGAAAATCCTGCAGCCGTTTTCGTCTCCGGGCCTGCGGCTCGTCAACTATACGCATCCGGAGTATCGCGAGAGCCTCGCCGAACTCTTCGCCGGCCATCCGGCAGCCGCCGTGGGCGGAGCGTTGCTCGCACGCGGCACCGAGGGCGAGGCTGTAGCTGACACGCGCCGCCAAGTCCAGATCGACTGGCTGCACGACGGCGTGGCCGAAACGCTCGTCGCGGCCGAGCGCAGTTCCTCCGAAGCGCAACCGGCCGCTCTGCCCGAATCGCGCGATGCGGACACGACCGCGGCGTGGACCCAGGCCGTGCTGGACGGCCGGCAGCCCGTGCCGCCGACGCTCGCGCGCCAGGTGGAGACGATCGTAAGGGTCGCGCGGCAGGATTAGCCGAACGGCGACGGTTGACAGCGTCGCCGTCGCTGACATACAGTGCGCTTCATGCGTTCCATTTCGAACACCCTCCGAATTACCTCCGGCCGACTAGCGCGGCCTCTATCGCTACGACTAGCGTAAGCCAGCCGTAGCGCCGCGTGTCGTTTGCGCGGTCCTCCTGCAGTTCCCGCAGTTCCGTTTCGCCCAAACCGCAGTTCCCTACAAACCGTAGTCGTCAGCATTCGGCCGAATACCGTTCGGGCGAATCGCGAAATGCGCCGGCGCGTTGTGCGCCCCGGCACGGCTGGCCAGCCGCCGAGCCTGCCTCGCGTTTCGCAGACGACGCAACGAACGAGGTTCGCCATGCTCCGCAATCCCGCCGGGAAGTACCGACCGTTTCAGCCTGTTCGCCTCGCCACGCGCAAGTGGCCGAGCCGGACGATCGAGTCCGCGCCGATCTGGATGAGTACCGATCTTCGCGACGGCAATCAGTCGCTGATCGACCCGATGACGATCGAGCAGAAGCTCGAGTTCTTCGAGATGCTCATTGCTATCGGGTTCAAGGAGATCGAGGTCGGCTTCCCGTCGGCATCGCAAACGGACTTCGACTTCGTACGCAGGCTGATCGACGAGCAGCGGATTCCTGAGGGCGTGACGATCGAAGTCCTCGTGCAGTCACGCGCCGATCTCATCGCGCGCACATTCGAAGCGCTCGAAGGCGCCCCACGCGCCATCGTCCATCTGTACAACGCGATCTGCCCCTCGTTCAGGCGCATCGTGTTCGATGCTTCGAAGGAAGACGTCAAAGCGCTCGCCGTCGAGGGCACACGGCTCATCAAGGAAGAGGCGCAACGACGGCCCGGCACGCGGTGGACGTTTCAATACTCGCCCGAGACGTTCAGCATGACCGAGCTCGCCTTCGCGCGTGAAGTCTGTGACGCTGTCGCGCAAACCTGGGCGCCGACGCGCGAGCACAAGATGATCCTGAATCTTCCGGCCACGGTCGAAGCCGCCACGCCCAATGTGTTCGCCGACCAGATCGAATGGATGGATCGCAACCTTGCCTGGCGCGACAGCATCGTGCTCTCGGTGCATCCGCACAACGATCGCGGCACGGCAGTCGCAGCGGCCGAGCTGGCGTTGCTCGCGGGAGCCGAGCGCATCGAAGGGTGCCTGTTCGGCAACGGCGAGCGCACGGGCAACGTCGATCTCGTGACGCTTGCGCTGAACCTTTATACGCAAGGCATCGATCCGGGCCTCGATTTCTCCGATATCGACGCGGTGCGCCGCGTCGTGGAGCGTTGCAACGCAATACCCGTCCATCCGCGCCACCCCTACGCCGGCGATCTCGTCTTCACAGCATTTTCCGGCTCGCACCAGGATGCGATTCGCAAAGGCTTCGCGCGGCGATCGGCCGAGGCGGTTTGGGAAGTGCCCTACCTGCCCATCGATCCGGCGGACCTCGGTCGCAGCTACGATGCGGTCATACGCGTGAACAGCCAATCGGGCAAAGGCGGCTCGACATTCCTGCTCGAGCGCGGGCTCGGCTTTGCGCCACCGCGCCGCCTGCAAATCGAATTCAGTCATGTCGTGCAGCAAATCGCCGACGAATCCGGCGTCGAAGTCACGGGCGAAGCGATCTGCGAACGGTTCGCCCGCGAATATCTCGGCGTGCGGGGACCGGCCACGCGCACCGACGCCGCCACGGTGCGCTGGCAGCGTCGCGAAGTGGCCCGTATAGGCGAGGACCCGGCGCATGCGCAAGGCGATGCACTCGTCGAAGCGGTGGCATGCGCGCTCAGCGCCGAGGCCGCCTGCCCGATCGATGTCTGCTCCTACGAGACTGCACGCACGGCCGACGGCGGCTGGGCCGCGTTCGTCGGCTGTCGTGCGGGCAGCGCGCCGCTGCGTTTCGGCGTCGGCGTGCATGCCGATGCCGCGACGGCCGCGGTGGACGCGCTCATCAGCGCGGTGAACAGGTTCGAGTGGAGCGACGACGAGCGTCAGGCCGCAGCGTGAGACGAATACGCTGCCGGTAAGGGAACGCGCGCGCGCTGACGCGTCATTCGAGCGCGCAGCGCGTCGCGTGCCACGCCACGAGACGCCATTGGCCGTCTTCTTGCGCCTGAATGGCCGTATAGGCGATCGGATAGAGCAAGGCGCCGTTGTTCGCTTCCATTTCGATCAGCGCGCGTCCCGTCACCACACAGGTCTCGCTGCCGACGGGCAACACGTCTTGCGATTGCACTTCGATTTGCCGGTAGCGCCGTCGGCCCGCGGAGATGGCGTCGATGAATTGCTGCTTCGTCTCGCGCTTGCCGTTGGTATGAACGAAGCTCACGTTCTCGGACAGCAACTCGTTGAGCATCGGCACGTCGCCGTCGACCATTGCGCGAAACCGGTCCCGCTCGAGTACGCGAATCGCTTCGATCATCTTTGCCGCCATCGCTCAGCTCCCATGCACCCGAATGCCGCACGGGACATTCGCGTCAGAAGTTGTATTGCAGATATAGCTGGCTGAAATTTATACCAGGATTCGGCTCTTTGATACCGGCATTCGAAACATGTTGAAATCGAAAGCCGGCCTGGTACTGCTGGTGGCCGCCGAATTGCGCGCCGACGCCGACGATCTCGGTGAACTGAAAGGCCGTGCCCATCGAGTACCCATCCTTGATCGTCACACGTGAGAGCCCGCGCACACCCGCGCCCGCCTCGATGAAGGGGCGGACGGCGCCGGCGCTTTTGATGAAGCGGACCATGGGCTGTACACCGAATGTGTAGACGTCATGACGCGACGTTCCGTTGCCCGGGTGCCAATAGTCCACATGGGCTTCGCCGACGAGAGAAAAATGCCAGCCGCCCATCTCCCACCAGTTGATGCCCGGGTCCCAGACGAGGCCCAGGTCGAGCTTGTTGACATCGTGTTCGCCAAATCCTCCTCCGAGCTGCACGCCGAAAGTATCGGCCCGCGCGAGACCCGGTGCTGCGGCAAGCATTGTGGCCGCCGCCAGTGCCGCTATGACGAAAACGCTCGAGGGACGTTGCCGGATCCGGTTCTTCTTTTTCATTCGCATACTCCGAAGGGGCTCGTTGATGATCGGGCCACTACCACGCGCCATGCGGCCCGAAGCGCGTCTATCTTACGGTATGGTTTTTCCGCGCGTCGTATCGTCTCGCGCAATACACAATCTCGGAAAAAGGGGATGCTTCAGTTCGAGTCAAGCCCCAATTCCTGCTCGCTTTCCCCCTTCGCGGCCCGTCCGCGACCAATAGGAGTAGAATTACCTATCGATTCAACGGAATCGATAGCTTCACGGAACTTCCGGCGCCATTTGAGACTCCAACACTTAGCACTCGGCTTCCGGGAGTGCTAATATCCCCCGGAGTCGTACTTGTGACTGAGCGGTAGTCCGATTTCAAGGAGTTTCCTACGTGAGCAACGCAATGACCCTTCCGAGCCCTCTCGCCCCGGCGTCCGCCATGGCCGCTTCGGCAGGTGCTCTGACGCTCGCGCCAACGTCGATGCTGCCCGGCCAACTGGGCAACATCGACGCGTACATCCAGGCTGTCAACCGCATTCCGATGCTGACGGCGGAGCAAGAGCGCCGGTTCGCCACTGAATATCGCCTGCACAACAACCTCGATGCCGCGCGTCAGCTCGTGCTGTCGCACCTGCGTCTCGTCGTATCGATCGCACGCAATTATCTCGGCTACGGTCTGCCGCATGCGGATCTCATCCAGGAAGGCAACATCGGGCTGATGAAGGCGGTCAAACGGTTCGATCCCGAGCAAAACGTGCGCCTGGTGTCGTACGCGATCCACTGGATCAAAGCGGAGATCCACGAATACATCCTGCGCAACTGGCGCATGGTGAAAGTCGCGACGACGAAGGCTCAACGCAAGCTGTTCTTCAATCTGCGCAGCCACAAGCAAGGGCTGCAAGCGTTCTCGCCCGACGAGATCGAAGGCCTCGCGAAAGAACTGAACGTCAAGCGCGAAGAAGTCACCGAGATGGAAACGCGGCTCTCCGGTGGAGACATCGCGCTCGAAGGACACGTCGAAGACGGCGAGGAGTCGTACGCGCCGATCGCCTATCTGGCGGACGCGCACAGCGAGCCGACGGCTGTGCTGGCCGCCCGTCAACGCGACAAGCTGCAAACGGACGGCATCGCCGAAGCGCTCGATTCGCTCGACGCACGCAGTCGCCGCATCATCGAAGCGCGGTGGCTCAACGTCGACGATGACGGATCGGGAGGCTCGACGCTGCATGAACTCGCCGCCGAGTTCGGTGTGTCGGCCGAGCGGATTCGTCAGATCGAAGCGAGTGCGATGAAAAAGATGCGCAACGCGCTGGCCGCGTACGCTTGAGTCTCGTCGGCCCGCCCGTTCGGCGGACTAAAAGAAAGAGCGGCATCAGGTCACCCTGGCCGCTCTTTTTCATTGCCTGAACCGAGTTCAGGCGCGCATCGGCCTCAGACGGGCTGTGGCGAGACGCCCGCCGTCGGCGGGAGGCGCGTGGCCAGTTGCCTGGCGTAGCGCTGCGCGGCAGTGCCGCAGACGATGTGGAACGTATCGGCCGATACCCAGGCAACATCGAGCTCGCCGAGCCGCTGGCGATCGACGGCGCCCGGATCGCGTACGACTACGCGCAACCGCGTGGCCGCCACGGCATCGAGTGCCGCGACGTTCGTCGCACCGCCGAAAACGGCGAGCCAGCGCATCGGATCGGGATCGAGCGGTCCGCTCGGTCCTTGCTCGGCGCCGGCAGCGGCCGGCGCGGCCTGCCCTGCCGGACCAGCCATGGCCGCACGGATTTCGTCGGCGATCATGTCGGCTTCCGGCCCGATGACGACCTGCACGTTGCGCGCGTCGCGCTTGAGTACGCCGCGTGCGCCGATGGCCTTCAACTGCGGCTCCGAAATTTTTTCCGCATCGACCACTGAAAGACGCAGGCGCGTGGTGCAGGCGTCGACGAGCGTCAGGTTCGAAGCACCGCCGAGCGCAGCGATGTAGCGCACGGCACGCGGCGCGGCGGCGCCCGCCGTCGGCGCCACATAACCGCCAGCCCCGAACGATTCGATCTGGGCGTCGG
Source organism: Trinickia sp. (assembly GCF_057351765.1). Taxonomy (NCBI): domain Bacteria; kingdom Pseudomonadati; phylum Pseudomonadota; class Betaproteobacteria; order Burkholderiales; family Burkholderiaceae; genus Trinickia; species Trinickia sp. The sequence continues at coordinate 50,270 of NZ_JBMRBK010000037.1, read as the reverse complement.
TCGTCGCGGGTTCGCGGCCCGGTGTGGCCATGTTGAACTTGCGGATGAAGAACCGGAACAGCCCGTAGTAGACCGCCGCATAGACGAGTCCGATCGGAATCGCGAGCCAGCCTTTCGTCGACAACCCGTAGTTCAGTACGTAGTCGATCGCGCCGGCGGAGAACGTGAAGCCCAGATGGATGCCTAGCGCCTGACAGATCGCGAGCGAAAGGCCGGTGAGCAACGCGTGGATCACATAGAGCACCGGTGCGAGGAACATGAAGCTGAACTCAACGGGTTCCGTCACGCCGGTCAGAAACGATGTCAGCGCCATCGAAAACAGCAGGCCACCCACCATCGCGCGGCGCTCCTTCGGCGCTTCGTGCAGCATGGCCAGGCACGCCGCCGGCAGGCCGAACATCATGATCGGGAAAAAGCCCGTCATGAAGCCGCCCGCGGTGGGATCGCCCGCAAAGAAGCGATGCAGATCGCCCGTCACCGCGGCGCCGCCGCCCGGAGGCGTGAACGTGCCGAATACGAACCAGGCGAGCGAATTGATGATGTGATGCAGACCCGTCACGAGCAGCAATCGGTTCAGCGTGCCATAGACGAATACGCCGATCGCGCCGGCCGTCGTCAGCCAGTGGCCCGTCGCGTCGATGGCCGCCTGCACGGGTTGCCAGACGTACCCGAAGACGACGCCCAATACCACACAGGCCAGCCCGGTCACGATCGGCACGAAGCGCTTGCCGCCGAAGAACGCCAGATAATCGGGCAGCTTGATGTCCTTGTAGCGGTTATAGAGCATCCCCGCCACGATCCCCGCGATGATCCCCGACAGCACGCCCATGTTGAGCTTGTCGTTGATGTCCTTCATCACGGCGATTTCGATCAGATAGCCGATCGCACCCGCCAATGCGGCAACGCCATTGTTGTCCTTCGCGAAGCCCACCGCCACGCCGATCGCGAACAGCAACGGCAGATTGTCGAAGATCGTGCCGCCGGCGTCGGCAATCATCTTGATGTTGAGCACGTCGGCCTGGCCGAGGCGCAGCAAAATGCCCGCGACCGGCAGCACCGCAATCGGCAGCATCAGCGCTCGCCCTAGCCGCTGGACCTTCATAAATGGATTTCCGTCCATGAGTGCCTCCAATGTCTTCTCGTCGTCGATGCTTGTTTGAGTGCGATGCCGACTCGCTCGAAAAAGCGCGGTGCGCCTAGTCGAGCGGCCAGATTTCGCGGCTTGCTGCTCTTACCGCCTGCGCCGAGTCGAGCTCCAACGCATCCAGCGCGCGTTGGCGGCACAGTTGATAATCGAGTCGGCGCACACGCGCCTTGATGCCCGGTACGGCAACCGGATCAACCGAAAGCTCTGTCACGCCGAGGCCGACGAGAAGCGGCACGGCAAGCGGATCGCCCGCGAGCGCCCCGCAGACGCCGACCCACTTGCCGTACTTCGCGGCACCGCGCGTCGTCGCCTCGATGAGACGCAGCACGGCCGGATGCAGGCCGTCCGCCTGCGAGGCGAGATCGGGCTGGCAGCGATCCATCGCCAGCGTGTATTGCGTGAGGTCGTTCGTGCCGATCGAGAGGAAATCGGCGTGGCGTGCGAGCTGGTCGGCGAGCAGCGCCGCGGACGGCACCTCGATCATCACGCCCACTTCGATCGGATCGGTACGTCCCGCGGCACGGCCGAGCTCGTCGATATGGGCACGCAGGCGCATCAGCTCGTTGGCGTCGGTCACCATCGGCAACAGAATCCGCACCGAGCCATGAGGCTCGACCTCGATCAGGCCGCGTAATTGATCGTCCAGGAGATCGGGCCGCAATTGCGCGAGGCGTACGCCGCGCAGCCCGAGCGCCGGATTCGCTTCGGGCGGCAGCGTCAGATAAGGCACTTCCTTGTCGGCGCCGACGTCGAGCGTGCGGATGATGGCGCGGCGCCCTTGCAAGGCATCGACGATCGCCTGATAGCTTGCGCAATGCTCGCGAGCGCTCGGCGCCGTCTCGCGATGGATGAAAAGCAGCTCGGTTCGCAAGAGGCCAACGGCATCGGCTCCGTTTTCGATCGCGGTGCGCGCATCGTCGATCGTGGCGATGTTGGCGGCGACCTCGATCGCCCGACCGTCGGCCGTCGACGCGGCTTCCTGCGATACGCGACGGTTGGCCTCGCGCACGCCGGCCAGACGCTGCCGCTCGAGACGCGCGCGCTCGACGTCGAGCGCCGTCGGTGCGTACTCGATGCGTCCCGCGCTGGCGTCGACGACGACTTGTGTGCCGTCGGGAATCGCATGCAGCGCGTCGCCGACAGCGACGAGCGCCGGAATGCCAAGCTGCCGAGCGATGATGGCCGCATGCGAGGTCGCACCGCCGCCGGCCATGACGAGCGCCGCCACGCGCTTTCTGTCGAGCGACGACAGATCCGACGGCGTGAACTCGGTGGCAGCGAGCACGGCATCGTCGGGCAACGCGCGTGCATTCTGCTGCCCGTAGCCGAGCTCGCGCAGCACGCGCTTTTCGATATCGCGCAAATCGGCTGCGCGCTCGGCGAGCAGCATGTCTTCGACGTTCGCGAGCACGCCGATCTGTGCGCGAATGGCCTCGCGCCACGCGAAGCCCGCGCTTTTACCGAGACTGATGAGATCGCGCGCGGTATCGATGAGCGTCGGGTCCTCGAGCAGCACGCGATGCACGGCGAAGATGCCTGCTTCGCCGACGGCGCCGCGTTGCGAGGCGTCGCGCACCGTTGAGTTCAATTGCGCGTCGACGGCCGCCAACGCGCGATCGAGCAGGCGGCTTTCGGCCGCGGGCGTCCCGCTCCCGGCCTCGGGCAGATCGAATTGCGTATCGTCCCAGCGCGTGAGCGTGCCGACGGCAATGCCCGGCGCGGCGCACACGCCGGCGAGCGTGTTCGGATCGGCCGGCGCGCCGGCTATGACCGCCGCGGGGCGCGGCGCGGGGGAAGCAACGCGCGCGGGCGTCTCCTCCAGCTCGCCGTGTACTTCGCGCAGCAGCTCGCGCACGACCGCATCCACGGCCGCGGCCGCATCGGCGCCGACGGCGCGCACTTCGACGGCCGCGCCCTCGCCGGCGCCCAGCCCCATGAGTCCGACGACGCTCTCTATGCTCGCGCACCGCGTGCCATGGCAGACTTCGATCCGGGCATCGAGGCCGCGTGCGGCCTCGCGCGCACGCGCCGCGGGACGCGCATGGAGCCCGCCCGCGACCGCCAGCGTGATTTCGCGCGATGCTTGCGGTACGTCGGCCGCGTGCAGGGCCTCCGCCTGCGCGCGAGCCTTCGACGAGCCCGACACCGCGGTTTTCGAGCGCAGCACGAGCAGCGGCTCCCCGGTCCGAATCATGCCGCGGCGGGTTTCGCCCGGCCGCTCGACGATCTCGAAGACATCGGTATTCGCCACGGCGACGATCGATATGAGACTGGGCGCTCTGGTCGCAACGAAGTCCTGATCGAATTCGATCAGGATGTCGCCGGCTTTCACGCGCGCGCCTTGCGCCACTTTCGCAGCAAACCCCTGTCCATTCAGATCGACGGTGTCGATGCCGATATGGAGCAGGATTTCCGCACCCTGCGCCGTTTGCAGGGTCAACGCATGGCCCGTGCGAGCGAGATGCGTCACCACACCTTCACAGGGCGCGACGAGCTTTCCCTCGAGCGGATCGATACCAATGCCGTCGCCGAGCATGCCATCCGCGAAGACGGGGTCGGGCACGTCGGCAAGCGGCACGACCAGGCCGGTCATGGGCGCGAGCAGGACGATCGAGTCCTGGGTCTCGCTCTTCAATCGGGACTCTTGCGCAAGTTCCATGCGGATTTCTCGCTAGTGGGTTTCGGTGATCTTGTTGAGATAGCGGGGCTGATCGGCGTCGCGCCCGCGCGCGACGGCGAGTCCCGCAGCCATGACGTAAAAGGTCTGAATCGCGGCGATGGGATCGAGCGCCGGATGCCGCGTCGTCGCGAGCGGCAGCGTGGCCTCGGCCACATCGCCTGGCGCCGCCAGCAACACGCGCGCGCCGCGCGCACGCATATCGGCGGCAAGACGCACGAGCCCGGCTTGTTCGGGTCCGCGCGGCGCGAATATCAGCAGCGGATAGTTCTCGTCGATGAGTTCCATCGGGCCATGACGCACCTCAGCGCTCGAAAAGGCCTCGGCCTGTATCCCGGATGTCTCCTTCAGCTTGAGCGCCGCCTCCTGCGCGATCGCGAGTCCGGGGCCGCGGCCGATCACGAACATGCGCTCGGCACCGACCAATGCTTCGATCGCGCGCGTCCAGTCGAGATGCGCGCTTTCGTCGAGCGCGTCGGGCAACGCGCGCAGCGCCTCGAGCAATGGCTCATCGCGCTCCGGGCGTTGCCAGAAGGCGACGAGCTGCGCCGAAAGCGAGAGCATGGCGATATAGCTCTTCGTCGCCGCGACCGAGCGCTCAGGCCCCGCGAGCAGCGGCAATTGCCACTCGCATGCGCTCGCGAGCGGCGAATCGGGCGCGTTGACACATGAGACGGTGAGCGCACCCGCGCGCCGCAGGGTCGTCATTGTTTCGACGAGATCGGGGCTTTTGCCCGATTGCGAGAATGCGATGGCGAATTCGCCGGCCACGCGAAGCGGCGCGGCCTGCAGCGTTGCAATCGACATCGGCAGCGATGCGACGGGCACGCCGATGCGGCTCATCGCGAGGCTCGCGAAATAGCTGGCCGCATGGTCCGAGCTGCCGCGCGCGACCGTCAGCGCGACATGGCGCGACTTTTCGGCCAGTGACGCGGCCAGCGCCTCGACACGGCCGCTGTCGGCGCACTGCGCGGCAACCGCATGGCGGGCGGCAAGCGCCTCGTCAAGCATATTCGACAATCTGCTCTCCTTCGACATAAGTCGCTGCGAGCGTGAGATCGCGCTCGAATACGACGACGTCCGCCCATGCGCCCCGCACGAGCCGCCCGCGGTCTTCGAGGCCCAGGTAATCGGCGGCATGGCGCGACATGCGATCGGACACATCCGCCAGCGGCAAGCCGAGCGAAACGAGGTTGCGCAGTGCATCGTCCATCGTGAGGGTGCTGCCAGCCAGCGTGCCATCCGACAACCGTACGCCGCCGAGGCACTTCGTCACCTGCTGGCTGCCGAGCCGGTATTCGCCGTCCGGCATGCCCGTGGCCGACGTGCTGTCCGTCACCACATATAGGCGCGGAATGGCACGCAGCGCCGCCCGGATCGCGCCGGGGTGGACGTGCAGCAAATCGGGAATGATCTCGGCGAACTCGGCATGTGCGAATGCCGCGCCGACGAGCCCCGGGTTGCGGTGATGCATCGGCGACATGGCGTTGAACAGATGCGTGAACCCGCACGCGCCGTGCTTGAGCGCCGCGACCGCGTCGTCGTAAGTCGCGAGCGAGTGGCCCAGTTGCACACGTACGCCGCGTGCGGCCATCTCCGAGATGATCTCCATGTGACCCGCGATCTCGGGAGCCAGCGTGACCACGCGAATCGGCGCGATCGACAGATATTTGAGCACTTCGTCGAGCGCGGCCGAGACAGCCGCATCGGGCTGTGCCCCGAGCTTGCCCGGGTTGATGTACGGCCCTTCGAGATGCACGCCGAGCACGCGCGAACCGCCGGGCGTGCGGCGGCGCGTGATATCGCCGAGTCCGGCCACCACGGCCATCAGCTCCGCGCGCGGGGCCGTCATCGTCGTGGCCAGCAGGCTGGTCGTGCCGTGACGGGCATGCGTGCGCGCGATCGTCTCGATGGCGCGACCGCCCTCCATGACGTCGGCACCGCCACCGCCATGGACGTGCAGATCGATGAAGCCGGGCAGGATATAGCAGCTGTCGTTCGTCGACGGATCGACGCGCGCACCGTCGAGCACTGTAATGCGGCCGTTTTCGAATTGGAGCGCACCGTGAATCCAACCGTCGGGCGTCAGGATGTTTCCATTGAGCATGGGATCTTCGATTTCGATATTGCGGGGAACAGCGGACGTGGGCGCACGATCCAGGCCAGCGCGAACATCGGCGGTTCGAGAGCAGTAAGCTGCACTGGCACGTGCGTGGCTGGGCTGCGAATTGGAGCCCATTATATAACCACAATAATACCAGTCAATTCGCGCGTGCCGAACCCCGACAAACTGTCGAAAGCCTTGCCTGAAAAGGGTTTCAGGCCCACGACTGGTCCGTTCGCGGCCATGAACGGGCATCGGGATTTACCCGAACTCGGAGCCCAGTTGACGTGTGAGCGGCGCAGCGACGGTCACGTATTGCCGTCGTAAACGAAACAAGCCAGCCCGGATGAGGGCTGGCTTGCTCAGAGCGTCGGATCGACGCGCGCGGCTTAGAACGACGGCACGACCGCACCCTTGAATTCGCTGTTGATGAACTGGCGCACTTCCGGCGATTGATACGCCGCCACGAGCTTTTTCACCCAAGGCTTGCTCTTGTCCTGCGTGCGCACTGCGATGAGGTTCGCGTACGGACTATGCACATCCTCCCGCGCGATCGCGTCCTTCGCCGGCTGCAGCCCTGCCGAGAGGGCATAGTTGGTGTTGATCGCGGCCGCATCGACATCGTCGAGCGAGCGCGGCAACTGCGCGGCGTCCAATTCCACGAGCTTGATCTTCTTCGGGTTGGATTCGATATCGAGCGGCGTCGCGTTGCTGCCGTTCGCACCGGCTCCCGCCTTCAGCTTGACGACACCTTGCGTTTGTAGCAGCAGCAGTGCGCGGTTTTCGTTCGACGGGTCGTTGGGCAGCGATACCTTCGCGCCCTGCGGCAGGTCCTTCAGCGACTTGAGCTTCTTCGAATAGATGCCCAGCGGAGAGATATAGGTCAGGCCCACGTTGACGATCTTGTAGCCCCGTTGCCTGATCTGGCTGTCGAGATAAGGTTGATGCTGAAACGCATTGGCGTCGAGATCGCCCGCGTCGAGCGCCGCATTCGGCTGCACGTAATCGTTGAATTCGACGAGTTTGATATCGAGCCCTTCTTTCTGTTTCGCCACCTTTTTGACGACCTGCCAGGTCTGCGAATCGGGGCCTGCGATTACACCGACCTTGATCGGCTTGTCTTGCGCACACGCGCCGGTGCTCATGACCAGGGCCGCACCCGTTGTCGCCGCGAGGAGGAGTTTCAGTAGCGTTTGGGGAAGCGTTTTGAACTGCATGGGGAGCTCGCTTTCTTGATGGATGAACGTTTGACACAGCGAGGTCAATCGTCTCACACGCATGCTGCACCGCAAAATACGATGATGGCATATCGATATGCGGCGAGAGGGCGCCGGCTATCGCGACGCAACACGAGCTGCGTTTATTGCGGCATCGGCTTGTAAAAAGCGCAGTTGGAAATCAGTCGAGCAGCAACTTCAGATCGTGCACCCAGGGCTCAGCGCCTTGCCCGTCGCGTGCAAAGAGCCGCAGCTTGCCGGAGGGATCGAACACGTAGCTCGCGGCGGTATGGTCCATCGTGTAGCCGTCTGACGTCTTGCCGGGCACTTTCGCGTAGTAGATGCGGAAGTCCTTCGCGAACCGGGCCAGTTGCGCGTCGCTCGGCCGCAAACCGATGAACGACGGGTTGAAAGCATGCACGTATTGCGACAACACTTCCGGCGTGTCACGCGCCGGATCGAGTGTCACGAAGAGCACTTGCACGCGCGCCGCGTCGGGGCCGAGTTGCTGCATCGCCTGCGAGAGTTCGGCCATCGTGGTCGGGCAAACGTCGGGGCAATGCGTGTAGCCGAGAAAAAGAACGACCGCCTTGCCTTTGAAATCGCCGAGCGTGCGCGTCTTGCCATTTGTGTCGGGTAACGCGAACGCCGAGCCGAATTGCGAGTTACCCGTGATATCGAGATTGTCGAACGCCGGCGCCTTGTCGCCGCAACCGGTCACCGCGAGCGCGATACCGGCCGCGCATGCAGCGAGCACGATGCGCGTGCGATGCGCGAGGGAATGGACGAACATGGCCTGGATGTCACGCGCCGAGCAGTGCGCGCGCATAGTGATCGACGAGCAGCGCGGCAAAGAGCAGCGACAAGTAGACGATCGAATAGCGAAACGTCTTGCGCGCGAGCGCATCGGAGTATTCGCGATAGATCTTCCACGCATAGGCGAGAAAGATGGCGCCGAGCAGGACGGCCGCACTCAGATACACCGCTCCGCTCATGCCCGAAATGAACGGCATCAGCGTCACGACGAAGAGCACGATCGTATAAAGCAGAATATGCAGGCGCGTGAACTGCTCCCCGTGCGTGTTCGGTAGCATCGGCAGGCCGGCGTTTTCGTAGTCCTGGCGGCGATACAGTGCAAGCGACCAGAAGTGCGGCGGCGTCCAAACGAAAATGATCAATACGAGAATCCAGGCATCCCCGGGGACCGCGCCCGTCACCGCGGCCCAGCCGAGCGCGGGGGGCATCGCACCCGATGCGCCGCCGATCACGATGTTTTGCGGCGTGGCCGGTTTGAGCAGCAGCGTGTAGATCACGGCATAGCCGACGAAGGTGGCCAGCGTGAGCCACATCGTCAGCGCATTCGTGAAGGTATAAAGCGTCCACATGCCCAGGCCGCCGAGCACAGCCGAAAACAGCAGGATCTGCGTCGTGGTGATCTCGCCGCGCGCGGAAGGCCGCCACGCCGTGCGCCGCATCATCGAATCGATCTTCTGCTCGACGAGGCAGTTGATCGCGAACGCGGCGCCCGCGAGCAGCCAGATACCGACAGTGCCGCCGATCAGAACCGTCCACGGCACCATGCCCGGCGTCGACAGGAACATGCCGATCACCGCGCAGAAAACGGCGAGCTGCGTGACCCGCGGCTTCGTCAGCGCGAAGTACTGTAAAAGCCGGGAGCCGAGCGTATGAGGGAGCGTTGTGCTGTCCATGAGAGTCACGCGGTTGCGGTGCCGCGCGCTGCAAGCGCCGCGCGGCCGGGACGGCTGGAAGCGGTTCGAAAGTTTAGCACAACGAGCAAAAGCAGCAGGACGGCTGCGCCGCCGTTATGCGCGACCGCGATCGGCAACGGCCACGCTAGCACGATATTCGACAGGCCGGTGGCGAATTGCACCGCGATGACGACCAGTACGCCCATCGCCGGACGCGCAAGCGATGCGTACCGCCGCAATTGGAGTGCCAGCCAGACCAGATAGGCAATCACCACGAAGGCGAACGTGCGATGCGTCCAGTGAATCGCCACGAGTGCGTCTTGCGTGATGGCGTCTCCGTCGCTCGTCATGCCGAGCGCACGCCAGAGATGAAAGCCGTGCGCGAAGTCCATCGACGGGATCCATTGCCCGTTGCAGGTCGGGAAATCGGTGCACGCCAGTACCGCATAGTTCGTACTGACCCAGCCGCCCAATGCGATCTGCACGACGAGCAGCGAGAGCCCGACGAGTGCCGCGGTGCGATAGCGTGCGGCGCCCGGCTCGTACACCGGCATCGGCGTGACGCGCGCCGCAAGCCATCCGAGGGAGCCCAGCAATGCGAGGCCGAGCAGCAGGTGCGTCGTGACGATGATGGGCTGGAGTTTCATCGTGACCGTCCACGCGCCGAAGATGCCCTGCACGCCGATCAGCGCAAGCAGCGCGGTCGGCCACCACGGCGAAACGGCGAGCGGGCGGCGCTTGATACGTGCGACCCAGGCGATCAGCGTCTGCGCGACGATCAGCACACCGATGGCCATGGCGAAATAGCGGTGGATCATTTCGATCCAGGCCTTGGTCATGCTGACCGGTCCTGTCGGCAGCGCCGCGTGGGCCGCGGCAATTTGCGCATGCGCGATGAACGGCGACGCCGTGCCGTAGCAGCCCGGCCAATCGGGGCAACCGAGCCCCGAATCGGTCAGCCGCGTAAAGCCGCCGAACATGACGAGGTCGAGCGTGAGGAACGTCGTCACCCAGACGAGCTTGCGAAATTTGTCGTCGCTGGCTTTGACCCAGACATAGCTGAGCGGCAACAGAGCGATGCACATGCCGATCAGCGCAAGTTGAATTAAAAACATTTCGGATCTCTCATCACTGCGCCCGCCAAGGCAGCCCCCGCATCATCCGATGCTCGACCATTTGAGCAGCTTCGTCACATCGCCCTTGATCTTGCTCGGGTTCGGGTTCTTCGGAAAACGCATCATGAGGTTGCCGTTCGGGTCCACGAGATAGATGTGGTCGGTATCGCGCGTGCCCGTTTCGGCAGGCAACCACGCGGCGACGGCGGCCGGATCGGCGACGAGCATGCGCGTGTCGGCATAAGCCGTCTTGATGGCATCGGGCACCGGCGACTGATCGGTACGCAGCCATATCGTGACGATGCGCACCCGTTCGCCGGCCTGCGTCGCGCGAATCTGGCGCATGAAATAGAGCTTCGTTGCACAAGCCTTGTCGCACGCACTCGTATCGGCGGCGATCATCAGCCAGACGCCGCGCAGCGAAGCGAGCTTCATCGGCTTGCCCGATTCATCGGTCACGACGAGCCCTTCGGGGATCGGACGTTGAGGCTCGACGAGCGTGCCGTAGTTGGTCGTGCCCAGCTTTGGCTTGAATACGTAGTAAGCGAGATAGGACGCAATGACCGGCGCGGCACTCACGAGGGCGAGCAGCAGCAACATCCAGCGGCCGCGCCGCCAGGAGCCTCGTGTGGCGCGCTCTGGTGGATTCGGGGAACGAGTGGACGGCATAGACAAAACGGGAAACCTCTTCAAGTCGCTTTCTTCGCGGCACGTCGCGCCGCATACAAACCGAACGCCAATGCCGCCGCGGCCATGCCCCACCACTGCAGCATATAACCGTAGTTGCGCTCGACGCCGGTGGTCGGGGCCGGCCAATCGCGCACGAGCCGATCGCCGGTATCGTTCGTCTGCTGAATCACGAACGGTTGAAGCGGCAATCCGGTTTCGGCCGCATAGGCGGCCGTGTCGAGATTCTGCCGGATCGGCTGATGTGCCGCCGAGCCGCCCTCGCCAAGCTCGAATGCACGAGAAGCGTTGCCGCGGGCGATGCCTTCGATCCAGAGGTCGCCGGCGGGCGTCGAGTACGGCGCGATCGCCGTGCGCACATCGGCGTTGCGCGGCAACCAGCCGCGGTTGACCAGAATATAGCCGCCGTCGGCCAGTTGAAGCGGCATCACCACATAAAAGCCCGGCTGATCGCGGTACGGCCGATTGTCGAGATAAACCACGCGCTGCGGCACAAAGCGTCCGTAGGCGCGCACGCGGTGATATTCGATCGACTGAGCCGCGATCGGTGCCTTTGTCACGATCTGCGGCGGCGCGCTTTCATAACGCGAGATGCGGGCCTCGATCGCTTCCTTCTGATGGGCGCGGTCGAGCTGCCAAAAACCGAGCCGGATCGTCACCGCCATCACGAAGAGGATCAGCAGCGCGGGAACCAGGCGGAATTTCATGCGGCGTCAGCTATACGGTCACCGGACGCCCATGCGCGGCAAACGGGTGAGATAATTGTGGCTACTGCTTCGTAATGCCGAATATTCGTTGATTCCATGCACATCATCATCGCTATCGCTTTCGTCCTCATCATCGCCAGCATGGCATCGGCGCTCTACTTCATGATGCATGACCGGGGCCGCACGAAGCGCATGGTCTGGTCGCTCGCCACGCGCGTGGGCCTGTCGATCTCGCTTTTCCTGTTCATCCTGATCGCGCACTGGCTCGGCTGGATTCAGTACAACCGAATTCCGCTCGGACATTGATCGCCGGCTCGTTGCACGCCGGCCCATCGAGGGCCGTAAAGACAAACGCCGCCCCGATCGTCTCGAAGGCGGCGTCAAAGCCTGGGCAGTCCGATATTCGAAGCGCGGGCATACGACGGAGCAGGCACCTCGCGCGAGGCACGTGCCCGCCAGCCAGGATCAAAGCCAGTAGACGACGACGTAAAGTCCCAGCCACACGACGTCGACGAAGTGCCAGTACCACGCGGCGCCTTCGAACGCGAAGTGGTGATCGGCCGTGAAGTGACCGCGGATCAGCCGCACCAGCACGACCGAGAGCATCGTTCCACCGAGAAACACGTGGAAGCCGTGAAAGCCCGTCAGCAGGAAGAACGTCGAGCCGTACACGCCCGAGGCCAGCGTCAGGTTCAACTCGTTGTACGCATGGAAGTACTCGAAGCCCTGCATGAAGAGGAACGTGATGCCGAGCAGGACCGTCGCGGCGAGCCACGCGATCGCCTTCGTCCGATGGTTGTCGCGCAGCGCGTGGTGCGACACCGTCAGCGTCGCGCCCGAGCTCAGCAGCAAGGCCGTGTTGATCGTCGGCACCGGCCACGGCGTCATCGACTTGAAATGGCCGGCGAGCGCTGCCGGACCCTCGTTCGGCCACACGGCGCTGAAATCCGGCCAGATCAGCTTGTAGTCGAGGCTGCCGAGCTGATGCATCGCGATCTCGCGCGCGTAGAAGAGCGCACCGAAGAACGCGCCGAAGAACATGACTTCGGAGAAGATGAACCAGCTCATGCTCCAGCGGTACGAACTATCGACACGCTTGCCGTACATCCCACCTTCCGATTCGGAAATGGCGTCGCCAAACCAGTGCCACAACACGAACAGCAACCAAAGCAGCCCGACGAACATCGTATAGGGCGCCCACGGGCTTTCGTTGAGCCAGAGCCCGAGCGATCCGAGCATGATCAAGACGCCGACGGACGCAGTGACCGGGTGCCGGGACGGATTCGGCACGAAGTAATACGGGCTATCGTTTTGACCGCTCATTGTTGATTCTCCACTTCAGTCCAGTCAGTCCAGTTTGTTGTGCCAGTGAGCGCTTCAGCCCTTACTGACCACCATATGCACGATTGCGATCAATACACCGATGAATACGGCCGCCGCGATCACCGCCGCCGCGATCACGTGCAGCGGGTTCAACTGCGTCGCATCCGCCGCGTGGTCGCGGCTCCTGCGCACGCCGAAAAACGACCACATCACCGCTTTCATCGTCCGAGCGAAACTGCTCTTGCCCTTCTGTTCCATGGCCGCCTCCATCAACGGACCAGCCACTGCTTGACGACGGCACCCAAAAAGAAGACGGCGACGACACCGATCAGGATCAAGGCCAGCCGCAGGTTGCCGGCGCGCATTTGCGCAGGCGATCGTCTTTTTTGTGGGTCCAGAGTCATCCGTCTACTGCTCGTTCATGCCGGGCGGCACATACCGCCCGGCGCGCATGCTACCCGGCCCGCCGGGGGCCGGCCGTTCACTCTACCGTCGGGGGATTCTCGAAGGTATGGAACGGAGCCGGGCTCGGCACCGTCCACTCGAGGCCCATCGCGCCGTCCCACGGCTTGTCGGATGCTTTCTCGAGCTCGCCACCGCCGCGATAGGCCGGCAGTACGACAGCGAACAGGAAATAGACTTGCGCGAGACCGAAGCCGAATGCGCCGATCGTTGCAACCTGGTTCCAATCCGTGAACTGCGCCGGGTAATCCGCATAGCGGCGCGGCATGCCCGCGAGGCCCACGAAGTGCATCGGGAAGAACGTCAGGTTGAAGAAGATCATCGACGCCCAGAAGTGGATCTTGCCGCGCGTCTCGTTGTACATCCAGCCTGTCCACTTCGGCGCCCAGTAGTACCACCCTGAGAACAGCGCGAACAGCGAGCCCGCAACGAGCACATAGTGGAAGTGCGCGACGACGAAATAGGTGCCGTGGTACTGGATGTCGAGCGGGGCCATCGCCAGCATGAGACCGGTGAAGCCGCCCATCGTGAACACGAAGAGAAAGCCGATCGCAAACAACATGGGCGTTTCGAACGTCAGCGAGCCACGCCACATGGTGGCCAGCCAGTTGAACACCTTTACGCCCGTCGGCACGGCGATCAGCATCGTCGCGTACATGAAGAACAGCTGGCCCGTGACCGGCATGCCCGTCACGAACATGTGGTGCGCCCAGACCATGAACGAGAGGATCGCGATCGAAGCCGTCGCATAGACCATCGAGCTATAGCCGAACAGCGGCTTGCGCGAGAACGCCGGGATCACCTGGGAGATGATCCCGAACGCCGGCAGAATCATGATGTAGACCTCGGGGTGGCCGAAGAACCAGAAGATGTGCTGATACATCACCGGGTCGCCGCCGCCGGCCGCGTTGAAGAACGAGGTGCCGAAATGACGATCGAACAGCAACATCGTGATCGCACCGGCCAGCACCGGCATGACAGCGATCAGCAGATAGGCCGTGATGAGCCACGTCCAGACGAACATTGGCATCTTCATCAGCGTCATGCCAGGTGCGCGCATGTTGAGGATCGTCACGATGATGTTGATGCTGCCCATGATCGACGACGCACCCATGATGTGGAGCGCGAAAATCGCGAAATCCATACCGGGGCCCATCTGCGTCGAAAGCGGCGCATAGAGCGTCCAGCCGGCCGCCGTCGCGCCGCCGGGCGCGAAGAACGAGCCGACCAGCAACGCCGCCGCGGCGGGCAACAGCCAGAAGCTGAAGTTGTTCATCCGCGCGAACGCCATGTCGGCTGCGCCGATTTGCAGCGGGATCATCCAGTTCGCGAAACCCACGAACGCCGGCATGATCGCGCCGAACACCATCATGAGGCCGTGCATCGTGGTGAGCTGATTGAAGAACTCGGGACGCATGATCTGCAAGCCCGGCTCGAACAGCTCGGTGCGGATCATCAATGCCGCCACCCCGCCCGACAGGAACATGGTGAACGAGAACACCAGGTACATCGTCCCGATGTCCTTGTGATTGGTGGCGAACAGCCACCGGCGCCAGCCATGCGGCGTCGCATGCGCATGGTCGTCATGCGCGTGGCCGTGACCGGCTACATCGTGTCCGATGCTAGACATGTGAATCTCCTAGAGCAAATAGTGCACCGACTGTGACGAACACAGCGACACGTCAAGCCGCCGGTGCCGCAGCGGCACGCGCCGCGACGCGAGCGCGCGCATTGCCTGCCGCCGCTTCCGGCTTGTCCTGCGAAGGGGCGACGCTTGCCTGCGGCGCGCTTGCGGCCGGCGCGCCGCTTGCGGGCGCGGCCGTCTGGGCACCGCCGCCTTCGGGCAGCTTGCCGTTGCGCGCGTCGGCAACCTGGCGCGGCTGCAAGATGTCGCCCGTATGATTGCCCCAGGCGTTACGCTCGAACGTGATGACCGAAGCGATCTCCACGTCGTTGAGCGTCTTGCCCCAGTTCGGCATGGCGTTCTTGCCGTTCAGCACGATGCTCACATGCTGCGCGATCGGGCCGTTCACGATCTTGCTGCCGTCGAGCGCCGGAAAAACACCGGCGCCCTTGCCGGTCGGCTGATGGCAGACCGCGCAGTTCGCCGTGTAGACTTTTTCGCCGCGAGTCTTGAGCTCGGCGAGCGTATAGGTCTTGTTCGGGTCGTCGTTGCTGGCGGCCATCTTCTTTTGCTGCTCGTCGACCCACTTCGCGTAATCGTCATCCGACTTCACGACGACGACGACGGGCATGTAGGCGTGTTCCTTGCCGCACAGCTCCGTACAGAAACCGCGGAAGGTTCCGGTCTTGTCGGCCTTGAACCAGGTGTCGCGCACGAAGCCGGGAATGGCATCCTGCTTGACGCCGAATGCCGGCACGTACCAGGAGTGCACGACATCGGCGGCGGTCGTGATCACCCGGATCTTCTTGCCGACGGGCACGACGAGCGGATTGTCCACTTCCTGCAAATAGGTGTCGGTGATCGGCGCCTGGCCGTTGACCTCGCTGCGCGGCGTCGTGAGCGTCGAGAAGTAGCTGATGCCTTCGCCGGGGCCCTTCACATACTCGTAGCCCCACTTCCACTGGTAGCCGGTGACCTTGACGGTGACGTCGGCGTTGCTCGTGTCCTTCATCGCAACGACCGTGCGCGTGGCGGGCAGCGCCATCAGCACGACGATGATGAACGGCACGATCGTCCAGATGATTTCGACGGTGGTGCTTTCGTGGAAATTGGCAGCTTTGTGTCCTTTCGACTTGCGATGCACGAAGATCGAATAGAACATCACGCCGAATACGCCGAGAAAAATCACCGTGCAAAGCACCAACATCCACATGTGGAGGTGGTAAAGCTCCTCGGCGAGTTTCGTGGCGGGCGGTTGAAAGTTGATCTCGCCGACGGCTGGACCGCCCGGGCTGTCGCCGACCGCCCATGCGGCCGAGGCGAAGAGGAGCCCGCTTGCGGCCAGCACGCCCCAGAGGGCTCGCTTGATTGTTTTCATAGCTTCCTTAGCCAAAATTTCCATTCAAATCCTCGCCCCTTCGCCACCTCTTTCAGCCGCACCGCCGAAGCGTCAGGCGCAACTCGTTCGCGAACTGCGCGCGCCGATGATGCGCGAGATGCAGCCCGATCACGACAGCTTGTCCGCGCGATACGAGCTTGATCGGATCGCGCGGCGACGCACCTTGCTCGACCCGCACCCAGCGCGGATTGAATTCGAACTGCGTCAACCGCTCGGCACTCACCTGCTCGATCACGAGCCGGTTCGGGAAAAGCCGGATGCGCTCGTAATCGACTGCATGACGCGCGTAAATCACGAACGCGATGCCCACCGCCAGCAACTCGATACCTGTGAACGGCAGGACCAGCCATGCACCGCACACGACCAGCAACAGCGCAATCGCCGACGAGCAGAATGTCAGCGACACATAGAACCACACGAACTGCTTCGGCGACACCGAACAGTTTCGCTTCATGAGCCAGTCTTCGATGACCGGCTCCGCATCCATCAGCAGGGCTTGCACCGCCATCGCCACCTCCCGCGCATGCCGCTCGCATACCGCGCGCCCCGGGGCTCGCCGCCTTGTATCGTGGGTCTTCGCGGCGACAAACTGACGCATTATAGGCGCGATCAATGGCATCCACAAGCAAACGCCTATCGCCCCGCAACCCAGTCCTGGCAAGCCTTTGCGAGCTTTTCGCATGCGCTCGGCGAGGGTACCGCGACTCAGCCCGGACGCCTTCGACCGATGTCCTCTATCCGCACGATACCGTGCCCTTCGGCGGTCGTACGCGGCACCGCCTTCCAGGCGTGGCCGTATATCACTTCGAATGTCAGCGCGATCGTGCCGTCCTTGCCGCGGCGCGCGTCGAGCGCCGCGGCAAGCGCGCGATGAAGCCGTTTCGATGCCGGCGCGCCCAGCGCACTGCCCGCCTGGCCGCAATCGCGCGCAAACGGATAGGCGCCCCAACGGCGCACG
Source organism: Trinickia sp. (assembly GCF_057351765.1). Taxonomy (NCBI): domain Bacteria; kingdom Pseudomonadati; phylum Pseudomonadota; class Betaproteobacteria; order Burkholderiales; family Burkholderiaceae; genus Trinickia; species Trinickia sp. The sequence continues at coordinate 33,141 of NZ_JBMRBK010000037.1, read as the reverse complement.
TCGGCCAGCAACGTCTCAGGCGATCGATAGGTAATGGTCAGCGTCTCCTGATCCATCACGGGAATTTCGAAGCCGCTCTCGACGAGCATGTCGCCGAGATCGTGCATGTCGACGAAATCGAGTACGTGAGCCCGCCTTCCCACGCCATGCGCAGCCTCCACTTCGACGAAGGCACTGCGCAACTCGCGCAGCGTGTCGGGCCCGAGCGTGCTGAACATCAGCAGGCCGCCGACTTTGAGCACGCGCTGCCATTCGGGAAGCACGAGATCGGGACGGGGATGCCAGTGCAGTGCGAGGTTCGACCACAGGACGTCGAAAACGTCGCCCGCGAACGGCAACGCCGAGAAATCGGCCTGAGCGATGCGAGGCCCCGCGTTGCCGAGCGCACGCGCGAGGGGCGCGGGCAAGAGGCGGCGCCAGCTCGTATCGCCGAGAGCATGCGGCGCGGCACGCGAGAGCATCGCGTGGGACAGATCGACCCCGAACACCGGCGCATCGGGAAAGCGCTCGCGCAACACCGGCAGATCCTCCCCCGTGCCGCAGCCGGCGTCGAGCACGCTCGCCGGCTTCGTTCGAATGTAGTCGAGCCGCTCGCGCATGCGCTGCGCGATCTCGCGCGGCAGGAATGCAACGTCCCCGAACGCCGCTGCGCGGCGATCGAATATTCGCCGTGCAAGCCTCGGATCATAGGCCGGACGGCCAGATTTAGCGGGAGTGGGGGACATGACGGTCGATCTGGCGGAGAGCCCGAAGTATACTCGCTCGCTCGGTCGAGTCCAGCGAGGGGAAAGCCCATGTGCAAGCCCGGCAGCGCGATGCCGAGCACCGGTTACGCGTCCGCGGCAGGCACGCGCCGCGAGCGCGCACCGCTTGCGTTCGCGGCGCGCGTTGCGCTGCGGGTGGCGCATTGCGCGCTTCCCCAATCGTGCGTGTTGTGCGGCGCGTTATGCGTCAATATGTCGCAACAGCCAATGTGTCGCGGATGCGACGCGCAATACTGGAACGAACCGCGCCTGCGGTGCCTGCGGTGCGCCATGCCGCTCACGCTCGGCGGCACACACCCGCATCGGCCGGGCCGCTACGTCTGCAGTCCATGCGCGACGCGTCGGCCGCCCTTCGACAGAACGCTCGCGCTCGCGGATTACCGGCCGCCGCTGGACCGCCTTGCGCTCGGCCTCAAGTTTCGCGGGCGGCTTCTCGTCGCGAAGGAATTCGCGCGGGGCCTCGCCGCCCTGGCCATCGATCGCCTGGCGCCCGACGCGTGGCCGGACCTCGTCGCGCCGGTGCCGCTCGCGCACGAGCGGCTCGTCGAGCGCGGCTTCAATCAGGCGTGGGAGATCGCCAAGCCGCTCGCACGCGCGCTGCACGTGCCCGCCGATGCGGCGCTGCTGCGGCGCACGACCCACACGGTCGCGCAGTCCCGGCTCGATCTCGACGCGCGCAAGCGCAATGTGGGCGCCGCCTTCCGCGCGATGCGCGAGGTACGCGGCATGCATGTCGCGCTCGTCGACGACGTGATGACATCCGGCGCGACGCTCGAAGCCGCGGCGCGCACACTGAAGACCGCGGGCGCGCGCGAGGTGACGAATTTCGTCGCCCTGCGCACCGCGAAAGACTGATTACGAGCCAACGCTCCAACCGATACCATGTTCAACGTCGTTCTCGTCGAACCCGAAATTCCGCCGAACACCGGCAACATCATCCGCCTGTGCGCCAACACGGGCGCACAGTTGCATCTGATCGAACCGTTGGGTTTTCCGCTCGACGATGCCAAGCTGCGCCGCGCCGGCCTCGACTATCACGAATACGCACGGATGCAGGTCCACCGTGACTGGGAGAGCTTCATCGCCACCGCCTCACCCGATCCCGAGCGAATGTTCGCATTTACGACGCGCGGCGCAAGCCCATTTCACGGGCACCGCTTTCATCCCGGCGACTGGTTCGTATTCGGCGCGGAAACGCGCGGCCTCGCGCCTGCCCTGCTCGATCGTTTCGGCGCCGAACAGCGGGTCCGGCTGCCGATGCGGCCGAACAACCGCAGTCTCAATCTTTCCAACACCGTTGCGGTGGTGGTATTCGAGGCTTGGCGCCAGGCCGGCTTCGAAGGCGGTCAGTGACGCGCGAGCGCCGCGCTACGCGCCATCGACCCGGTGCGATTCCGCACGGGCGTCGCGGCGCAACAGGGCGCTGACGGCTGCACGCGGCGCGACGCCATCGAACAGCACGCTGCAGACCGCTTCCGTGATCGGCATATCGACACCTTGCGCGCGCGCGATGCCCAGGACCGCCTGAGCGCAGCGAACGCCTTCGGCCACGTGGCCGAGTGCGCCGAGAATATCGTCGAGCGAGCGGCCGCCCGCCAGTTGCAACCCGACTGTGCGATTGCGTGAAAGATCGCCCGTGGCCGTGAGAATCAGATCGCCCAGCCCTGTGAGCCCCGTGAACGTATCCGGCCGGCCGCCCAGCGCGACGCCGAGGCGCGACATTTCGGCGAGCCCACGCGTGATCAGCGCGGCGCGCGCGTTCAAGCCGAGCGCGAGACCGTCCGAGATGCCGGTTGCGATCGCCAGCACGTTCTTGACCGCACCACCGACTTCGACACCGATCAAATCGTCGCCGGTATAGATGCGCATCGCGCCGTGATGGAACGCGGATACGGCGAGATCGCGGCAAGCCGCACTTGCACTGGCGACGGTCAATGCAACAGGCAACCCGAGCGCGACTTCGCGCGCGAAGCTCGGCCCCGAGAGCACGCCATGACTGACATGGCCGGCGAGCTCGGAGGCGACTACTTGATGCGGCAGCATCTGCGTATCGGCTTCGAACCCTTTGCAGACCCAGACGAAGTGCGCGGGAACGCGGCCAAGCTCGCGCAACGCACGACTAAGCGCGCGCAGCCCGGCCACCGGCGTGGCGATTACGCACAGCGCATCCTCGGCGCCGCAATGCTCGAGCGCCGTCGCGAGCCCCGCTTCGTAGCGCAACTGCGCCGGCAGGGCGACGCCTTGCAGATAGTGCGTATTTTCGCGGCGCGCGGCGAGTTCGGCCGCGAGCGCGGGCTCGCGGGCCCACAAGAGCGTATCGTGGCGCGCGGCCAGATGCGCAGCGAGCGCCGTACCCCATGCGCCCGCGCCGAGAACGGCGACTTTCATGGCGGGCACTGCCCTCGCCGCTCAGTGCGTGGCGCCGTTCGATGCTTCGTTTTGCGCACCCATCTGCGCAAGACGCTGCTCGTAGAGCGCCTGGAAGTTGATCTCGGCGAGGTGGATCGGGGGAAATCCAGCACGCGTGATCGCATCGGCGATATTGGAGCGCAGATACGGGAAGATGATCGTCGGGCACGCAATGCCGACGAGCGGATCGACCTGATCGGCCGGAATATTGCGGATATCGAAGATGCCGGCCTGCTTGGCCTCGATCAGGAAAGCGACCTTCTCGGCCACCTTCGCGGTGACCGTGCCCGTCACCGCGACTTCGAAGATGCTCTCCGCAAGACGGTCGGCCTTCACGTCGACCTCGACCTCCACCGACGGCATGTCCTGCTCGAGGAAGATGGCCGGCGAATTAGGCTGTTCGAGCGACAGGTCCTTCAGGTAGACGCGCTGGATGTTGAAGAACGGCTGGTTGTTCTGGTCCGACATGGTGGCTCCGATGGATGAATTCATCTTGGCCGGCGGCGCGCCGGCCAAGCAGGGAATGTATGAGGCGCTGAGCGCGACATCGAGCCGAAGCCCGAGGCACGCCCGCGAGTATGCGCAGCGCGCGCTCAGCGCCGATGGCGCGCCGAGCGGCGGGCGCCCGTCACGCGGAGGCGGCGTTCACGCAGGTTCGAGCAGCGGCACGAGGCCGCCCGCGCGATCGAGCGCGGAAAGATCGTCGTAACCGCCGATATGCTTATCGCCAATGAACACCTGCGGTACCGTGCGCCGTCCCGTGCGCTCCATCATCTCCTCACGGCGCGCGGGATCGCGGTCGACGAGGACTTTTTCGATGTGCTCGACGCCGCGCGATTTCAAGAGCCGCTCGGCCATCTGGCAATAGGGACAGACCTGGGTGCTGTACATCACGACCGAATTCACGCTTGCCACTCCTTTACTTGACGACCGGCATGCCGGCCTGCTGCCAGGCGTTCAAACCGCCTTGCAGCACATGGACTTCGGCGTAGCCGGGCTCGCGCACGACGCGCGAGGCCTTGTTCGACTGCAAACCGTTCTGGCAGACGAGCAACACCGGATTCCCCTTATTCTTGGCGATCTGGCCAATTTTTGCTTGAAGCTCCGCGAACTCGAGGTGGCGGGCGGACGGCAGATGTCCGCCCGCGTAGTCGGCGGCCGGCCGCAGATCGACGATCACGGCGTTGCGCCGGTTGATCAGCTGCGTCGCCTCCGCCGCGGACAGGCCGCCGCGGCCACGCCCCGAAAGCATCGGCCAAAGCAGCAAGCCGCCCGAGACGACAAGGGCCGCGATGAGCACGAGGTTCGTGTAATCGGTTAGAAACGTCACGAAATATCCGCCAAAAAGGGAAGAAAAGGAAACAGGCAATCCGACCATTATAAAATATCCGCTTGACGCGATGGCGGGTGCTCCTCGGACGGTGCACCGGCCTCGCATCGGGCGCTTCCTCACTACCGACCTCTTACGCTCATGCACAAGCTCGTCCTCATCCGCCACGGCGAATCGACGTGGAACAAGGAAAACCGATTCACCGGCTGGGTCGACGTCGACCTGACCGAACAAGGCATTCGCGAAGCCAACGAGGCGGGACGGCTGCTTCGGGAAGCCGGCTACCGCTTCGACATCGCCTACACCTCGGTGCTCAAGCGCGCGATCCGTACGCTCTGGCACGTGCAGGACCAGATGGATCTCATGTACCTGCCCGTCGTCCACTCGTGGCGCCTGAACGAGCGTCACTACGGCGCGCTGGCCGGGCTGAACAAGGCGGAAACGGCCGCTCAGTACGGAGACGATCAGGTGCTCGTCTGGCGTCGCAGCTACGACACGCCGCCGCCCGCGCTCGAGCCGACCGATCCGCGCGCCTCGTACGACGATCCGCGCTATGCCAAGGTGCCGCGCGAAGCGCTGCCGCTCACGGAGTGCCTGAAAGACACGGTCGCGCGCGTGCTACCGGTCTGGAACGAATCGATCGCCCCGGCCATCAAGGCGGGCAAGAAGGTACTGATCGCGGCGCACGGCAACTCGCTGCGCGCGCTCATCAAGTATCTCGACGGTATTTCCGACTCCGACATCGTCGGCCTGAACATCCCGAACGGGGTGCCGCTCGTGTACGAGCTCGACGATGACCTCAAGCCGATACGCCATTACTATCTCGGCGACGCCGAAGCCATCGCCAAGGCACAAGCCGCCGTTGCCAAGCAAGGCAAGGCAGGCTGAGGCACCGTCGATACCCCCGGGGGCGGCACGGCAAACGCGGCACGGCACAGGCAGGGCCGGGAGCGTTTTTTGCCCCCGGCTGTCGAACACCGACACATGAGTACCGCCGCACCCGGCTGATCGAGCAGTTATACTTGACCGTCCTTCGCCACCGGCGCTCACACCCGTTTTCCGAACGCAACCGACTCTATGCGCACGAAACTCAAGAATATCGGCCTGATCGCAGCGGGCCTCGCCGCCGGCGTGTTCGCAACCCTGCAATTTTCTGCCGCGGCGCAGCAGGCCACCTCCACCCCGCTGCCGCTCGAGCAGTTGCGCCTTTTTGCGGAAGTGTTCGGCCAGATCAAGCATGACTATGTCGTGCCGGTCGATGACAAGAAACTCCTGACCGAAGCCATCAAGGGCATGGTCTCGAGCCTCGATCCGCACTCCTCGTATCTGGACAAGACCGATTACCAGGAACTGCAGGAGCAGACGAAGGGGCGCTTCGCCGGCCTCGGTATCGAGATTTCGCAGGAAGACGGGCTCATCAAGGTCATCTCGCCGATCGAGGATACGCCCGCGTTTCGCGCCGGCATCCGCCCGGGCGATCTGATCACCCGCATCAACGACAAACCCGTGCGCGGCATGACGCTCGACCAGGCCGTCAAGCAAATGCGCGGCGACCCGGGCACGAAGGTCACGCTGACGCTGTTCCGCAAGAGCGAGGACCGCACATTCCCCGTCACCGTCACGCGCGCGATCATCCGCGTACAGAGCGTGAAGGCGAAGGTCGTCGCCCCGGGCTATGCGTACGTGCGCATCACGAGCTTCCAGGAACGCACGGTGCCCGATCTCGCGACCAAGCTCGCCGACATCGCGCGCGAGCAGCCGAATCTGAAAGGCCTGATCCTCGATCTGCGCAATAACGGCGGCGGCCTGCTGCAAAGCGCGGTGGGCGTGGCCGGCGCGTTCATGCCGCCCGATTCGGTCGTCGTTTCGACGAACGGACAGATTCCCGATTCGAAGCAGGTCTATCGCGATACCTACGCGAACTACCGGCTGCCGTCGTTCGACTCCGATCCGCTCAGGAATCTGCCCGGCATCTTCAAGACGGTGCCGATGATCGTGTTGACGAACGCCTATTCGGCATCCGCGTCGGAGATCGTGGCCGGCGCGCTGCAAGATGCGCATCGCGCCATGATCGTGGGCAAGACGACGTTCGGCAAAGGCTCCGTGCAAACCGTGCGTCCGCTGACCTCGGATACCGCGCTGCGTCTCACGACGGCGTACTACTACACGCCGAGCGGCCGCTCGATTCAGAACAAGGGCATTCGTCCTGACGTCCCGGTCGATCAATATGCGGACGGCGATCCTGACGACGCCTTCGTCACGCGCGAAGTCGACTACACGAACCACCTTGCCAATACGCAGGATCCGAACGAGAAGAAAGAACACGAGCAGCGCGAAAACGACCGGCTGCAGCAGTTGCAGCAGCTCGAGCAGGAAAACGACAAGAAGACGCCCGAGCAACGCGCCAAGGATCGCGAGCGCAAGCCCGTGGAGTTCGGCTCGGCCGACGATTTCATGCTGCAGCAGGCGCTGAACAAGCTGCAGGGCAAGCCCGTGCAGGAGTCGAAGTCGATCGCCGAGCGCAACCTCGCTCAGCGCAAGGTCCCGACATCGGCCTCGGCGCCGGTCGCGGTCAAGCCGGGCACGCCCGCGCCGGCCTCGGCTCCCGCCAAGTAGTCCCCGTTGCTGCGCGTGCCGTGAACGACGATCAACTGCTTCGATACTCGCGGCATATTCTCGTCGACGAATTGGGCATCGAAGCGCAGCAGCGGTTTCTCGATGCGCACGCGATCGTCGTCGGCGCCGGCGGCCTCGGCTCGCCGGCCGCTATTTATCTCGCGGCGGCGGGCGTCGGCAGGCTGACGCTCGTCGATGCCGATACCGTCGATCTGACGAATCTGCAACGGCAAATCCTGCACGTCACCGCCTCGGTCGGCCGGAAAAAGGTCGAGTCGGGTCGTGAAGCGATTGCGCGGCTGAACCCCGATGTCATCGTGAATGCGGTGGACGAGCGTATCGACGACGCTTGGCTCGACGTTCACGTGCCGGGCGCAAGCGTGGTGCTCGATTGCACGGACAACTTCGCGACGCGCCACGCGATCAACCGCGCCTGCGTCAAGCACGGCATACCGCTCGTGTCTGGCGCCGCGTTGCGCTTCGACGGCCAGATCAGCACGTTCGATTTCCGCGACGCACACTCGCCGTGCTATGCCTGCATCTTTCCCGAAGACCAGCCATTCGAAGAAGTTGCATGCGCAACGATGGGGGTGTTCGCACCCACCGTCGGCATCGTCGGTGCAATGCAGGCAGCGGAAGCGCTGCGGGTCGTGGCGGGTATCGGCGAAACGCTCGTAGGGCGTCTCATGATGCTCGATTCGCTGCGCATGGAATGGACGACGATGAACATCGCACGACAGCCCGATTGCCCCGTGTGCCAAGACCGCGGGCGCCAGTAGCGCACGCCGGGCGACGGTACTCAGCGCGCGGACTAGCCGACACGGCTTCGCGCGCGTTCCAGGACTTTTGCAGGCGTCATAGCTGAGCGACGCATTTGAGCGCCGCTTGCACTTCCTCGGGCTCGAAAGCGGCCAGCACGTCCGCCACCGGTTTTTCGAGCGCCCGCAAATCGGCGCGCAAGATCTCCTGCTTGACCACGAGCAACTGGCTCGGGTGCATCGAAAACTCGGTCAACCCCATGCCGAGCAACAGCCGTGTCAGCTGCGGGTCGCCCGCCATCTCGCCGCACACCGATACCGGCACACCCGCGCGCTTCGCCTCGCGCAGCGTGAACGCAATCAGATGCAGCACGGCCGGGTGCAACGGGTCGTACAAATGCGCGACGGCATTGTCGGCCCGGTCGATCGCGAGCGTGTATTGAATGAGGTCGTTCGTCCCGATCGAAAGAAAGTCGACGCGCTTCAGGAAGAGCGGCAACGCGATCGCCGCAGCCGGAATCTCGATCATCGCTCCGACCTGTACGCCCGGATCGTATGCGAGGCCAGCATCGTCGAGCTGCCGCTTCGCTTCGCGTATGAGATCGAGCGTCTGATCGATCTCCTGGGCGTGGGCGAGCATCGGCACGAGAATCTTGACCTTCCCCAACGCCGAGGCGCGCAGGATCGCGCGCAGCTGCGTCAGAAACATCTGCGGCTCGGACAGGCTCCAGCGGATCGCCCGAAGCCCGAGCGCTGGGTTCGGTGCCGCCTCGTGGCCCTCGCCTCCTCCGAACGTTTCGAGCGGCTTGTCGGCGCCGACATCGATCGTACGGATCGTCACCGGCAGGCCGGACATCAGATCGACCGCCCGGCGGTAAGCCTCGAACTGCTCCTCCTCCTCGGGCAGATGATCCTTGCTCATGAAGAGAAACTCGGTCCGGAAAAGACCGATGCCGACCGCGCCCGCCTCCACGGCCGTGCGCGCGTCCTCGGGCAGCTCGATGTTCGCGCACAGCGAGATCTTCGTGCCGCAAAGCGTCTGCGTCGGCGCAAACTTCAGGCGCTGAAGCTTCTTTTGCTCGAGCGCTTTTTCACTCTGGCGATAGGTGTACTCCTCGAGAACGATCGGCGCGGGATCGACGATCACGATGCCATGGTCGCCGTCGACGATGATCAGATCGTCCTGCCGGATCAGCGCACTCGCGTGCTGTACGCCCACGGCCGCGGGAATACCGAGGCTGCGCGCGACGATCGCGGTGTGGGACGTGCGCCCGCCGAGATCGGTGACGAAGCCTTGAAACGTTTGCGTCTTGAACTGCAGCATGTCGGCGGGCGAGATGTCATGCGCAACGACGATCATTTCGTCGGTCGCGTCCCCGTTCGCGCCGTCGACGAGCACCACCGCCGATGGTGCACCTGCGAGCGCCTTCAGGATTCGCTCGACCACCTGCTGAATGTCCGCCTTGCGCTCGCGCAGATACTCGTCCTCGATATCGTCGAAATGACGCACGAGGCGCTCGAGTTGCTCGGTCAGCGCCCATTCGACGTTGTAGCGGCGCGTGCGGACGAGGTCCATCGTCTCCTGAACGAGCATGGCATCGTTGAGGATCATCGTATGGACGTTGATGAAGGCCCCGACCTCGCTCGGGGCGTCGGCAGCGAGATCGCCGCTCAAGCGCTCCAACTCGCCTTGCACGGCCTTGAGTGCCGCGCGGAAGCGCTCGAGTTCGCCTTCGATCTGAGGCGGCTCGATCAGATAGTGATCGACGTCGAGCGCCGCCGGTGCAATGAGATAAGCGCGCCCGATCGCGATGCCGCGTGACACTGGAATTCCATGCAGCGAGAACGACACGCGCACCTCCTCGAATTATGTAATGCTGCGGGAGCCATACCGCTGCTATGGGCGTGCAACCCTAATCCGGAATTATAAATTCCATTGTCGTGCCTGACTGCTTGCGCTGCAGCATGTACAGACTTTTCCGCGTGCTCGGCGACGCGCGGAGCCCCGCCCGCGCCCGAGGATAGCGCTGAAGACAGCATAAAAAAACCGCGGGCTGCCGCGGCTCGTCTCCAGCGCCGGCGCCGCGTTACTGGCCTTCGCCGAACTTGTCGGCGATCAGCTTCAATAGCGCCTGCATCGCCTCGGCTTCATCCGGCCCCTCCGTTTCGATCGTCACCGTGCTGCCGATGCCGGCTGCGAGCATCATCACGCCCATGATGCTCTTTGCATTGATGCGCCGTCCGTTGCGTGTCATCCAGATTTCCGACTGAAAGTTGCCCGCGAGCTGAGTCAGTTTGGCCGACGCACGTGCGTGAAGCCCCAGTTTGTTGACGATCGTCGTTTCGTTTTGAAGCATCTACGGTTCCCTGCGGCCCGGTAGGCGTTGGCAAGAGTCGGTGAAATCGAAAAAAGGCGCATCAGGCGCCGGTGCCGCGCGTACCGGTGCGCGGCGCTTGCATGGCTGCGGCTGGCAACGGCTCGGCGGCACTCAGCGGCGCACCGGTTGTCGGCAGACAGGGCGAAGGCGCGCAAACCCCGCCCGGCGATGTCTGCGGTCCGATTGCATGTACCCCCTTCGCCGCACCGGTCAATGCTTTGTCGGCAAGCGTATCGAGCGGGGTCGTGCGGTAACAGACAGCGCGCACGAGCATCGGTAGGTTGACACCGGCCAGCACACGCACATCGGCGAGGCTCGCAAGCCTGCTGGCGATATTGGCGGGCGTCGCGCCGTACATGTCGGTGAGCACGAGCACCCCGTTGTCCTCGCGCAGGCGCTCGACTTCGGATTGCGCGAACGCGCTCACCTGTGCCGGATCGCAATCCGGCGTAACGTCGATCACGCCGATGCGCGCCGGAATCCCGCCATAAATGTGCGCGATGCAGTCTCTTAGCGCCGTGGCAAACGGCGCATGCGCGATGATCAGAATGCCTGCCATGTCAGCCCTGCAACGAAAAACGACGACCTGCGCACAACCGGTGCAGGCCTACCCGGAAACGCAGGTGCGGCCCGGTTTGTTTTGCAATACAGCAATTGTAGCAGTCCATTTTCGCGCGAAACGCAACGTCATGCCGGCGCCGCCCGCTCCAGCGCATCGACGAACATGCCGGCGACATCGAAGCCGGTTTGATCCATGATCTCGCGAAAGCAGGTGGGACTCGTGACGTTGACCTCGGTAAGCCAGTCCCCGATCACATCGAGCCCGACGAGCAGCAGCCCGCGCGAAGCGAGCACCGGCCCGAGCGTTTCGGCTATTTCCATATCTCGCACCGACAGCGGCTGCGCCACCCCGACGCCGCCCGCCGCAAGGTTGCCGCGCACCTCGTTGCCCTGCGGTATTCGCGCCAGCGAAAACGGCACGACTTGCCCGCCGATCAGCAGGATGCGCTTGTCGCCGGCGGATATCTCGGGAATGAACTTTTGAGCCATGACCGACCTCGCCCCGTCATGGCTCAACATTTCGATGATCGAGCCGAGGTTCATGCCGTCGCTCTTGACGCGGAATACGCCCATGCCCCCCATGCCGTCGAGCGGCTTCAAGATGACGTCGCCGTACTCGGCATGAAAGGCGCGCAATCGCGCCGCGTCGCGCGTCACGAGGGACGGCGCGACGAACTGCGGGAATTCGCCGATGGCAAGCTTCTCGGAGTGATCGCGAATCGTCTGCGGCTTGTTGAACACGTGCGCCCCGGCGCGTTCCGCGAGCTCGAGCAGCCAGGTCGATGTCACGTACTCCATGTCGAACGGCGGGTCCTTGCGCATCAGCACGGCGCCGAACGACGTCAGCGAGCGGTGCTCGTTGGGCCCGTTCTCGTGCCACACGTTACGATGCAAATCGGCCGTGTCGCCGACGATCGTGACCCGATGCACCGTTGCTTCGACGTTGCCCCCCGTCCACGCAAGGTGCTTCGGCTCGCACGCGAAGATCGCATGGCCGCGGCGTGCGGCCTCGGCCATCATCGCGTAGGTCGTGTCCTTGTAGATCTTGAAGCGTGAGAGCGGATCGGCGATGAAGAGGATATCCATGAAGCTCCTGCGCCCCCTTGCGGGGTTGTCGTTTGTTCAAAGGGGCCGCTCGTGGCCTGGGCGATGCGCGCCACGGCGCGCGCAGCTCAGACCTGGATGGCCTCGGGGTCGGTCTTTTCGAGTTCGACGGACGCGGCGAGCAGGCCGAGCCGTGCCACGACGCCATACATATAGAAGCGGTTCGGCGGTGCTGCGCCAGGCTTCGCGTGCGCATCGGGCAGCGCCGTGTGCTCGAAGCCGAGCGGCACGAAATGCATGCCGGGGGCGTTGAGGTTCTGATCGCGCTCGCGCGAGCCGTGCACGCGGTAAAAACCGCCGACGACGTACCGGTCGATCATGTAGACGACCGGTTCGGCCACTTCTTCGCCGATGCGCTCGAACGTATACACCCCTTCCTGCACGATCAGATCATGCATGGGCCGACCGCCTTTCGTCGCCGCCATGCGCGTGCGCTCGCCCTTCGAAAGGTGGGCGAGTTCGGATGCGTCATGCACGGTCATCACGCCGCGCCCGCCCGTGCCCGCATCGGACTTGATGACGACATACGGCTTTTCGCCGATACCGTACTCGCGATACTTGCGCGCGATCTTCTTGATGACGGCGTCGATCGCGTCGGTCAGCGCTTCTTCGCCGGTATGCGCCTCGAAATCGACGTCTTCCACATGTGCGAAATAGGGATTGATCATCCACGGGTCGATCTCGACGAGCTTGGCGAACTTCTTGGCGACGTCGTCGTAGCAGGAAAAATGCGTCGACTTGCGGCGCACGGCCCAGCCCGCGTGCAGCGGCGGCAGCACGTACTGCTCGTGCAGATTCTCGAGTACCGGCGGCAATCCCGATGAGAGATCGTTATTGAGCAGGATCGAGCAGGGATCGAAATTCTTCAGACCCAGCCTGCGCGGCGTGCGCTCGAGCGGTTCGAGGACGATTTTCTGGCCGTCTTTGAGGGAAATCGTCACCGGGCCCGCGATGTTTTCGTCGAGCGTGCCGAAGCGCACGTTCAGGCCGGCTTGGCGCATGATCGTCGCGAGACGCGCCACGTTCTCGAGGTAAAACGCGTTGCGTGTCTCGTGCTCGGGGATCACGAGCAGGTTCTTTGCATCGGGGCAAATCTTCTCGATGGCCGCCATTGCCGCCTGGACAGCGAGCGGCAGCACTTCGTTCGGAAGGTTGTTGAATGCGCCCGGAAAGAGGTTCGTATCGACGGGCGCGAGCTTGAAACCCGCATTGCGCAGATCGACCGAACAATAAAACGGCGGCGTATGCTCCTGCCATTCGAGCCGGAACCAGCGCTCGATCGCCGGCGTGGCATCGAGGATCTTCCGCTCGAGATCGAGCAGTGGACCGTTTAACGCCGTAACTAGATGCGGAACCATGGAGCACTCGCAGACAGGGGAAAAAAGATTGTAGAGCAATTGCCCTGCCGATCTGGGGGCAGTTTTACCCTCCGCAAGCCTTGCCGGCCACCATATTTTCTATTGACCTGATTGTCGAAAGGGTCGTTCCATCCCCCGTACACGCGAAAAAACGAAAAAAAGCCCGCCTGAAAAGGCGGGCTGAATCGCTGTTGCCTGGTCGCTGGAAAGGCGGGCGCCTTATTCGACGTGCTCGCCGTGCAGGACGACGTCGAGACCCTCGCGCTCTTCCTCCTCGGCAACACGCAGGCCGATGACCATATCGATGACCTTGAGCAGCACGAAGCTGACGACACCGCTATAGGCCACCGTCGTGAGCACCCCTTTCGCCTGCAGAATCAGGCTGCCGTCCATGCCGCCGATGTCCTTGACCGCGAAGACGCCGGTCAGGAGCGCGCCGAGAATACCGCCCACGCCGTGCACACCGAAGCAATCGAGCGAGTCGTCGTAGCCGAGCTTCATCTTGAGCCAGGTGGCCGACCAGAAGCAGACGACACCCGCCGCGATGCCAATGGCGAGCGCACCGCCCACGCCGACGAAACCGGATGCCGGCGTGATCGCTACGAGACCGGCAACGGCGCCGGATGCGATGCCGAGCGCCGACGGCTTGCCCTTGGCGATCCATTCGACGAACATCCACGCGAGCGCGGCGCAGGCAGTGGCGATCTGCGTCGTCAGCATCGCGAAACCGGCACGGCCGTCGGCCGCCACGGCGGAGCCCGCGTTGAAGCCGAACCAGCCCACCCACAGCATGGCCGCGCCGATCAGCGTGAGTACGAGGTTGTGCGGTGCCATCGCTTCGCGACCGTAGCCGACGCGCTTGCCCAGCACGAGGGCGCAAACGAGCCCGGCAACACCGGCGTTGATGTGCACGACCGTGCCGCCCGCGAAATCGAGGATGCCCGCGGCGGAGAGCCAGCCCGTCGGTTCCCAGACCATATGGGCGATCGGCGAGTAGACGATCAGCGACCACAGCGCCATGAACACGAGCATCGCCGAGAACTTCATGCGGTCGGCGAATGCGCCGGTGATGAGCGCCGGCGTGATGATCGCGAACGTCATCTGGTAGACGAAATAGACCGATTCGGGGATCGTCGGCGCGAGATGGCTCACGGTCAGCGTCGTTGCCTTATCGCCCTTGATGAACGCCATGCCGGCGAGCATCGTGCGCGACAGACCGCCGATGAACGCGTTACCCGGCGTGAAGGCGAGCGTGTAGCCGATCACGGTCCACAGCACCGTCACGAGACAGGTGATCGCGAAGCTTTGCATCACCGTGGCGAGCACGTTCTTCTTGCGAACCATGCCGCCGTAAAAAAGCGCGAGTCCCGGAATCGTCATGAACAGCACGAGCGCCGTCGAGGTCAGCATCCAGGCCGTATCGCCGGAACTGATCTTCGAGGAGTCGACGGAGAACGGCGCGGTCGGCGCGGCCGGTGCAGCCTCGGAGGCCGCGGCCGGGGCCGCAGCCGATGCCGGTGCTGCGGACGCGGGAGCCGCGGCGCTCGCATCGGCAGCCGGGGCGGACGCCGCGGCCGCGGGTGCTGAAGCGGCGGCGGCGCCCGACGCGTCGTCCGCGAGGGCGGCGCCGATACCGCCCGCCAGCAGCGAGGCGGCCATCGCCAGGGACATCAGAAATTTGCGCATCTTTCGGTTTCCTCTTATCGCTAACTTTTTGACTTACAGGGCGTCGGCGCCCGTTTCGCCGGTACGGATCCGGATGACCTGCTCGATCGGCGTCACGAAGATCTTGCCGTCGCCGATCTTGCCGGTGCGCGCGGCACGCTCGATGGCTTCGATGGCCTGGTCGACGATGTCGTCCGATACGGCGGCCTCGATCTTCACCTTCGGCAGAAAGTCGACGACGTATTCCGCGCCGCGATAGAGCTCGGTATGGCCCTTCTGGCGCCCGAAGCCCTTCACTTCGGTGACCGTGATGCCCGAGACGCCGATCGCCGACAACGCTTCGCGCGCCTCATCGAGCTTGAACGGCTTGATGATTGCGGTAATGAGCTTCATGAAAATCCTCTTTTTCGTTGCGAGAACCCGATTTCGTGCGGCCGCCGTGGCATGCCGGCCATATCGGCACCGCCGCCGCGAAATGGGGCGCCGGCCGATGCGGGTCCGAGTAGAGCAACTTATGTGCCATCACCTCCCTACGCGAATGGGCAGGACGAGAAGCGGACAAAACCTCTGAAAGCAGGCCGAACGGCCAGCGTCGGCGGGCCGCGCTGGCGCGGGCCGTCGATCGTTGCTAGAGTGTTCGCACGGTCTACGCTAGAGCGACGCACCATCGCCGCTCATGACTGTCTGATTCGGCGCACCGCGCGCACCGTTTCGGGTCATCGGTGCGTTATAGACGTTACTTTTCGAATGGGCTGCACTTTTTTTGTGCGTCCGAGGGGAACCATCATGAAGCAACCGAACGATATCTTTCAGGACTTCCAGGCGCGCATGAGCGACCTGCTCAAGCACTCGCCGGCGAAAGACGTCGAGCGCAACGTGAAGGCCATGCTCTCCCAGGGTTTCTCCAAGCTCGATCTCGTCACGCGGGAGGAGTTCGATACACAAGCGCAGGTGTTGCTGCGCACGCGCACGCGCCTCGAAGAACTCGAGCGGCGGGTGGCAGAGCTCGAGCAAAAGCTCGCCGCCTCGCAAGAATCCTGAGTCACCCTCCCTCTTTTCGCCCGGCGCGCGCGTAACGCGCTGCCGCGGCGTATCGCTCCTTGCCGTATCCGCAGGCGGCGCACCAGCCGCCTGCTTCATTCCCCGGAGAATCCATGTCGCTTGCCGTGGTGCGTTCGCGCGCGCCGGCTGCCGGCCGCGCGCCTGAAGTGACCGTCGAAGTGCATCTCGCCAATGGCCTGCCGTCATTTTCCATCGTCGGTTTGCCTGATCTCGAAGTGCGCGAAAGCCGCGAGCGCGTGCGCGCTGCGCTGCAGAATTGCGGCTACGAGTTTCCGGTCCGCCGGATTACCGTCAATCTCGCACCGGCCGATCTTCCGAAAGAATCCGGGCGCTTCGATCTTCCGATCGCGCTCGGCATCCTGGCGGCGAGCGGACAAATTCCCGCTGCGGCGCTCGGACCGCGCGAGTTTGCCGGCGAGCTTTCATTGACGGGAGCTTTGCGACCGATGCGCGGTGCGTTCGCGATGGCCTGCGGGACGGCGCGGCGCCGGCGGCACGATGGCGCCAGTCCTTCGAGCCGGGACACGCGGCGCGAGCGGACCGGCATCGATGGCGGCGTGCAAGAGGCCGCCGCTGCGGAGCCTGGCCCAGCCCTGGGCCTGGGCCTGGGCCTGGGCCTGGGCCTGCCGGAACTCTATCTGCCGCTCGCCAGTGCGGGCGAGGCGGCGCTCGTGCCGGGAGTGCATGTTTACGGCGCGCCCGATCTGCCCTCGTTGTGCGCGCATCTCGCTGGAGCCGAGGATGGAACGTTGCGCCCTATCGAGGCGCCCTCGCTCGGGGCCCACGCTTCCGCCGCCGTACCCGACATGGCCGACGTGATCGGGCAGCCCGGTGCGCGCCGGGCGCTCGAAGTCGCAGCCGCCGGAGGACATCACATGCTGATGGTCGGCCCGCCCGGAGCCGGCAAGTCGATGCTCGCGGCCAGGCTGCCAGGCTTGCTGCCGCCCATGTCCGACGAGGAAGCGCTCGCCTCGGCCGCGCTGCTCTCGGCGAGCATGCTCGGTTTTTCCCCAGTGCAATGGCGCCGCCGTCCATTTCGCGCGCCGCACCATTCGTCGAGCGCCGCCGCACTGGTCGGCGGGCGCAATCCGCCGCAACCCGGGGAAATCACACTCGCCCACCTGGGCGTGCTGTTCCTCGACGAACTGCCCGAATTCGATCGCCATGTACTCGAGACGCTGCGCGAGCCGCTCGAGGCGGGCCGTATCACTGTCTCGCGCGCGGCCCAGCAAGCCGATTTCCCCGCAGCCTGCCAGCTCGTCGCGGCCATGAATCCCTGTCCCTGCGGGTGGCGGGGCGACCCGGCGGGCCGCTGCCGGTGCACGCCCGATGCGGCCACCCGCTACCTGCGCAAGCTGTCGGGGCCGCTCGTCGATCGCATCGATATTCAGATCGAGTTGCCAGCGCTGAGCGCAGCGGAGCTGTCCGCCCGTGCCGGAGCGTCCGGCGAGCCCACCGCCGCTATCGCTCGGCGCGTCGTCGCGGCCCGGGATCGCCAGCGTGCGCGGCAGGGCAAGACCAACCGCGAACTCGCGGGACGCGAAGTCGACGAAGTGTGCCGACCGGACGCCGGTGGCGAGCTGCTGTTGAGGGAAGCGAGCGAACGCTTCGGCTGGTCGGCGCGGGCCTACTACCGGGTTTTGAAGGTCGCGCGAACCATCGCCGATCTCGCGGGCGATGCCATGCCAAACAGCGCGCATGTGGCCGAAGCGATCCAATATCGGCGCGTCGCGTCGCTGTCATGAGCGCCGCAGTGCGCGCGGCCGTTCATGCCCTTTATGCCAACGCCCCTAGCCCCATGTTTTGGTAGGCTTGACTTATACACATATCTGGATTTGCGATTGATCATCGCTGTTTTGAAGGCATCACCCGAGAAAATTATCTCAAGTCATTGATTTTTATGGGAGCTTACGCGCGAACAGCGAATGAATAGGTTGACTACAAGCCAGCCGGGCAAGCGTTTGCACCCGTGTTACACCGGTTTTCAACAAAGTTATCCACAACCTGGAGCAAATAGCCCGGAAAAACCGGGCGAAGCGTAGCCTTCGGTGGGCTCCATCATCGTCAGAAGACCTTGAACGACTGAAAAAACTGGTCGGTTTGCTCTTCGGGCGGCGCGTCGTCGGCTATCACGGCGGCTTGATAAACGTGCGTGCCCCGCGCTACGAGCCAAGCGTGGATGGTCTTGTGCCTGCCCGTCGCCCCCACGGGGCCGTTGACTTCCAGTTCGAGTGCGGGGACATGGCCGCCATCGGCCACCGGGACGTCGATAGGGCGCGCGTCCGGTTTTGCGCCGACATTGCGCGCCAACGCGTCGCGCATCGAGTCGAGCACCGCGCGCTGCAGCTTCGGGTCGTCGCTGGGCATCGCAACGGTGCCCACAGAGAACATGGCGTTCTGAGCACGGGCGGCCCGGACGTGCATCCGCATGGTAGTGCCTGCAATGTCGATCGGTCTTTCGTCGATCAGCGGTTTGGCCGGCAAATCGATTGTGTAGCCGTTCGTGTCGTCGGTGATGGTGCGCCAATCGTAGGCCGGCGAGCAGGCGGCCACGGTGAAGGCGGCAAGCAGGAAGAGCAGCGCGGCAGGACGGCGGGTCATTCGAAGCATAAACAAGCGGGATCCGCCTTGAACTCCTTGAAGTGGCAGCAATTTACCAGAAGCCGATGGATAGAAGTCCGGCGCACACGTCAGCGTGCCGTGCGCGGCACGCGCCCGCAGGCAAATGGCGTTAAAATTGCGGCGCCGTTACCGCGCTTCGCGCTTTCGAGGTTTCATCCATGAGCCAGACCCCCGCTTCCGCCCGCCGCAGCCCACTGCGTTATGTTGTGCTGGCGCTCGCCGCGGCTGCCATTGCCGTCGCCGGCTATTTGACGTTCGGCACCTCGCAACGCGTGCCCGACGCAACGTTCACACTGCTGTCGGGGCAGAAAGTCTCCACGGCCGATCTCAAGGGCAAGGTGTACCTCGTCAATTTCTGGGCAACGAGCTGCGCCACCTGCGTCAAGGAAATGCCTCAGATGGTCGAGACCTATAATCGTTTCAAGGGCCGTGGGCTCGAGTTCGTCGCCGTCGCGATGAACTACGACGCACCGATGTACGTCGCGAATTACGCGCAAACGCGCCAGTTGCCGTTCAAAGTCGCCATGGATGACGGTAGCGCAGCCAAGCAGTTCGGTAACGTCCAGCTGACACCCACCACTTTCGTGGTCGACAAGAACGGCACGATACTGAAGCGCTACGTGGGCGAGCCGCAATTTGCAGAGCTCGACAAGTTACTGCAAAACGCGCTGGGGGCTTGAGCGGGCTGCGCCCCACTGCGCTGCCCAAACGCGTTAGGCGAAGGTCGCGCGGCTCCGCTCGGAACGCACCCCTCGCTCAACCCGTTTCTTTTCCGGCCTCGCCGCGTTCGGCGAGGCCGTATCGTTTGATCTTCTCGTAGAGCGTCGCCTTGCCGATCTGCAGCCGGTCGGCTGCGGCCGCCACCGAACCGCCCGCCGCTTCGAGCGCATCGGCAATCGCTGCGCGCTCGAATTGCTCGACACGTTCTTTGAGGGGAGCCGCGGGCACGTTGGGGCCCTCCTCGCTCGAATCGAATGCGCCTTGTCCGTCGGCGATGCCGAGCACGAAACGCTCAGCGGCGTTGCGCAACTCCCGGACGTTGCCGGGCCAATCGCGTTCGATCAGGCGCGACCGCTGGCGCTCGGAAAGTACGGGCGCCGCACACTGGTAGCGCACCGCCGCATCGAGCAGAAAATGCTCGAAAAGCGGCACGATGTCTTCGCGGCGCTCGGTCAGCGTCGGCAGTGTGATCGTCACGACATTGAGCCGATAAAGCAGATCGCGCCGGAATGTGCCGGCTGCGACGTGCTCGGCCATGTCCCCCTTCGCCGCAGCCACGATGCGGCAATCCACGCGAATAGGCTGGTTCGAGCCAAGCCGCTCGAGCACGCCCTCTTGCAGCACGCGCAGCAGTTTGACCTGCAGCGAGAGCGGCATGCTTTCGATTTCGTCGAGAAAAAGCGTGCCGCCCGAGGCGTACTCGAGCTTCCCGATGCGGCGTTTTGCCGCACCGGTAAAGGCGCCCGGCTCGTATCCGAACATCTCCGATTCGAACATCGGCTCGGGCAGCGCACCGCAATTGACCGCAACGAAAGATTTGGCGCGGCGGGGCGAGAGCTCGTGCAGACAGCGCGCGATGAGCTCCTTGCCGGCGCCTGTGTCGCCGTTGACGAGCACCGCGGCATCCGTTGGCGCAACCTTCGCAATGAGGCGCCGCACCTGTTCGATCGCGGCACTTCGTCCGATGATGCGCGGCACGAGCGCGTCGCGCTGACTGAGCTCGCGTCGCAGTGCGTCGTTTTCGAGCATCAGACGCCGGCGTTCCAATGCCCGGCGCACCGTCTCGATGAGACGCTCGGAAGCGAACGGCTTTTCGACGAAGTCATAGGCACCGTCGCGCATCGCTTGCACAGCCATCGAGATGTCGCCATGACCCGTGACGAGAATGACGGGCACCTCCGGCACGTGCTCGCGGCAGTGTTCGAGCAGTTGCAGCCCACTGGCTCCGGGCAGCCGGATATCGCTCACGATGACGCCTGGCCCCGCGCCCCCTGCCTGGGCCCTGGCAAGAGCCACCTGAGCCGCTTCGACGGAGGGGTAGCCCGTCACATCGAAGCCGGCAAGCTGCAGGCTCTGCACGCTGGCCCGGCGCACGAGTTCGTCGTCTTCGATGAAGATCACTTGAAGACTGTCGCTCATCGCTGCTGTCGCTGTCATGCCGGATATCGTAAAAACCGAAGGAGAATACGCTGCACGCGCAGTGGATCAGCGCGCCGACGCGTCGCTCTGTGCATTCGACGCAAGGGCGCGGCGCAACATCAGTACGAAGGCCGCTCCGCCTTCCGGCATATTGCGCGCGCTCAGCGTTCCTCCGCAATCCCTGGCGATCGACGAGGCGATTGCCAGGCCGAGACCGAGCCCTTCTCCCATGCCCTTCGTCGTAAAAAACGGTTCGAACAGTCGCGGTAGCACATCCGCGGGGATGCCCGGACCATTGTCGCGCACCGTCAGCGAAAGGCTCGCGAACGACGCGCCGATCTCGATGCCGATGCGCGGGGCGTCGACACCGCTGACCGCATCGAGCGCATTGCCGATCAAATTGATCAGCGCCTGCTCCAGCCGCAGCTCGTCGCAGTAGGCAACGAGCTCCGGGTGCTCGGCCGCGAGGTCGAGCGGCTCGCTGCAGCCGCCGGACATCGTTTCGGAATCGTGGAGCGTGACATCGAGCACGACACCCTGCAACCGCTTTTGCAGCACGTTCAGCGAGTTGCAAACCGCTCGCACGACCGGCGCGCGCGCAGTGCGCGGCTGTGCCCTGCCGACGAAGAGCTTGAGCTGGTTCGTGATCTTGCCCATGCGCTCGGTCAGCGCCGCGATCGCCTCGAGATTTTCGCGCGCGGCGCCCTGCTCGCCGCGCTCGAGCAGCACACGCGTGTTGTCCGAAAAGGCTCGCAGCGCCGCCAACGGCTGATTGAGCTCATGCGTGATGCCCGCTGCCATCTGGCCCAGTGCCGCCAGCTTGCTCGTCTGGACGAGTTCGTCGTGGGCCGCGCGCAGCTCGCGCTCCGCGCGGGTCCGCTCGCCGACTTCCGTCTGCAATCGCGCGTTGGCCGCGGAAAGATCTGCCGTGCGTTCGGCTACGCGCTCGTTCAGTTCGGCATAGGCGGCTTGCAGCATCGCACGGCCTCGGATCATTTCGGCGAGCCGGGCGCGGCGCGTTCGCCAGTAAAACGCAAGCAAGCAGATCGACGCGAAGCCGAAGCCGACCGCCGCCGCTGCGTTGCGCGCATCGGCTCGCACCGGGTCGATCGCGGAGAGCGTAATCAGTTGCCAGGCCGGCGAGCCCAGCCACCGCCGGGTCGCAAGAAAGTGCGGGCCGAAGCGCGCGTCGCCGACGCGCACGATCTGCGCATTGGCATCGATCGGACGAACCGTGGCCATCGGCAGCTCGGCGATCGTCTGTTGGGCATATTGGCGTGTGCGCTCGATCGCCGCGGTGACCGACGCGGGCAGCGGCGCCACGGCACGGTACTTCCAGGCCGGCACCGAGGACAAAAAGATAACGCCATGATTGTCGGCAACGAGCAACGGCTCGCCCGCATCCGAGCCGGGAAACCATTCGAGGTTGAGCTTGACGACGGCGGCGCCAATGATGCGGCCGTCGCGATACACCGGCTGGGAGATGAAATACCCGGGCTCGTGCGAGACGGTGCCGATACCGAAGAAGCGGCCCACCTGGCCCTTCATGGCATCGATGAAATACGGCCTGAACAGGTAGTTGGAGCCGACGAAGGTATCTGCGAGATTCCAGTTGCTGGCCGCGAGACAGAGCCCGTCGGCTCGCACGATGTAAGTCACCGTCGCATGCGCATGCCGGTTGGCATCTTCGAGATAGCGGTTGGCACGCGCGATGGCGTCAGCCGTCGGGTGTTCCAGTGCTTCCTGGACGAGCGGGTGACTTGCGAGGAGGTAGGAAAGCGATTCGTAGCGATCGAGCGTGCTGCTCAATGCATTCGCCGTGCGGTCGGCTCGCACGGCGGCTTGTTGCTGGATGTCGTCGACACCGCGCAGCCAGGTGATGCGCCACGTGACGACGCATGCCGCGATGAGCACGGCGGCGAGCGCGAAAACGACGACAGCACGACGTTTCACAGCAGCGGATTCCGGGCGGGGATAAAGGGCCATTGTGGCACAGCGCGCGAAATCCGCCGGCGCCGGCCGGAGCGCCGGCGCATCGAGGTTCAAGCTTTGACCGCCTCGCCTACTTCGACGTCGCCGCCGCTCAGGGTGCGCTTGAGCTTCGCACGGTCGAGCTCCTTTTCCCATGCCGATACCACGACCGTGGCGACGCCGTTACCGACGATGTTCGTCAGCGCGCGGCACTCGCTCATGAAGCGATCGATACCGAGAATCAGCACCATGCCCGCGACAGGGATCGTAGGCACGACGGCAAGCGTCGCGGCGAGCGTAATGAAGCCCGCGCCCGTGACGCCGCTGGCCCCCTTCGAGGTCAGCATGGCGACCGCGATCAGCGTGAGCTGCTGAGCCAGCGTGAGGTCCGTGTTCGTGGCTTGTGCGATGAAGAGCACGGCCATCGTCATGTAGATGTTCGTTCCATCGAGGTTGAACGAATAGCCCGTGGGCACGACGAGGCCGACGACCGAGCGCGAGCAACCGAGCTTTTCGAGCTTTTCCATCAGTTGCGGCAGCGCGGCTTCGGACGAACTCGTGCCGAGCACGATCAGCATTTCTTCCTTGATGTAGGCGATGAACCGGATGATGTTGAAGCCCACGAGGCGAGCGATCGTCCCGAGCACGACGAGCACGAACACGATAGCCGTCAGATAGAACGTGCCGATCAGCTTCATGAGCGGCAGCAACGAACCGAGGCCGTACTTGCCGATGGTGAAGGCCATGGCGCCGAAGGCGCCGATCGGCGCGAGCTTGGTCACGATGCGCACGATGCCGAACAGGACGTGCGACAAGCTTTCGATGAAGTTCGTGACGGGCTTGCCGCGCTCGCCGATCGTGGCGAGTACCGTGCCGAAGAGCAGCGCGATCAGCAAGATCTGCAGAATGTCGCCGTGCGCGAATGAGTCGGTGAACGTCTTCGGAATGATGTGCAGGAAGAAGTCGACGGCACTGTCGCCATGCGCCGCCTTCTCGGCGTACGTGGCGACGGCCTTGCCGTCGAGCGTTGCGATATCGACATTGAAGCCGGCACCGGGCTTGAGCACATGAGTGGCGATCAGGCCCAGTACGAGCGCGAACGTCGAAACGACTTCGAAGTACAGGAGCGCCTTGCCGCCGACGCGGCCGACCTTCTTCATGTCCTCCATGCCCGCGATGCCGGTCACGACCGTACAAAAGATGATCGGCCCGATCACCATCTTCACGAGGCTGATGAATGCGTCGCCGAGCGGCTTCATGTCGATCGCGAGCTTGCTCGCGAAATGACCGAGCACGATGCCCGCGACGATCGCCGCGATCACCTGGACATATAGGATTCGATAGAAGGGTTTCTTGAGCGGGCGCATCGGCTGTCTCCTTGCTTGATTAATGGGTAGGGCCCGGGGGCCGCAGGCCATCTATCTGCAAGGTCGATGCCAACGTTAAGCACTATCTAACCGATTGATTTTTATCGAGTATTTTTCCGGCGCGGCGCCTTCGATTCCGGAGTTCCGGAATCGCGAAAGGAGGCCGTCCAGATAGCTGGACGGTTCCGTCCGTCCCTCAAAAGCCGGAAAAACGCTTTTTTATATTTCCGCCACGACACCGGCGCCGTGCGCCTGCAGATCCGCGTGGTAGCTCGAGCGCACCATCGCGCCGACCGCGGCATGCGTGAAGCCCATCTTGTAAGCCTCGGCCTCATACATCTTGAAAACGTCCGGATGAACGTACGCACGCACCGGCAGGTGATGTTCCGACGGCTGCAGATACTGGCCGATCGTCAGCATATCGACATCGTGCGCGCGCAGATCGCGCATGACCTGAAGGATCTCTTCCTCCGTCTCGCCGAGTCCCACCATCAGGCCGGACTTCGTCGCGACTTCCGGATGCAGCGCCTTGAAGTCCTTCAGCAGCTTCAGCGAATGCGCGTAATCGGAGCCCGGTCGGGCTTCCTTGTAAAGCCGCGGCACCGTTTCGAGATTGTGATTCATGACATCGGGCGGCGCGCTCGTCAGAATCGAGAGCGCACGGTCGAGCCGGCCGCGAAAGTCAGGCGTGAGAATTTCGATGCGGGTTTGCGGCGAAAGCTCGCGAACCTTCTGAATGCATTCGACGAAGTGCGCGGCGCCCCCGTCCCGAAGATCGTCGCGATCGACGCTCGTAATGACCACGTACTTGAGCTTGAGCGCCGCTATCGTTCGGGCCAGATTGAGCGGCTCTTCGGTATCGAGCGGGTCCGGGCGGCCATGACCCACGTCGCAAAACGGGCAGCGCCGCGTGCATTTGTCGCCCATGATCATGAACGTGGCCGTGCCCTTGCCGAAGCACTCGCCGATGTTCGGACAGCTCGCTTCCTCGCAGACGGTATGCAGGTTGTGCTCGCGCAGGATCTGCTTGATCTCGCTGAAGCGCGAACTGCCCGTCGCCGCCTTCACGCGAATCCACTCCGGCTTTTTCAGCTTTTCGATCGGCACGATCTTGATCGGAATCCGTGCCGTCTTGGCTTGGGCCTTTTGCTTCGCGCTGGCGTCATACGCGGCGGTGGCGGGCTCGCGGACGTCGGCGGCGCCTGTCGTGGCGGCGTCGGCCGGTTGGGCATGAAGGTCTGTCATTCGGTAGATCCAGTCGATGAGCGATGCGCGAGAGCGATGTCGAGGTTGGCGGCAAGGCGCGCGGCCAGCGTGCCGGCGACATCGCGCCAGCCGGCGGTGACGCCGAAGGTGGCCATATCCACCGTTTCGAGCCCCGCATAGCCGCACGGATTGATCGCGAGAAACGGGCGCAGATCCATGTTCACGTTGAGGCTGACACCGTGATAGCTGCATCCGTTGCGAATCTTCAGGCCAAGCGCCGCGATCTTCGCGCCGGCGTGCGTCCCCGCGCGTGACCCGGGCGCCACATAGATGCCGGGGGCACCGGCACGGCGCTCGCCGGCGAGATTATACGCCGCGAGCGTCTCGATCACGGCCTCCTCGATCAGCGTGACGAGTTGACGCACGAGAATGCCGCGCCGCCTCAGATTCAGCAGCAAATAGGCGACGACCTGACCGGGCCCGTGGTAAGTGATCTGCCCCCCGCGGTCGACTTTGACCAGCGCAATGGCAGGGTCCGCCGCCAGCAAATGCGCCGGATTGCCGGCCTGGCCCAGCGTGAAAACAGGGGGATGTTCGACCAGCCAGAGTTCATCGGCCGTGGCGTCGGTACGCGATTCGGTGAACTCGCGCATCGCGGTAAAGCTGGCCTCGTAAGGTTCGAGCCCGCGCCAGCGGACGGTCAGACCGGCGTCAGCCGTCGCCCTCGGGCTTTGCGGAATGATTTCCGGAGAGACGGCGGTTTCGGGGTTCGACGCGGGACACATGATTTGCGCAGTTTACCGGAATCGGACCGACGCCGCCGGGCCGCCACCGCGCCTATGCAAGCGGGGCGGCAGCAAGGCGCCGCCGCCCCGGGGCCGCGAGTCTGCATCAGATCGCGTGCCACTCACCGCGCCAGCGCGCGGCGAGACGCTCCGTGAGTGCACCGAGCCAATCCTGAACGAGCGCACGGCTCGTCAGCGGCGCGACGAATCGTGCCTCGGCCTTCTCGCTGCCTTCGACGCTGAGCCACAAGCGCTCGCCGCGGCGCAGATGCAGCGCAGTGCCGGGCTGGAGCCAGTAATCTTCGACGTCATTGCTACGCGTCACCCAGAGCGGCCCGCCCTCGGCTGTCAGCCGGGTGCTGTCGCCGATCAACATGGAAGCCGTTTCGCCAGGTTCGATTTCGAACGTGATGCTTGAGGATATTTTTCTCATGATCGTTTCCAAAAAGGGGCCTTCGATGACTAGAATCCTAGGCGTGGCGGACCTCAGCGTAAAACGATCAATTCTCACCGGTATGTGAAATAAATTCACAATGAACCTCCGACACCTCCCCCCGCTCAACGCGCTGCGCGTGTTCGAGGCCGCTGCGCGGCACGAGAGCTTTTCGCGCGCCGCCAATGAGTTGTTCGTCACGCATGGCGCGGTCAGCCACCAGATTCGTGCATTGGAAGAGCAGCTCGGCACCGCCCTTTTCGCTCGCGACGGCAGACGCGTCCGGCTCACCGAGACCGGCGGCCGCTATGCCAAGGCCGTACGCGCCGCGCTGATGGCGCTCGCCGATGCGACATATGACGTGCGCTCGTCCGACCGCGAGCGGCGCCTCATCGTCTCATCGGCTTCGTCGTTCTCCGCACGATGGATCACCCCGCGCATCGGCAGCTTCATCGAACGCAACCCGCAAATCGACGTCGAGCTGCTATCGACCAATGCCCTCACCGATTTCACGCGCGACGACGTCGATCTCGCGATCCGCTACGGCAGCGGACACTATCCGGATCTATATGTCGAGCCGCTGCTGGATGAAGTGTTCTTTCCCGTGTGCGCGCCGTCTTACAACGGTGGGGCGCTGCCGAAGACGCCGGCCGATCTGGTGGACGCGCGGCTCTTGCGGTCGGACGACGAGCTTTGGCGCCCTTGGTTCGATGTCGCGGGGCTCGGCAATATCAGCGAACCGCGGCGGGGCGTGCTCTATCAGGATTCGTCGAATTTGCTGCAGGCGGTCATCGACGGCCAGGGCGTTGGACTCGTGCGCCGGTCGATCGCCACGCACGAGCTCGCGGCTGGACGGCTCGTGCGCCTTTTCGACATCGATGCGCCGAGCACCGCTAGCTATTACTTCGTATGCCCGCCGTCTCTCATCGCAACCGCGCGGGTGCAGGCCTTCCACACATGGATATTCGAGGAGGTGGAGCGCTTCCGGGCGTTATACGTGAAGGCTTGCAGGGGCGCGGCTGGCGCGCAGGCGGCGGACAGTGCGCTGATTTCGCCTGCGACCGGCTAGATTCTATGGATGTCGGCGGTATCGCGAAAGTGCGCAAGGCTCAGAGCACGACCGACACCATAGGGTGCCCGGTGAGCGCGCGATAGATGTCGTCGAGCTGCTCGCGGCTCGTGGCGCGCACGGTCACCGTCAAGCCGATGTAGTTGCCGCCGCTCGACGCCCGCATTTCGATGCGGGACGCCTCGAAGGTCGGATCGAAATCGCGCACGACGGTCACGATCGTTTCCGCGAAATCGGGGTGGGACTTCCCCATCACCTTGATCGGAAAGTCGCATGGAAACTCGAACAACGATTCATTGACCGGGCTCATTTCGCGTGGCTCCACGTCACTTCTTGCTGAACATCAGCATCAACGAGTCCCAGATACGCCCACCGATGCCGGCAGCCGGCACCGGCTGAAGCGCCACGATGGGGAACTGGGTCAGCGTCTTGCCATCTCCGACGATCTGCACCGTTCCGAGCGGCTGCCCCTCGGCGATCGGCGCGACGAGCGGCGCATTCAGCGTCACCTGCTGCTTGACCTTGTCGCCCATGCCGCGCGGCACGGTGATGTACTGGTCGCTCTTCACGCCGACGGGCACGCTGTTGGCCGCGCCCTTGTACACGCGCGGCGTCTGCACCACCTGATTCGCCTTCACGAGCCGGACCACGTCATAAGCGCTATAGCCATAGTTCAGCATTTTCATGCTGTCCTGTACGCGCTCGTGTTCCTTTTGCTCGCCCATCATGACGCTGACGAGACGGCGCGATGCATCGGGCACGCCAGGCAACGAGCGCTTCGCCGACGCGATCAGGCAGTAGCCCGCCGCCTGCGTGTGACCCGTCTTCAGACCGTCGACGCTCGGATCGAGCCACAGCAGACGATTGCGGTTCGGCTGCTTGATCTTGTTATAGGTGAATTCCTTGACCGCGAAGATCGAGTAGTACTCGGGATAGTCACGAATCAGATGCGCGGAAAGCGTCGCCAGATCGGCCGCCGTCGTGTAGTGCTGCGGGTCGGGCATGCCGTTGACGTCGGCATAGTGCGTGCCGGTCATGCCGAGCTTCTTCGCTTCGGCATTCATCATTTCGACGAAATGCCCTTCCGTCCCGCCGACGAGTTCCGCCAGCGCGATCGCGGCATCGTTACCCGATTGCACGATCATTCCGTAGACGAGATCGTGCACGGTCACCGGCTTTTCGGCTTCGATGAACATGCGCGATTCGTCGTTGCGCACGCGCCGCACGGCAAGGCTCGGCGTCACGACCTGATCCATCGAAATCTTCTTCGTGTGCAGGGCCTCGAAGACGAGATAAGCCGTCATCAGCTTCGTGAGCGAAGCCGGCTCGACGCGTTCGTTCGCATTGCCCGAGGCAAGAACCTGGTTGCTCGTGGCGTCGATGAGCACCCACGAACGCGCCGTCACGGCCGGCGGCGGCACTTGCGCCGCGGCGCCCGGCGCATAGCATGCAGCCGCCAACGCGGCGGCGGATGCCAGTGTCGCAGGCAGCGTGCGGACGATCGAAGGGCAAACGAAAGACGAGGCAATGGACGGCATGCCGAAGAAGGAAGAGCGCATAGGATTCAGTTCGTGCGAGAGAAGTCAGCGTGGCGGCCGCGCCGCCCGGCGCAAAGCGAGCGTTGGACAGGCGGTGGCGCGTTCGGTTCGGCGCTCGAGCGCCGGATCGCCGAGCGGTGGAACGCCCGTCGCGCGGCGACGCTCGTGCAAAAAAATTGCGCCCATTATACGCGGCGCAATCGCGTCGATTTGCATTTTCCGCGTACCTGTGGCCCCGAAACGCCGATGAGCGGTACTGCACCGGCGCCCGCACCGGCTACCGCCACGCGTCGGTCACGATCCGCTTGAGGATATGCAGCTTGCGATGCAGGAAATGTTCGCCGCCCGGAACGACCACCACGGGCAGCTCCTGCGGCCGTGCCCACTCGAAAACGGAGCCGATCGGTACGGTTTCGTCCAACTCGCTATGAATGACGAGCGTGTTTTCCGGCACGGGCGCAACGTCCCAGCGGCTCGCGGCCGTGCCGACGAACACGATCCGCTCGATGGCGACGCCGGCATCGCGCAGCCGCGCCGCCACATGCGAGAGCACGACCGTGCCGAACGAGAATCCGGCCAGCACGAGCGGCAGCGTGCCGTGCGTGGGGTCGGCGCGCATATGCTCGAGGACCGCCATCAAATCGTCGCGCTCGCCGACGCCGTTGTCGTGCTCCCCCTGCGTGGCGCCCACGCCGCGAAAGTTCGACCGGTAGACGACATAGCCCAGTTGCACCAGGGTGCGCGCGAGCGTCACGGCGACCTTGTTGTCCATCGTGCCGCCGAACAGCGGATGCGGATGGGCAACGAGCGCCATGCCGCGCGGCGCATCGGCGGGCATATCGACGGCAACTTCGATCTTGCCGACGGGCCCGTCGATCAGAAATTTTTTCGTTTGGGCATTCATGGCGCGCGTGGTTCCGTCAATCGATCTTGAGCCGCTCGACAATCGTGCCGTGTTGGAGGTGCGACTCGACGATCTCATCGATATCCGATTCGTCGACATACGTGTACCAGGTGCCCTCGGGATACACGACGACGGTCGGCCCCAGTTCGCAGCGATCGAGGCATCCGGCTTTGTTGATCCGGACGTTGCCGGGGCCGGCGAGCCCCAGTTCTTTCACGCGCTTTTTCGCATAGGCCTGCATCGCCTCGGAGTTGCAGTTCGCGCAGCTTGGGCGATCGGCGCCGGGCTCGCGCCGGTTGACGCAGAAAAATACGTGGTACTTGAAAAAGGAATCCATGATTTCCAAAAAATGAAGCGGCGCCAGGCGGCGGCCGCCGCGGCATCGGCCCACGAGGCCCACGCAAGGCCCGGCCGATTATAGCCAGTAAGCGGGTTCGTCCGCTCGCGCAGGGCTTGCGCACGGTCAGCGCTGACGCCGACGCCAGCCGGCGGTCCCGTCTACGTCGAGCCGGTCCGCAATCAGCCTTCGGATGACGCCGACATCTCGAAGCCGGCATCGATGCGCTTCGATGAACGGGCCCGTCGGAACTGGGTCGGCGTGACTGAGGTCTGCGCGCTGAACGCACGGCTGAAATGGCTCTGATCAGCGTAACCGCACCGGATCGCGATCTCGGAAAGAGCCAGCGTGGTGTTGGCCAGCAAATCCTTCGCCCGGTCGACTCGTTTGCGCGCCAACCATTGATGCGGAGCATATCCCGTCGACCGCTTGAATGAACGCGAAAAATGGCTACGCGAAAGACCGCAATAATTGGCAAGTTCAAGCAATGAGACCTGTCCATCGAGGCGCTCGATCAGGTAGTCGGTGGCGCGCCGCATCTGCCAAGGAGCGAGACCACCGTTCACTCTGGCGAACCGAAGCTGCATTTTCCCGTACGTGACGGCAATATGCAGATTCAGCGCATATGAGACGTGCTCGACAAACAATTGGCTCGCGCGTTCCTGGTGCTCGAGCGCCGGAAGCAAGCTCGTCCCCAAGGAAAAAATCACCGGATCGAAGGTGTTCTCGTGAGGAGGGCAAACAAGATCGTTGATCCGCTGAGTGCCCGCTTCCCATGCGATTTCGTCGAACGCTGCGCGTGCGATATGAATATGCAGGCAATCGAATGTCGCCCGCATGTTGGCCCGCCACAACTGATCGAGGTTGTATATCGCGACTTCCCCGGCTCGATGATCCACCACCGGTCGAGGCTTGCCGTCGCACCACAGGTCCCAACTGGGCATCGCTTCCAGCATCAGATAAACGGCGAATGCGTCCTCCAGCGGATAGTCCGGAGTGAGACCGTGGTTGGCTACGTCGCATCGTTCCCTGTTGAGGAACATCGTCGACTTCTGCAACGTCGTCACGAACAGCGTCGGCGTGTCTCGCACACCGATGTAAGAGGTATGTAATCTTTCGCGCGGGTCCATTTCGTCGATGACAGTAGTTTGCGAAAGTTGCGCCTTCGTAACAACGAGCCGGCAGCACCATCGTGCGGTGCCCCTGGACACGGCAATGCGAATTGCATAGTGCAAGCCAGTTTACAGCCATTAAATAAAAAATAAGAGCACGCAGAGTCAAACACGGCACGCCGATTCAAGCCCGCCAGGCGCGTTGTCCGGATCATGGAACGCGTCCCGCCCCACTCGACGCAGCGTCCTTCGCGAAAGACCCACCATGAACCGTGCCGTTGCCCGCTTCTTGACCGCTTGCTCCCTGCTGGCGAGCTTATGCGCCTCTGCGCAACCTTCCCAACCCAATGGTTGGCGCGTCCCAGAGGCAATTGTCGCGCCGTCGCATTTCTCGGGTGTGCATGGCTTGGCAATCGACGAGCATGGCCGCCTGCTCGCGTGCACGATCATCGGCAATTCGATCTGGCAAGTCGACCGCACCACCGGCGACGCAAAGGTGTTCATCGGTAGTCCCGATGGGCAGGCCGACGACATGGCCATCGGCCCGCAAGGCCAGATGGCCTGGACCAGCTATCTGGTGGGCGTCGTGCACTATCGCGCGGGTGCACGTGCGCCGATACAGGTGGTGGCCAGCGATTTGCCGGGCATCAATGCCGTCGCTTTCGACCCAAAGACGGGCAAGCTCTATGTCAGCCAGGTCTTCGCCGGTGACGCTCTCTGGGAAATCGACGTGACGGGCGCCCATCCGCCTCGGCTCATCGCGAAGGACCTCGGCGGCTTGGACGGCTTTCAGGTCGGTGCCGACGGCATGATCTACGGCCCGCTGTGGTTCAAGCACAGCGTCGTGAGAATCGACCCGGCGAACGGCGCGCTCAGCGTGATCAACGCCGAATTCAACGCGCCCAGCGCCGTCAAACTCGATGCCTCGGGCAACCTCTGGGTCGTCGACGCGGCAACCGGGGAACTCAGCAAGGTCGATCCGGTAACCGGCCGCAAGACGGTGTTCAAGACGCTGAAGCCCTCGCTGGATAACCTCGTGCTTGCGTCTGACGGCACGATCTACGTCTCCAACTTCGCTGACAACTCGATCACGGCTGTCGATATGGCGAGCGGTTCGTCGAGGCTGCTGACCGGCGGGGTGGTTGCGGTGCCCGCCGGCATCAAGGTGTCGGGCGGCAACATGTGGCTTGCCGATATTTTCAGCTACCGCAAGGTCGATTTGGCCAGCGGCGCCGTGACAGACGTGATGCGCATGTGGGCCGCCGGCTCTACGTTGCAATACCCGTTCGCCCTCGGCCTCTCCGATAAGCTGGTCGTTTTGGCCTCGTGGATCACCGGCACCGTGCAGGTGCTCGATCGCGCGAGCAACACGACGCTCGCCACGACGACCGGCTGGCAGACGCCCTACGCTGCGCTGCCGCTCGCGGACGGCAGCGTGCTCGTCGCCGAGTTCGCCACCGGCAATATCACGCAGGCGAGCGGTGCGGGGTTCGCCACGCGCAAGATCGTGGCCACGGGGCTGGCGGGACCGGCGCAAATGACGCTCGGCCGCGACGGCGCACTCTACGTCACCGAATCTGCCGCGGGCGACCTTGCGAGGATCGACCTCGCGACGGGCAACAAGCGTGTGGTGGCCAGCCAGCTCGCGCTGCC